>JAGVYO010000002.1 GCA_018303225.1 Candidatus Woesearchaeota archaeon
TGGTTTGCGTTCTTAACGCGCAGCTGAGCATTTACCATAGAAACTTAAAGGATACGTCCAGAATAATCATCATGCTCAGGCCGATAATGGTCCCGATAGAGGCCCAGCTTTTTTTCTTGATATGGTAATCGGCAGGCGACATGTGGTAAAGCACCATCATGATCATGGCGCCCGCTGCAAAGCCGAATGAAAAAGGAAGAAAGCCCTTGATTGAGGTGACCATCAAATAGGCGATCACCGCGCCTATGGGCTGCGGCAGGCTGGTAAAGATAGAAACAAATACCATGCGCCATTTAGAAGCACCGCTTAAGGCCATGGGCACTGAGACACCAAGGCCTTCAGGGATGTTGTGGATGGAGATGGCCAGAAAAACCAGCCAGAACAGCTCTTTGGAGCCGGCAAACGCTGTTCCAACGGCAAATCCCTCGGGAAGGCTGTGGACAGTCAACACGCCCACAATCAGGAACAGCGATTTCTTATTGGCACCGGTCAGTTTCTGGTAGAGGTTGTGCTGATGGGGAAGCAAATGGTTGGCGAGATGCAGAAATAAAGCGCCCGAAATGATGCCTATGCTCACGCTGGTGACCGTGCCGTATTTCAGGCCTTCCGGAACGAGCCCCAGTACGGAAACAGACATCATCACCCCGATAGCGATACCGTACAGCAATGCTTCAGGAATCTCCGGGATTTTTTTTGTGAAGAAGAAAGGCAGGGCGCCCAATCCGGTGGCCAATGCTGTGATAAGGCCAAAAATGAATACGACCCACAAATCATAATAGGCAACCATCGGAACTGCTTACGGAAAATCAGTTTATAAAAGTATGGGTGTTCGGGAGGACGAACTTAATGGAGAGTGAGCATAAAAAGAAACGAAACAATGGTTAAATTCTTTTTTTCTCTGTGATACGGATCATCCCAAAAATTTCCGTAGGAAATTTTTGTTCGGGCGCTTTCGCTAAAGAAAATGTTTAATTCAATGCGCAATAGGGAGGGGGTTCCGCTCGGGATAACCCCCATGATAGGAAATCTTTATAAAAACCCCGTCCCTTTGTGGTTTTCATGACCCACCATTTAAGCATCAAAGAGCATCTGAATCTGCATAAGGAGCAGCGGGACCGGTTAAGCAAGGAGATGTACCTCAAGGCCATCTACCAGTTCAGGAAGGATTTCGGAAAAGAAGTGAAGGCTGTGGATCTGGTCAGCTACCTGGATATCACGAAGGGCTCTGTCTCGGAGATGCTGAAGCGCCTGGAAGAGGAAGGATTTATCCGCTACGGCGAGCATAAGGTCATCCTGCTAACGCAAAAAGGCCTGAAGGAAGCAACACGAATCTTCAGGAAATACAAGGTCCTCAGCGAATTTCTCTCGGAAGTGCTGCACGTGCCGTACGGCAGGGTGCACGACGAGGCCTGCAATTTAGAGCATGCGTTCAGCGACGATACGGTGGTGCGGCTGGAAAAAGTGCTTTCCGGCCTGAAATGAAATTCTGTTCGGTATACCGAACCAATCAAAAGATTTATATATAAGTTTGGGTGTCCGAACTTAATCACGGTTTAAGGGCGTGAATGAAAAAGTCAGTATTGCCTTGATGATTAAAAAGAGCGTTTTAACATGCTGGAATCTTTTTTGATAACATCCAGAGAAACCTTGGAAGCGAGCCTGGTTGTGGGAATCGTATTTGCCTATCTGAACAGGACCAACAACCGGAACTATAAAAAGACCGTCTACTATGGGATTGTTTTCGGAATTCTTGCGAGCCTGCTGGCGGCCCTTGCATTTACCGTCATTGCAGGCGGCTTTGAAGGAAAGGCCGAAGCAATATTTGAGGGGACGACGATGCTCATCGGCGCTTTCCTGCTGACGACCATGATCCTCTGGATGATGAAGCAGAGGCATATCGCAAAAGAGATCGAGAGCAAAGTCGAGAAGCATCTGATGAAAACAGAGCCTTTGTTCTCCCACGTCGGGATTTTCCTCCTGATATTCATTGCCATCGTGCGGGAAGGGGTTGAAACGGTGATTTTCCTGAACGCTCTCAATTACGCGAACGGCGTCCATTTTATCGGCGGCCTTCTGGGCATCGGGATTGCAATAGTGGTAGGGTACCTGTTCTTCATGAGTGTCAAGAAAATCAACCTCAAAAGGCTCTTTAACGTAAGCAGCATCCTACTGATATTGTTTGCGGCAGGCCTTGTTGCACATGGCGTCCATGAATTCGAAGAAGCCGGAGTATTCAACCCGATCATTGAGCACGTCTGGGATATCAACCCTGCCGCACCGCTTGCAGCGCAGGGGATATATCCGGCGCTGCATGAGAAAGGCGCCCTCGGGAGCTTCCTGACGGGACTGTTCGGCTATAATGGAAACCCAAGCCTGTTGGAGATCCTATCCTACATGTTTTATCTTGTAGTGATTTATTTCCTGTATAGACAAATTGAGAAATCCCGGGTAACGAAAACAATCGTCCCGTCCTGAATAAAGTTATCTGAGGATGATTTTAGTGGATATATCCTTTCAGCAGCAATCTCCCCATCATGCTCAGTTTTACGGCAACACGGCCTTTTTCTTCGGCTGTCTCTATAAGGCCCAGATCCTTCAGCCCTTCGGACTTCAGATTGCCGTTGATGTGGTAGGAAATCAGGGGGAGGCTCATCTTCGATTTTTTACTCAACTCTTCCAGAGAAGAGCAGCAATCCTTATGATTGAGCAGCCGCAGCAGCTCCAGCTTCTTGTCAGTAAGGATCTTGTAGTAGGAGAATTTCAATACCGGCAGCAGCATGGCCTGGTCGCCGTCCACTGCAAACGCTTTTATGCCGTTGACATAGGCAGCGCTGGTGGCCGCACAACGCGTGTCCCGATCGCCGGTGGAAACGTGCACAATAACCTGCCTGTCTTTCTCCAACTCTTTGATTTCCGAAACGGTTTTGAACATCTCTTCCCAGATGTTGCCCTTGATCTCGCGCAGGCTGACCGGAATCCTGAACTTTTCAAGCCCTTTCTTTGCCTGTTGGGCCTCGCTCTTCCGGTTGGGCGGCACAATCAGCACCACCCGCTCGGTCGGGAATTCGCGTATGCCCACATACAGGTCATCGATATGGTCGCCCACCGGCGCAATCACGGTGTATTTCATGCTCCTCACCCCACACACAAAGGAATTTATTTATTTTGTAAATTTTTAATTTAATAATGATAATGGGTATTTAAGCTTAACTATCCATGCAGGAGTCGATTAAAGCATCTGATTTAAGGATTAAAGAAAAGGTAGAAATAGCTCCCTTCTCCCTTTTCAGCCAATGATAATATTTAAATAGTAATTGAAGTTGGAAAAATACAGGGGGTTCCATCTAATGGTAGAGAAAAAAGCACAGAAGAAAGTCAAAGTCTATAGCACCCCGGTATGCCCGTGGTGCCATAAGGCCAAGGAGTTCCTGAAAGAGCACAAGATTCCGTTCCAAGACATCGATGTAGCTGCGGACAAAAAAGCAGCCCAGGAGATGACGGAGAAAAGCGGCCAGATCGGCGTCCCGGTAATTGACATCGATGGAATGATCATCGTAGGTTATGATGTCCAGGCGCTGAAGAAAGCGCTAGACCTGTAGATTCCGTACCGGAAGAAAGAGGGGGTGAAGGTAATTTCTAACGAAAAAGGGACAAGTGTATACATTGAGTCGCTGGCGCTTCACCGTGAAATGAAGGGAAAGATCGAGGTTTGCTCAAAAATAAGGATAGAGAGCAGAAAAGATCTGTCCTTGGTGTATACTCCAGGTGTGGCGCAGGCATGCATCGAGATCGCAAAAAACAAGGACAATGTCTATAATTACACTTCTAAAGGGAATATCGTTGCCATCGTAACCGACGGATCCGCTGTCTTGGGCCTGGGAAACATCGGGCCGGAAGCGGCACTGCCGGTGATGGAGGGAAAGGCCGTCCTCTTCAAAGAGTTTGGAGGGGTGGATGCGTTCCCCATCTGTCTCGATACTCAGGACGTGGAAGATATAATCCATACTGTGAAACGAATTGCGCCGGGCTTCGGAGCCATCCAATTGGAGGATATTGCTGCGCCGCGGTGCTTTGAGATCGAAGACCGCTTAAAAAAGGAGCTGAACATCCCGGTTTTCCACGACGACCAGCACGGCACGGCCATCGTGCTGCTGGCCGCGCTGATCAATGCGCTGAAGGTAGTGAAGAAAAAGTTCGGAGCATTGAAAGTGGTCGTGCTCGGTGCCGGGGCTGCGGGCACTGCCACCACAAAAATTCTGAAGTGCGTCGGATACAATCCGGAGATGTGCACCCCTATCGGAGAAATCATTGTATGCGACAGGGATGGCATCATCTATGAAGGGAGACCCAACCTAAACGCTCCTAAGCGAGAGATTGCCAGCTATACCAACCGAAAAAAGATCAAAGGCACCATCGCGGATGCTGTAGAAGGGGCGGATGTGCTGATCGGCGTAGCAGGCCCGGACCTGATCAAGCCGTATATGATCCAGAAAATGGCGAAGGATCCGATCGTATTCGCGATGGCCAACCCGGTTCCTGAAATCATGCCGGACCAGGCGCTGGAAGCCGGAGCTGCTGTGGTAGCCACCGGCAGAAGCGACTTTCCCAACCAAATCAATAATGTACTCGCATTTCCCGGCCTCTTCAAAGGGGTTTTTGAGGCGAAGGCGAAAACCATCAATACCGAGATGGAGTTGGCGGCTGTGCACGCGCTGGCTGATTTCATCAAAACCCCGTCTAAAGAGAACATCATCGCGGATGCCCTGGACAAGCGGGTCGTGCCTGCTGTCGCGGAAGCTGTCAAAAAGGCCGCGCTCCGCACCAAGGCGGATATCTAAAAATCGACTACTCAGCACTCCAGATGGGCGTCAGCCGACGGCTACAGCGACTTTTTGAACGGAGCCACATATAAACATAAGCTTTATAAAATTCACCGGTTTAGAACGGTTTAAAGGGGGTGGTGCACGTGGGAAGATTTCAGTTCCTGCAGGCCAGGAAAGACGTCTATCAGAGGCCCACCGGGAAACGGTTTCCTGTTGAGCACGAGGAGAGCCCCGATCTGTTGAGAGAGGTATTTCCCTACAGCGAAGTACCCAAAACAGTATTTGACGGAAAGTTTGTAGACCTCGATCCGCCGGACGAATTCTGGATCACCGACACGACCTTCCGGGACGGCCAGCAGGCCAGGCCGCCATACACGGTCGGGCAGATTACAGACTTATATGAGATGCTCCACCGGCTGGGTGGCAAGAACGGCGTCATCCGGCAATGCGAATTCTTTCTGTACAGCGACAGGGACAAGGAAGCGGTCCGGAAATGCAGGAAGATGGGTTTCACGTTCCCTGAAGTCACGGGATGGATCCGCGCGGTGGAGAAGGACTTTGAACTGGTCAAGAAGATGGGCTTGGAGGAGACAGGCATCCTGACCAGCGTATCGGATTACCATACGTTCATGAAGCTCGGGCTGGACCGGAAAAAAGCCATGGAGAAATACCTCTCGATTGTACGGAGGGCCATTGATTCCGAGGTCAGGCCGCGATGCCATTTCGAGGACACGACGCGGGCAGACATCTACGGTTTTGTAATCCCGTATGCGCAGGAACTGATGAAACTCCAGGAAGAGTCCGGCATGCCCATCAAGATACGCATCTGCGACACCATGGGGTACGGTGTGCCGTATCCCGGCGCGGCATTGCCGAGAAGCGTGCCCAAGCTCGTCAATGTGCTGGTGCACGAAGCCAATGTGCCGAAAGAGCAGCTGGAATGGCACGGCCACAACGATTTCCACAAGGTGCTGGTCAATGCGTCTACGGCATGGCTCTACGGTTGCGCGTCTGCCAACGGAACGCTGCTGGGATTCGGGGAGCGCACCGGAAACCCGCCGGTAGAGGGGTTGTGCATTGAGTATGCGTCTTTGGCCGGCGGCACGAACGGCATGGATCTAAGCGTGATCACGGAGATAGGCAATTATTTCCGGAACGAAGTGGGAGCGCTGGTGCCTGCCAATTATCCGTTTGTAGGGGAAAGTTTCAACGTCACCCAGGCCGGAATCCATGCGGATGGCGCCATCAAGAACGAGGAGATCTACAACATTTTTGACACTGCAAAAGTCCTGAACCGTCCGCTGTCTGTCTCTGTAACAGACAAAAGTGGCCTGGCGGGCGTCGCATTATGGGTAGAGCAGTGCCTTGGGATGAAAGAGGTGGACAAGAGCCATGTGGGGGTCAGGAATATTTTCGAAGAGATCCAACAGCTGTATGGAGAAGGCCGCACCACCGCCATGAGCCCCGAGGAGATGTTTGAACTTGGGAAGAAACACATACCGGAGCATTTTGCCGACAAAACAACGTGTGTGGTGAGGTAAACGTCTTGAAGCGAAAAAAAGTCAGCATCATCGGAGCGGGCAACGTGGGCAGCGCCGCTGCGCTGTGGATCGCATCGAAGCACTTGGCAGACGTTGTGCTGGTGGATATTGTAGTACCCCATGCCAAGGGAAAGGCGCTTGATCTGCAGGAAGCATTGCCCATTGCAGGTGTTGATGCGTCCATCACCGGCACCGGGGATTACCGCCTTACGAAAGATTCAGATATTGTGGTGATTACTGCAGGCATGCCAAGAAAGGAAGGCATGTCACGCGATGATCTGGTGAAAGTCAATGCCGACATCATAAAATCAGCAACCAAAGAGGTCGCAAAATATTCTCCGAAGTGCATATTGATCATCGTCTCCAATCCGCTGGACGCGATGGTGCACGTGGCTGCCAGGGTGTCAAAGTTCCCGAAACAGCGCGTCATGGGAATGGCCGGAACCCTGGATTCCGCACGCTTCAGGGCTTTTTTGGCCGAAAAGCTGGACGTGTCGGTGCAGGATGTCACGGCCTTCGTGATGGGCGGCCATGGGGACACCATGATTCCGGTGCTGCGGTATGCCAACGTCGCCGGCATTCCGGTGGAAGACTGGCTGCCCAAGAAAGAGCTGGAGAAGATTGTGGCGCGGACACGGAACGGCGGCGGTGAGTTTTTGCCGCTACTGAAGACGTCCGCATGGGTCGCTCCGGGCATTGCGATTGCTGAGATGGCGGAAGCGATTTTATTGGACAAAAGAAGGGTATTGCCGGTAGCGGCTTATTTGGACGGGGAGTATGGACAGAAAGGGTTATTTATCGGCGTACCCGTTGTCTTGGGAAAGAATGGGGTCGAGAAGGTCATCGAAGTCAAGATGAATGCCGCGGAGAAAAAGGCGTTCAGGAAGACAGCAGAACAAGTACGAAATGTCGTGAAAGTAGCCGATCGGTTCATTTAGGCAAAAATTAAATAGAGTTCCTTTTTACCGTGGTTCTTATGGGATTGACACTCGCGGAAAAAATCATCAAAGCGCATCTCCTGGAAGGCGCTATGGAGCCCGGCTCTGAAATTACGCTGAAGGTGGACCAGACGCTTACCCAGGATGCTACCGGCACGATGGCCTTTCTGGAGTTTGAGGCCATGGGTATTCCCACCGTGAAGCCTTCGTTCTGCATCCAGTATGTGGACCATAACCTATTGCAGACCGACCATAAGAATATGGATGACCACCTGTTCCTGCGCACCATCGCCGCCAAATATGGCGTCTATTTTTCTGCACCGGGCAATGGAATCTCCCATTTCGTGCATATGGAGCGCTTCACAAAACCGGGCCAGATGTTGATCGGCGCGGACAGCCACACGCCTACTTCGGCGGGAAGCAGCATGATTTCCATCGGCGCCGGCGGCCTGGATGTTTCGGTCGCGATGGCCACCGGAAAGTACACGCTGCGGATGCCGAGAATAGTAGGCGTGAAATTGACAAATCAGCTTAAACCCTGGTGCACGGCCAAGGATGTCATCCTGGAAGTGCTGCGAAGGATCAATGTGGATGGTGGCACTGGAAAGATTCTGGAATATTTCGGCCCGGGCGTGAAAACCTTAAGCGTTGAAGAACGATCTACCATCGGCAACATGGGTGCTGAAACCGGCGCCACTACGTCGGTGTTCCCTTCTGACGAGCGGACCAAGGAGTATTTCGCCGCAGAAAAGCGGGAGAAGGATTTCATTCCCTTGGAAGCAGACAGCAATGCAGAATATGCGAACATCATTGAGATTGACTTAAGCAAGGTTGAGCCACTGATTGCATGCCCTTATTCACCGGGTAACGTGAAACCGGTCCGTGAAGTGGCAGGCACGGAAGCACAGCAGGTAATGATAGGATCATCGACGAATTCAGGGTATAGAGATTTGATGGTCGGCGCAAAAGTGCTGGAAAAGCATTTGCCATCGTTCGAGACCGCATTTCATATCATCCCCGGCTCACGGCAGATCCTGGAGACAATGAACCGTGACAACGGCTTGGCAGCCTATTTACGCGCCGGCGCCAGAATAGCCGAGCCGTCCTGCAATGCCTGCATCGGGATGGGAAATGCACCGGGTACGGATGTGATATCGGTGCGCACATTCCCGCGGAACTGGGAAGGAAGGAGCGGCACGGAGCATGACCAGGTGTTTCTGTCCAGCCCGGAAACAGCCGTCGCTACGTACCTTAAAGGAAAAATCACCGACCCCCGCGATCTGGGCATTGCGTATCCGAAAATCGTGGAGCCGAAAGAATTTGTCATCGACGACCGCATGATTTTTGCACCCCGAAAGGGCATGGAGGTCCATCGAGGCCCCAACATCAAGAAGCTGGAAGTGAAGAAAGCACTGGAGCCAACGCTTTCGGGCAAGGTAGTCATTAAAGTAGGGGATGACATCTCCACCGACCATATCCTGCCGGCGGGTGCGGAGATATTGCCGCTCCGGAGCAATATCCCGGCCATCTCCGAGTATGTCTTTCACCAAGTGGATCCTGGATTCCCAAAACGGTGCAAGGCGATGGGCGGCGGATTCATCATCGGAGGAAAAAATTATGGGCAGGGCTCCAGCCGGGAGCACGCTGCCATCGCACCGATGCATCTCGGCATCAAAGCAGTCATCGCGAAAGCGTTTGCGCGAATCCATAAATCCAACCTGATCAATTCCGGCATCCTGCCCATGGAATTCTCGAGCAATGAGGATTATAGAGAGATTGATGCGAATGATGAACTGGAGATCCAAAATGTTGCGCAGAAGATCAAAGAGGGTGCCTCTGAATTTAAGGTAACCAATAAAACAAAAAACAGGACATTCTCTGTCAAAAATGATTTCAGCCAGCGGCAACGCAGAATCCTGCTGGAAGGCGGGCTGCTGAATTACACCAAACGGATGATTGCGTAAGATGAAAACCATCACTCTCATACCCGGCGACGGCATCGGCCCGGAGATTTCCGAAGCCATGAAGCGGTGCGTAGAAGCCGCGGGTGTACAGATAAAGTGGGATGAACAGCAGGCCGGCGCCATGGCCTATGAAAAAACCGGCGAATTGCTGCCCAGAAAAACATTAGATTCGATCAAAAAGAACAAGGTGGCCATCAAAGGCCCGGTAACAACGCCCATCGGTTCCGGTTTCCGCTCGGTGAACGTATTGCTCCGGAAGGAACTGGACCTTTACCAGAATATCCGGCCTGCGCGCAGTTTCGAAGGCATTCCCAACTCAGTACAGGGCGTGAACCTGGTCATTTTCAGGGAGAATACGGATGACGTGTATGTGGGCGTGGAATTCGAGAAAGGGAAGAAAGAGACGCTCGAGATTATTAAGGAGATACAGAAACGCAACCCTGCCGGAGAAGTGATCCGGGACGATTCCGGCATCTCCATCAAATCCATTTCCGCCTTCAAGAGCGAGCGGATCGTGAAGGCTGCCTTCGAATACGCATTGAAGTATAAACGGAAAAAAGTCACGTGCGGGCATAAAGCCAACATTTTGAAATTCAGCGACGGGCTTTTCCTGGAGCGCGCCCAGAAGATAGCTCCCTCCTATCCGTCCGTTGGTTTCGAGGACCGGATTATCGACAATTTGTGCATGCAGCTGGTGCAGCGGTGGTGGGAGTATGATATTTTGGTGCTGCCCAATCTCTACGGGGATATCGTCTCGGATTTGTGTGCCGGCCTGATTGGCGGCCTTGGGGTTGCGCCGGGCGCGAATATTGGGGATGCGTATGCGGTGTTTGAAGCGGTCCACGGCTCGGCGCCGAAGTATGCCGGAAAGAACAAAGTGAATCCAACGGCACTAATTCTGAGCGCCGTGATGATGCTGCGGCATATTGGCGAAGAAAAAGCAGCTGCCAAGCTTGAGAATGCGGTTGCAGCCGTCATCAAGGAAGGAAAGAACGTTACGTACGACCTGAAGCCGAAACGGGATGATCCAAGTGCGGTCGGCACCCGCGAGATGGCGGATGCGATTATCGCAAAGATGAAGGGAGGGTAAGATGAAAAAGTTTATCACCTTTACGACGGATTTCGGCGTCCAGAGCCAGGGCATTGGAATCATGGAAGGGGTTGCCCTGGAGATTAATCCAGATGCTCATGTGATCCATCTGATGCACGGCTTGCCGGATTTTGACCTGCATTATGCGGCACGGACCATGGAGACCGCGAAGTATCTGCCCATCGGGCATCATGTCTGTGTGGTGGACCCGGGTGTCGGAACAAAACGGAAGCCGATCATCATCGAAACCAGAAGGGGCGATTTTCTCGTCGGACCGGATAACGGCGTTTTAATGCCTGCAACCCGTTTTTTGGGAGGCATAAAAAAGGTGGTAGAAATCACAAATACTAACTATATGCGCCAGCCGGTTTCTCCTATTTTTCACGGCAGGGACATCTTCACGCCAGCCGCAGCGCACCTTTCCAAAGGAGTAAAGGTGGAAGAGTTTGGAAAAAAGTTAGATCCGAAAGAGCTTGTTCGAGCGCCTTACGAGGAAGCGTTTGTGAAAGGAGGCGTAATCCATGCTACTGCCATCTCCATCAATAAATTCGGCTCACTGCACCTCAATATAATGCACGAGGTTTTGGATAAATGGGGCCTGCAACTCGGGGAAAAGGTCAGTTTGCAGTCCGGGAAGCACATTGTGAATATGCCTTTTGGCACCACCTTTGGTGACGTGGAAAAAGGAGAGGCGCTGATCTTGAAAGATGATTATGGAAGGGTGGAAGTGGCGCTGAATCAGGATTCATTCTCTAAAAAGTATCCCGTCAGGATGGGGGACGAGATTATCGTCAGGAGGTCAGCATGAAAATCGCGGTCATCGGCGCTTCCAACAACCGGGAAAAATTCGGCAACAAGTGCGTTAGGGCTTATTTAATGAAAGGCCACGAGGTATTTCCGGTCAATCCGAAAGAAGAGAAGATTGAAGGCCTGAAAGCGTACAAATCGGTGCTGGACATTCCGGAAAAAGTGGATGTTGCCTCCCTGTACCTGCCTCCTGAAATCGGAATCAAAGCAGCGGAGGATATCATCAGGAAGAAAGTGCCCAGGGTTTTCCTGAACCCAGGAACAGAATCCAAAGAGCTGATTGGAAAGCTAAAGAAGAAAGGCATCGACGTCCAGGAGCGATGCAGCATTATTGCAATTGGGATTAATCCGTCTGAGTTATAGAAGGGAACATTGGAAAATTCTTTTTCTTTGAGGTTAGGCTCAAAGGAAAAAATGGCGCATTGGAAAATAAAGCCTTTTTTATGGCGAAAGAGGTTCATCACAAAAATTCCGGCACGGAATTTTTGGATTGGTCGCTATCGCAAGGAAAATGATTTTTCCATTCAATGATGCGCAAAGGGGCTATCGGATCGTTTACCTTAAACATTAATTTTATAAAGGCGTTTTTCTGAAAGAAGGATATGAAAGACAGCATACGAAGGGTCATTTTAGCTGCAGTTCTTATCATGATTGTAGTGGTTATCTTTCAGTTGCAGAAATCCAACGCGCCCATTCCCCACGGCGTACCCTCTGAAGAAGGAAACACACTCACCAAACCGGCTCTGGAAAAGGTGCTGGAAGGCGTTTCTTATCCAAAAGCGCCGGAATTTGCCGGCATCGCCACCTGGATCAATTCCGAACCGTTGACATTGGAGGAATTGAAAGGAAAAGTGGTCCTGGTGGATTTCTGGACGTATTCGTGCATCAACTGCATCCGGACGCTGCCCTACCTGAAAGAGTGGTGGCGAAAATACCAGGACAACGGATTCGTTTTGGTTGGGGTCCATACGCCGGAATTTGAATTTGAGAAAGATACCGAGAACGTGAAGAAAGCCATGGCAAAGTACGGGCTTGCCTATCCGGTGGCGCAGGACAACAATTATGGAACGTGGAATGCCTACCAGAACCGCTGGTGGCCCCGGAAATTCCTGATCGACAAAGACAGTTATATCCGCTACGACCATATCGGCGAGGGCGGCTACGAGGAGACCGAGGCCAAGATCGTTGAATTGCTGAATGAGATGGGGCAGCAGGTCGTGTTGGAAAAAACAACCGTGGAAGAAATGGAAGAATCTCAGGACCCATTGATTGTCCGTGGCTATCAGACGCCGGAACTGTACGCCGGCTATCAATTCGCGCGATTGCCGCCGGGGAATCAAGAGGGGTTCCAACCTGAGCAGACAGTGGAATATAAGCTGCCCTCGACTGCACTGCGGGACGATGTGATTTACCTCGACGGCCGATGGAAAAACAAATGGGACAACCTGCAGTACGCCGGAGAGGGGAAAGGGAAAGTGGTCCT
>JAGVYO010000025.1:0-18812 GCA_018303225.1 Candidatus Woesearchaeota archaeon
CGCTGTTTTCAGCTGCGAGGTGCACTCTTTCAGCGCCTTTACGTCCGGAACCTTTGAGAAGCCGCCGATCTGCGGCAGCGGCGCGTGAACAGCCCTTCCGCCAATGGCCGTGCTGAGCATATTCCCCGCTTTCTTCACGGCAAACGCATCGTACAGGAATTTCTTCTCCTTGTCGTTAAAATCCAGCACGGAATCCTTCCTGAACACATCGGGCAGGGAGAACATATACATATGCAGCGCATGGTCGCGGATCATCAGCCCGTTCACGATGAGCTTTTTCATCAGGGCGGTCTGTTTGGTAACTTCCACATCCAGCGCCTTCTCAATCGCCTCGATGGCGCACATGGTGTGGGCGATGCTGCACGTTCCGCAGATTCTTGCCACGGACACATGGTGTGGGCGATGCTGCACGTTCCGCAGATTCTTGCCACGGACTGCGGGATGACCCTTATGTTCTGCCGGCGGATGGCCTGGGTAAAGAACCGCTTGTTGTCGGTGAACTTGATGTGGACGGCATGCACTTTTCCGTCCCGCACCTTCACGTCCAGGTCGGCATGGCCCTCCACTTTGCTGATGTTCTGGATGCTGATGTCCACTTTTTTCATTTGACGCCAAACTCCCTGAAGCACTTGTCCAGCACTTCAAGAAAGGATTTCTCAAACATCGGGCAGCCAGCCACCTTGTCGTCCACCTTCACTATTTCATATAGGGTGCGGACTTTCCGGGCCTGCTTGAACTTCTTCAGCAGAAACTCGATCTCTTTCTTCCGCGCCGCATCAAACTCGTTCCGCTGGGCAGCCGGCATGCCGACGATAGCGCAGGAGCCGATGGCAACCAGCTTCCTGCAGTTGGCCCTTATCTTTTTCAGCTCTTCGGCATCCTTGTCCGAAGCGATGGCGCCCTCGACAAAGGCCACGTCCAGATTTTCCATGGAATTGTTCTTCTTCAATACACGGATGTGCCGGAAATCAATCTTTTTGCTCCATTCTTCATAATGGTCATTCAGCATCTCGGTCAAAACGATGGTGGAGTCTTCGCAGCAGGTGAACGAGAACCAGCCTATCCTGAGCTTTTTGTCCGGCATGGGTTTTTCCGAACAAAACATATATATAATGCTTTTCCTGTTTCAGGCAAAATGAACCAGAAACAAGGGGTGTTGCTTGTTTTAGCTACTGCTGTTATCAGCGGCTTCTCCATCTTCCTCAACACGTTCAGCGTGGGCAGCATAGAGCCCTCGGTGTTCACTTTTCTCAAGAATCTGGTGGTAGCGGTGTTCTTAGCCAGCATCCTGCTTTTGACGAAAGAAACGAAGGCCTTGAAGCAATTGAGCAGGAAACAATGGTCGCAACTGGCTGCCATCGGTCTTGTCGGCGGATCTGTGCCATTCCTCCTCTTCTTCAATGGATTGGCGATGACAAGCGCAGCCATGGGCGCGTTTATCCACAAGACCTTATTCATTTACGTATCGGTATTTGCGTTTTTCCTGCTGAAAGAGAAGCTCAATAAGAAAATTTTTGCGGCGGCGTTTCTGCTGCTCGTGGGCAATCTGCTCCTGTTGCAGGTAAGGACATTTTCTTTTGGTATGGGTGAGCTATTGATCCTTGTGGCCACTTTATTCTGGGCGTTTGAGAATGTGCTGTCCAAACATGCCTTAAACGAATTGTCGGGGAACGTGGTTGCGTTCGGGAGGATGTTCTTCGGATCGTTGTTTATCCTGGTTTACCTGGCCTTTACCGACAAGCTGCCTGTTCTGGCTTCGCTGTCCGGCTCTGCGGTCTTATGGACCTTGTTTACGTCGGTCCTGCTGCTGCTGTTCGTCATTACGTATTACAACGGGCTGAAATGGGTCAAGGTGTCAACAGCCGCTTCCATCCTCTTGCTGGGTTCACCAATCACTACGCTGCTGTCCTTTGCGTTCGGCGATGCTTCGGTGGCAGCACCCCAGGTTGTAGGAATCCTTCTGATTCTGGCAGGTGTCGCATTGGCTGTCTTTTTCGTAGAATTCTTCCCAAAGCCAGTCATGCTTTCTCGACCGCATAGCCGTAATGGATCATAACCCTATCCCCTACCTTGGCATCCGGCACCATTGCTTTCAGAACAGGTCTTCTTTTTCCTCTTCCATACTCCACAATTAAAGCGTCTTTTTTGATATCCGTCACTCTCCCTCTTTGGACCTTGCACAGCTCTTTCAGGGTTTCCGGCGCTTTCGCATAGGCGTACATCCCTTGTTCGATCACATGGTTGTGGCGCACGAGAAAATATTCTTTTAACACCTTCAAATCCCATCTGCCCTTTTTCATTTCCCGGGCAATGGGTTTTATTTTTTCAAACGCCCTGAAATAAATCCTTTCCAGGATCTCTTTTGGAAGGGCTTTATTGCTCATGGCAGCTTTTTCTAATTCCTTCAGCTGCACCTCACTTATTTCCCCTCTCTGCCGCAGGATAAACGAGCAGGGAAATGCATATAAATCTCCTTTTTTGAAACTGCCCTCTATGATTCTGGCCTGCCTTCTTTCAGAGCCGTAGTCAATGGTAGCGACATCCTTTCTAATCTCCATTATTTTTCCGGGAATTGCAAGGCACATTTTAGGTTGTTGTTGGACGCTCTTGTATTTATTCCTTTCTCACATTACTCATTAATCTACGTTCACAACTTTTACCATTAGAGTTTCTTTACTTTTTCATTGAATGGGCAGGAGCAAAAATTTTGGCACAAAATTTTTGGGATGAATTTTACCACAACAAAAAATATTTTTTTCTATTGGAGTCTTAGCTTATGCCTATTACCTTTATCTCGCCGCCCTCCAGCACATCGGGCTTTTTGCCGCACCGCGGGCAGTCAAAGACGCAATAGCCATGGCCCTTCTCCACGATATGCGCCGGGCCTTGGTAGCCGCATTTGCACGACACCCTGCTTCTCTTAAAGGACACCTTCACCCTCCATCGGGTCATGTTCCTCAGCGTCTCTTCCACCTCTTCCGGGGTGACTTCGCCGAGCTCGCCCACTTCGACTTCCAGGGCTTTTTTTGCGCCGGCCTTTTTGGCCTCTTCCAGAATCCGCTTTGCGATAAGGGTTTCGTGCATGCTCAGTGGACGCTCTTCTGAAGATGTTTCTCTCTTGCTTTATCTACGGCAACCATAAAAGTCCAGATAAGAATTATCGTTAGTGTGATAGTGACCCCCAGCGCCATGTCCGATGCAAGATTCTTCCCGCTCCAGAGCAGTTCCCTGTTCCATGCATGATCGACGATGCCGAAGACAGCACCCCCTAAAAACAGCTGGTTTAGCCACTGGTGATACTTCCCTTTCATTGACGGAATTTTTCTCCGCATGATGAAATGGACAAATGCCGCCGCAGTAGGGACCAGATAGCAGGCCATGCGCATCACCTCTCCTATGCCCTAACAATCGGGAGTATAAATATCTATCCGATGCTTATGCACAAAAATGCTGGACGGCATTTTTATGATTACTGCCAAATTGTAAGCAATCTATTTAAATGCCTTTGTCGGATAGGGACCCATGCTTCCCAAAAAAGCCCAGTCTGCCATGGAATTTCTGATGACGTACGGCTGGGCGATTCTGATTGTGCTGGTAGCTGTTGGAGCACTGGCTTATATGGGCGTGATGAAAGCAGACCGGTTTGCACCAGAGGCCTGTACACTGGCTCCCGGATTGTACTGCGCGGACTTCAGGGTCACCAGCAGTGATGTTACGCTGCTGGTCGAGAACACATTAAACGAGGATGTCATCGTCACCCGGCTTTCGTTTCCGGATGTCTCGTGCGAAGAAGATGTCCTAACTGTTATCCCCAAGGAATCAAGGGAGACCCTTCAGATCGCCTGCAACCTGGCCGGATTGAGCGTGTTCAGGTCAAAAATCCACATCAGCTATCAAAACGGCATTTTCCGCACCAAAGTGGGATCTCTCACGGCGCTTGTCAGTGACGCTACCAGCAGCTTCTCCCAGCAGACCATCTGTCGGGAAGCCCAGGACAACAGGCTGTGCGACGGTCTGGATATATTGTATGGGGAAGGTTATGGGGAGACGTGCTGCGCTGAGTTCGGACTATGCTGTGGGTAGGAAGTTTTATAAATGGAAAAAATAAAAAAGTAAAAATGTCAGAAATTTTCCACCAGTTTGGTGTGGCTGAAAGCCAATCCACCCCTTATGGGCGGAAAATTTCTGAGCATGCTCAAAAACCACCTGAATTGGGTTAGCTATGCTATGGGCATGCCACCCATCAGAGAAGGGCGGTTTTTGACAAAGAGGTGTTTTATGCGTTCAAAGGATGTTATCGGGACATTCACCTTGGTTTTTCTGCTTACCTTTCTGATTTCAGCATGTGCCCCTTCTGATACCTCTCTGGAACAGCCGCTTGTCGGGGCAGAAGCCGGAGAAGCCATTCCCGAGACGGCATCCCCTGTGGAGAAAGGCATCTGCGAAGACGCTTCTGCCAATAACCTGTGCGAGGGCCTGGACATCGCCTATGGCGAAGGATACCAGGAAGGATGCTGTACGGATTATAATATATGCTGCCAAAAATGAAACGAATACTCTTGTCGGGAATGATCCTGCTGGCTTTATTTTCAGCTATTGCCTATGCTGACGAATGTGCCGTAGAGGAGGTGCGAAATTCCATCAAGAAAGGGATGCTGGAATTCTTTGATAATCCTGATAATGGTACGTTCGATGCAGCTGAATTGCAGGAGATGATCACCTTCTACAAGACCCTTCCGGAAAATGCCCAATTGGCCGAATGCGCGCCGGTCCGCACGTCCCTGAATAAAGCGGCCGGTGTGGCAAGGGGCATCCCCACCTGCTCGGATGGCACCCATTATGGGAAATGTTCTGCTACCCAGCCTTATTATTGCTTTGCCGGCAAGCTGGTCCAGCGCTGCAGACTGTGCGGCTGCCCCGGCGACCAGCAATGCGATGAAAATTTCCGAAGTGCATTGCCTTGGAACCGCGGCCAATGGGGACAATGTGTTGCGGAAACACCGGAAGACAATATCACCTGCTCAAGCGATGCGGACTGCGGAATAGATGATTTTACAGGAGCGCCCTTTTGCGAGGGCAGCCAGGTTCGTCGCAATTTCATCGATTATACCTGCGATAACCCGGGCACGGCGCAATCCAGCTGTTCTTCCGCCACATCGGCCGCCTTGGTGCAGCAATGTTCAGGCACGGAAACCTGCCAAGACGGCGCCTGCGTACCGGACAACCAGACCATCCCTACTTCGCCGAACGATATCACTCTTACCGAGTCCGGCAATTACAAATTCCGTGGATTGTGGTACAATGCCGCTTCCTGGGATGATGTCTACCTCAAACTGCCGCGGGACATGTTCATTGCATCCTACTTCGGCTATTATCCGCCGATGGGCGACGCGATTGATATGGGCCCGATGAATGCCGGAGACAAGTTGGCGTTCCGATTCTCCACCCTATGGCACGAGAATCCGTATTACGGGGTTTCCACGGACGAGAATGACTGCATGGTTGAGCAGCTTACTTCCTCCAAATGGCGCTTCACCTGCGATGATGGCGTGCATTACGATGCGGACTATAATGATCTCAGCTTCGAGGTGTACAAGGAAGAAGCCCTTCCGAAACCGCCCGTCAACGACACGCCGGTAAACGATACTCCGCAATGCCAGGGCTATGCGTATGCGGGCGGCTGCTGGTACACCAGCGCATCCCGGGATGACTCGTGCACCACAATCTGCCAGCGGCATGGGGCGGAATGCAAACCCGACGGGGTTCCTGCCACTTCCCAGATGGCCACCAACGTGGTCCAGGCCTTGCTGCCGGGCTATACCTGTACGGAATGGCCGGGCTCTGCTGGCGAGAATTACCTGCGCATCTGGCTGGACAAGGCGAGCAGCTTCTACACGAGATGCGGCTGGTCCAACGTGACCGTGGATTGCGGTGCCACGGTCTACTACACTTGGCATGACGTACGCTCGGTCTGCGACTGCAGTTATTAAAATCTCAATTTTCCACCCCTCTCGGAGTGGTGGTCAAATGACTCATGGAAAATTGAGGGTCCAGAAAACCGACCCGAGCGAGCATGCCACCGGTCTCCGACCGGTGGTGGTCGGTTTTCGCTTGACGTTAAGTTTATAAACACCTTTTCCGGAATAACCTATAATGGTGTCCTCCCTCTGGGTCATATTTGTTTCATTGGCATTGGCCTTCCTACTGTCCTCGTTCTTCAAGAGGATGGGCCTGCCGAGGGTGCTGGGCCAGCTGCTGGCGGGAATCATCCTGGGTGTGGGGATTCTTCGCACGTATCTGTTCGATGCGCAGAATATGGAGGTGCTGTCGTTCCTGGCGGATCTCGGCATCATCCTTCTCTTCTTTTATGCCGGCCTGGAGACCAACTTCAAAAACTTTTCAAAAAAAATCAGGAGATCCGTGCTGGTGTCCCTCTTTAACACCTTGCTGCCGCTGCTCATCGGTTTCCTTGTGATGAGATGGGTGTTCCACTTCGATATCCTGGCCAGCATCGTCGTGGGCATTTCCCTCTCGGTGAGTGCGCTTTCGGTCTCTGTGCTGGAAGAATTAAAGATGCTCAAGTCCAAGATCGGCAACTCCATCATCACCATAGGCGCGGTCGATGACGTCATTGAGCTGCTGCTGGTAACCCTTGTCGTATCTTTCCTCCACGGCCTCAGTGTAGACCTTACGATTCCGAAGATGCTTATGGAGATCGGCTTATTATCCATTGTCATCATCATCGCCCGGTTATGGCTGGTGCCTTTTACCCTCAAATTTGTTGACCGTGAGAAATCAAGCACCTCACGGTTCCTGGGGTCGCTGCTCATCATCCTGCTGTTTGCTTCGCTTTCCGAAGTCCTCGGCATCGGGTCGTTGATAGGAGCTATGATAGCAGGTATCCTTATCCGGCAGACCATATTCCATGAGGTCACCATCCCGAACTGGGAGCAGCACGACATTGTCAAATCCATCCACATCATTGCCTTCGGCTTTTTGATTCCCCTCTTTTTTGTCTGGGTCGGCGTGAATGTGGATGTTACCCACTTCTTTCAGAATCTGAACCTTATTCTTGCGCTTACGCTCATCGCCATCATCGGCACCGTGGGCGGGACGGCTCTGGCTGTGATGCTCGACAAAGGCACATGGAGGGAAGGGGTGCTTCTGGGCTGGGGGCTGAATCCCAAAGGAGACGTAGAGCTGGTCATTGCGGTCCTGGCGCTGAAAAGCAGCCTTATCACGCTGCCCATCTTCAGTTCGCTGGTCATCATGTCCCTCCTTACAACCTTTGTTTCGCCTATCATGTTCAAACGGCTATTGCTGAAGTATCATATCAAAGGCGGATCGTAAACTCAGCCTCAAGAGGCGGTTGCGCAATCTTTTTCCATTATACTTTTTTCTAAAAGAATGACTCTTACCTAAACAAATTTCTAAACCAACCTATGACCTTCTGAAAGAAAGATTTTTGCGGTTCAGGCAAATCTCCTCTGAAAATAACTAATGCTTCTTTTAGATTGCTGTCCTTCGTATTTATATTATCGTATTCCCAAACCCATTCATTTTCTGCAATCTTTTCTATAGGATATTTATCATTAGATTGGACATTTAAATCATCTCCATGAATGATAATTTTCTCGTGGTCTGCTTTTGAGAATCTAGGTAGACTATCTAGGTAATACTCGAAGGGAAGAGTTATATCTTGTTCGATTTCTACAACTAACGTTTCTCCGGGAACTAAATTAAACTCCCTTGTTCCTGCAAACCTCCCTTCTTCATTTTCAATAACGAGAATCTCGTCCTGCTCAATAACATATCCTACTCCATGTTTACTCTTAATCAAAGGAACATCTTTATTTGAAGCATACGGGTTAAGTTTTTTATACTCTGCATCTGGTTTATAATACATTTTGATTCTTGTAGTCCCCTCTGTAACATCAACATCCTTACATCCACCATAACAACTTTTTCCTTTTGCCTTCAAATATAATCTAACACTAACCTCTTCCTCTTCATTAGACTTAATCTCGAAGACTGCAGTTAACCTGCCTTCACCATATTCGTTAACGGATATGTTTACGATAGCATCTTTCAATTCGATATCTAATAGTCTATCAAAGACCACGCCAGAACTTTCATCAACTCTGTCGATAACCACGTCTGCACTTGCCAAAGGAAGAATCAAAAGTGCAAATATCAACATGAATGCAAACGTTGCTTTTTGTTTCATAAGTTTGATTAAAGAGAAGATGCTTATAAACTCTTCCAAAGCTTCAAGTAGAATTGAAGTAAAACTAATTTTGGCAAAGCTGAATAGATTATCCGAAGAATCAGTGATTCCCTATTCATCTACTGGAATTTTTATTCTTACTAGAATGCCTAAGATTGTTAACCGAAGACATTTTCTCTAGGGCAAACCGCAACGGTGCTATCCTTCCTTGCTTATTGAGACCGGTTTCAAACGCTTCACCAAAAGGTTTATAAATGGCCTGCTATCTCTTTCCTCTACGCTACTTCGTAGCGGTTCTAGTGCCGCAAGGCGCGAAAGATCATGGGAAACATCTACGAAACCGATCCAAGTGAACTTATAGCCAAAGTTTCTGGCAGTTTGAAGGCTCTTCCCGAGCTGAAGGCGCCGGCATGGGCTGCTTTTGTTAAAACAGGCCATTTCAAGGAGCGGCCTCCGGTAAATCCGGACTGGTGGCATATGCGTGCTGCTTCGATACTGAGAGCCATCTATGTGAAAGGTCCCATCGGCGTATCCAAGCTGCGGACCAAATACGGCGGGAAGAAGAACCGCGGGGTAAGGCCGGAGCATTTCTACAAGGGTTCGGGCAGCATCATCCGCAAGATCCTTCAGCAGCTGGAGAAATCCGGTCTGGTCAAACAGGTCAACGTCAGCGGCCATAAAGGCCGCGCCATCACGCCCCAGGGCATCAAATTACTGAGCCAGGCAGCTCCCAAAAAAACAGTTGTCCGCAAGGAAACGGCTGAAACGCCTGCAGGTTCCGATGTGAAAGAAGAAGTGCCCAAGAAAATCAAAAGGCCTGCCAGGAAGGAAAAGGCCGAGAAAGAACCGGTTCCGGCAGTTAGCCCTGAGCCTGTCAAGAAGGCCGGCGAAACAACCAAGACTGCTCCTGAGTAGAAAATGGATGATGATTTGGAGGCACTGAAGAAAAGACGGTTGGAAGAACTGCAGCGGTCCCAGCAGGATGCGTTCCAGCAGGAAATGCAGGAACGGCAGCAGCTGGAGCAGCAGGTCCAGCAGCTCGAAAGCATGGTGAAGCCGATTTTCACCAAAGAGGCCCTGAGCCGATACGGCACCCTGAAGACCGCGCATCCGGAAAAAGCGATCCAATTGCTGGTGGTGCTGGCCCAGGCTATCCAGCAGGGGCAGATCAAACAGGTCAACGATGTGCAGCTCAAGGCGCTCCTGAAGCAGATGACGCCTGCCAAAAAGGGCATCACGATCACGAGGAAATAATGTCACGCATCAAATCACCGGGAAAGAAGAAGCGCTTGGCAAAAGCGCACCGTCAGACACGCTGGGCGCCGTTCTGGACTGTTCCCAAGAAGTACGGCAAGAACAGAAGGGTCCATCCGGGTCGGCATACGGTTGTGAAGCGGTCGTGGCGAAGGACCAAGATAGGGGCATGAGAAAAATGACAACCTTCCAATCACTTCAAACAGCCAAATCTAGGAGACTGGAAACCCGTCTTAATAACCGACAAAAGCCTATTTCGCCATTAGATGCAGTGGAAGAACTGAGAGCTTTAGTGAACGATGATTTTCGTCGGGGTGTTCCATTTCAAGATGTCTCTAGCCAGATGGGTCGTACTTATTGGCTAGGTGAACTTCTTCGTGAATATCGCATTCTTTTAGGAGATGCTCCCATTTCTGCCGAAGCGGTGAGGGGTGTTGCATCTATGGGTGGTGGACTATATGCAGATCATATTTGGAAAGACCCCAGTGATAACGGCTTTTCTGAACAAACAGCAGATGACGAATCCAAACCGGAAGTAGTGAGGAATTACTTAAATGGCTAAGAAAGAAGAAAAAACCGTCAAGCTGGAACGCAATTACACCATTCCGCTACGCAAAGCGTTTCTGAAGGCGCCTGCATATCGAAGAGCCAAGCGGGCGGTTTCGGAAGTGCGCATTTTTGCCACAAGGCACATGAAAGCTTCAGAGGTCAAGATCGGCAAATACCTGAATCTGGCGCTGTGGAAGCACGGCATCAAGAACCCGCCGCACCATGTCAAGGTCGTATGCACCAAGGATGCCGAGGGCATTGTCAAGGTTGAGCTGGAAGGCGCTCCGACAGAGAAGATGGAAGCGCCGAAGAAAGCAATCACGAAAGGGCTGAAAAAAGAAAAGAAATCCAAGGCCGAGCAGAAGATTGAGGAAAAGGCTGCGGAAGTGAAAGAGGAGCAGCAGGAAAAGGCCAAGGAGATCCAGAAAGAGGAGATCAGGGAACTGAAGAAAGAGCACCCCCATGTTCATGCCCCCCGAATGCCGCCGCCGCAGAAAACGCAGGATACGCACCCCCCGGCACCGAAGCAGAAGTAATCGTTTACCCTTTCTCTTTCAGTTTATCCTTTATCGATGCATGCACTGCATCTCCGTGGAGTCGGCGTGCCAGTTCTTGGATGGGTGTTGTATACACCGCGCTTAACGGGTACATAAGGGCGGCTTTGTTAGGACCCGTATACACCATCTCAGTGCCCTCTTTGCTCATTTTTATATTAGAATTTGTAATCGTCACAAGTTCCCCTTCGGCGCTGATACGATGGCACGTCACGCTGCAGTCCACTACATTCTGGCGGAACAAATTTCCGCCTTCCACTTTGATATAAATGCGCCTCTTGTAAGACCTTCCGTTTTCTTCTGTTCCGACAAGGATTTCGATTTCGTAACGGCTTTGCATAGAATTGTAGAATCTGCCGGATACATCTCCGATGTTATGCGTCGAGTCCTTGTGCGTGATGGTTACACTTCCCCATCTGGTGTTTTCCAGAGTTGCCTGGTATTCCGGAAAAAGATTGTCCTCCCCTCTTTTCTTGAAGGGTATGACCGGGATGCTCTCCCACTGGTCATACATTCTGTTTAAATCTGTGACGGGGGCCAAGAGGTCTTCCAAGAAAGCTTGTGCGTTAGAATTCGTATCGTGACCTTTTTTTGGGCCTTGATGGGTGGGCGGTTTATGGGTAGAGCCGACCTCCCACGAAGGGTGTACATATTGCATGATGGCCTGCGGGGGAGGTAAGAAAGGGGATAATGCAATGCCTGTCAGTGTAGCAATCAAGGTTCGCTTCTTCATAAAAAATAAGGTTCGTTGTTCCTTTATAAACTTTTCCAGAATAATCACTACCTGATGACTACATGTTCTTGAAGCAATCTTTTTAAATTGTATGCCAAACTCTGTTCGTATGCCATTGCCTTTTGAAAACATCAAACGGGACGTCCTGGTGCGGAAAGAAGCCAAGACGGGTCCGCAATTCGGAACGGAGCCTTCCCAACGAAGCTCCGAAACCCTTATCCAGTACGGCATCGTCAACATCGACAAGCCGTCCGGTCCGACCAGCCATCAAACATCGGATTTTGTGCAGAAGATTCTGGGCATTGACAAAGCAGGCCATGCCGGAACGCTGGATCCGGGTGTCACGGGTGTACTGCCGATTGCACTGGGGCACGCTACAAGGATTGTTCAGGCGCTGATGAACGTGGGCAAAGAGTATGTCTGCCTGATGCATGTGCACAAGCCGGTTTCTGAAGATGTCCTCAAAAAGGTCTTTATAGCGTTCACTGGAAAAATCAACCAATTGCCGCCGATTAAGAGTGCCGTCAAAAGGCAGCTGCGCACACGAGAAATCTATTATCTTGAGGTGATGGAGATAGACGGCCAGGACGTTCTTTTCAAGGTCGGTTGCCAGGCCGGCACCTATATCCGGAAATTATGCTTTGACATGGGGAAAAAATTAGGATGCGGTGCACATATGGCTGAATTACGGAGGACCAAAGCAGCGTGCTTTGACGAGTCCACATTAGTGACGCTTCATGACCTGACCGATGCGTTCCATTACTCTAAAGAAGGAAATGATAAAGCACTGAAAAAGTTTATCCAGCCAGTGGAGAGCGCATTGGCTCACCTGCCGAAGGTATGGGTGTTTGACACCACGGTCGAAAGCCTTTGCCACGGGATGGACCTGAAGGTGCCGGGCATTGCGAAGGTGCATTCCGGAATCCAGAAGGAATGTGACGTGGCTATCATGACCTTAAAGGACGAACTGGTCGCGCTGGGAACTGCGGTCATGGATTCCAAAGCGATGCTGGGCGAGAAAGGAATTGCCGTAAAAACGCATAAGGTTTTTATGCTGCCGGGCACGTATGCGAGAAGTAAGGGAGTCTGAACTTCTAAGGGAAAGGTATTTATAAGGGCCTTTGGAATTATAATGCAGGGGTTTTGGAACAGATGATTGATCAAACTCAAAAACTCAGCAAACGGTATTTTCCGAAAAGAGAAGGCGTGAAGCCGCTCAAGCGTTCACTGAGCGGGTATGAGACTGAGATGTTTGTCCTTAACGAAGAAGGCATGCTGGACCACTCGGGCCAATTGTTGAAAAAGGCCAAGAAAAAAAGTATTGACGTTAAAAAAGAGTGCGCCAAGAGCATGGTCGAGATCGTATGCATGCCCCATAAGCGCCTGAGCTCTACCGGTCTCAATCTTCTTGATCGCCTTATTCGTATGAACGAGCTTGCCGAACAGGAGGGCTACGCCTTGTACCCTTTTTCAACGTATCCTGGGCTTAATGAGGCTGTATTCCGAAAGAAGGAAGACTATGCCATCCAGCAAAAGATTCTGGGGAAATCCCGCTTCCGAAATGCCGGACTATGCTGCGGCTTCCATCAGCATTACACCCTTCCCCGCGGGGCATTTGACAAAAAAACGCAGTTCCTCCGCTACTCGGTGAACTCAAAAATCAACCGTACGCTGCTGGGCAGCTACAATCTTCTTATCGCGATGGATCCTATCCTGACCACCTTTCTTCAGTCTTCTCCCTATGTAAACAACCGGTTTCTCGCTAAAGATTCCCGCATGCTGCTCTATCGGGGCGGGAAAAAGCTGAAATTTCAGGAAGGCCTTTACAGCCATCACCAGTTTTTTGGTGGACTTCCACCGTATAAGCAGACCATGAAGGATCTCCTCTCCACACTGCAGCGCCGTTATCACAGGTGGAAAGAACTGTTACTGGAAGGCGGTCTCGAATTGCCTGCTTCTCTGAAAAAAGGCTCGCCCCTGGACTCCTGCTGGAATCCTGTCCGTATAAACTCCAAGGGCACCCTTGAATATCGTGGAGGGGATATGAATTACCCCTCTGTTCTTTTTGGGGTTTCTACCCTGATCAAGTTTGCGCTGCGGAAGATACAGCAGGATTTTATGATGGTCATCCCTCTTGACATGGAGCTGAAAGATGCGTTCAAAGTTGAAAAGAACCTTCTTTTTATTCCTCCGCATGCCCTGGTCCGGAAGCGGCTGCAGCGGCATTCTGCCTACGATGGCCTTGCCAGCAAGGATTTGCGGATGTACATCAAGGCGTTTCTTCGCTTTACAAAAAAGGAGGTGTACACGCGCTACCGGCCGCTGCTTTCGCCTATTTTTGAAATGGTGGATAAAAAGCAGAGCATCTCGGACAGGATTCTTAAGAAGGCAAGAAGAAGGGGCTATGGCAAAACAATCCCTTCCTCCTTTGCAAAAGAGCTTGGGCTTTTTTATTCGTCCAAGCTCTCGAGGGACCTGAAAAAGACGCGGCATGCGCTGCTGCGGATAGAGGGCTATTGACGGGAGACCCCATGAAAGCCAGAAAAATAGGAAACGATTTTATCATTCGATTGGAGAAAGGCGACAAAATCATTGAAAGTTTAAAGAAATTCTGCACTGAAAACAGAATTAAGCTGGGCTATTTCACCGGTTTGGGAGCGGTTTCAACCGCTACGCTGGCGCATTATACCGTTGAGAATAAGAAATACACCGAGAAGACGTTCAGCGAGCCGCTGGAGATCATCCAGCTGAACGGGAACATCACCGAGATGGAGGGGAAGCCGTACCTGCATGCGCATATCATTCTATCCAAGAAAAGCATGGAGGCCGTTGCGGGCCATCTCGTGGAAGGCACTGTATCCGCTACGTGCGAGATTGTGCTGCGTACCTTGAAAGGAAGAGTCGGGAGAAAGCGCAACGAAGAGATTGGGTTGAATCTGATGGATATTTAGCAACAAAATTCCAATTATCCCTTTTCTCCAATAATCTCTATTTTTTATTATGGTAGGGCGGTCCCAAAAATTTCCACAGGAAATTTTTGCAATAAACGCTTTCGCAAAGAAAATTATCTTTTAATGCGCTCTCCTTGAAATTCTTGTACGGGCACTTTCGCAACGAAAAAGAATTATTGCCAATGGCTTTCTAATTTTTTACTCTTCCCGGCGCATCGCTTCGTTCTGGAGCCGTTTGGACTCGTTGAAGATGCTGACAAAGATCTCTTCCACGAAATCAGGGTCCAGCTCCTGCTCTTTGGCCATGCGGCGCAGCCGCTTGACCGTCTGCTGCTCCTGCTTCTCCTGGAATATGGGGATTTTCCGCTGCTTTTTTATTGCGGCAAGGTCCGGCATCAGGTCCATCCGCTCCGCCAAAGCGGTAAGGATGACTTCGTCTATCCGCTCGATGTCTTTCCGGATTTTATTCAGGTTTTTTACGGCCATCCTGTTTTTACCCAGGGAGAAATAGTATTTAAACTTTCCTAATCCACGGTGAACAGCGTGTTATCCTTTCCGACATCAAACAATCCCAATCGGGCGCCGGCATCCAGCCAGCCGTGCGCGTAATTCAACGCAGCAAATGCAGTGACGACATCCCCCTTCTTCTGGAAATGCTGCGCATCCGAGAAATAGCGCTGCGCCATGTCCAGGAAATCTTCCGCGGCTTTCTTCCACTCGATCTTCTGCTCGGCCGCAACCTTCACTTTCTTCAGCGCCCTGGAGGTCACGTCAAAGTACTTTTTCAGCTTCTCATCGGTAATGGCGTTCATTTTCTAAGAAAAAAAATTATTTTGCCTTCGGCATCGGACGTTTGACTGTGATGGGAATTATATCCTCCTTGAATTCCAGCTTGGCAATCTCTACGGGGTTGAAGCCGATCCTCTCCAGGTCCTCTTCCTTCAGCTTGACCAAGTAGGGCGCGCCCATCGCGATCTGCAGGGCCCGTGAGCCAATGATGCGCGCCTTCTCGTATTTGCTGTAGTGTTCCTTCTCCATACTTTCACCTTTCGAGCGCTACCCGGAGCTCTTTGCCTTTGGAGATGCCGATGGCCACCATCTTCTCCACGTCCTCTACGGATAACGGCATGCTGCCGCCTTTCTGCAGCGCACAAAGCGTGCCGTCTGCGGTCGAGGCCACGGTCAGGCGGGCATCAATGATCTTTTCCTCTTCGGTCAGGGGATCCACGATGAGCGCATCGCCCACCTTGCAGACCGTGACGCTGACCGGATCCTTGACCACTTTCATGCCCTTGTTGGTCTTCTCTTTGTAGCTGATTTTTCCGTCTTCCACCTTCGGGAAGCGCGTGTTCTTGAGGGCTGCCAATGCCGCCAGCGCCGATGCGTCAAATAAATTGCCGGCATCGTTGATGGGGCAGATGTCGATGATCACCAGCCACACCTTCTCTCCGGGCTCGATGCAGAGGCTCTTGAAATCGACGGCCTTGGACTCCCGTATGCCGCGGTCCACGACCCGGGCCAGCTCAACCGCCTGTATGCTTGGGGGCCCCAGCTCAAAGTCTGGATTGGAGAGCGGCAACAGTTCAGCGCCCACCATGATGGTGCCTTCGTCCGGCCTGTCCGGGAACGGTTCGCCGATCTCCAGCTTGACGCCTACCATCACCTGCGTGCCGCCGATCGTGACGCGGGCAGAGCCTTCCGCGGTGCATATGATGCCCTGTTCTACCTTGATGGGTTCCCGGTATTCGGTCGCACGGCGTCCGTCCAGCCGGGTATCTGCTTTCAACAGCTTGAGCACATGGCTTCGTAATTCGTTGTACATTTTATTGGACCTCGTATTTCTCTTTAAGAGCTTTTTTCATGACCTCGTAGATTCTCCCACAGGCCTCTTTGCCCATCCCGATGGCTTTCCTGAGATCTTCTTTGGTGACCTCGCCGTCCATCTGAAGCAGTGTGATCTTGCCGGACTGCGGCATCATCGCGATAGGGATGTCGGCTACCGGGCCGTCTTCGTAGGCCTCTTCGCTGTAGTCCAGGTCGACCAGCAGTTTGTCATCTACCCTGCCTACTGAAACCGCCGCCACAAGGTCCTTCATGTTGAGGCCTGCATCGGCCAGCGCCATGCTGGCGGCGCAGATGCCTGCGCATCGTGATCCTGCTTCGGTCTGCGGCAGCTCGATGAATACATCCACCACAGAGTTCGGGAATTCTTTCAGGTCCAGGACCGGGAGCAATGCCTTCTCCGAGACCATCGAGATCTCTTTGGCCCTGCGGTTGGCTCCGGGCCGTACGCGTTCTCCCGAGCCGGAGAACGGCATCATGTTGTAGTTCACCCGCAGGATGCCGCTCTGGGGATCCTGCATGAATTTCGGATACAGATTCCGGGGTCCGTACACCGAAGCATAGGCCCACGTATTGCCGATCTTGAACATGGCCGAGCCGTCTGCGCGTTCAATGACGCCTACTTTGGCCTCGATCGGCCGCAGCTCGTCCATTTTCCGGTCATTCAGTCTTTTGGAATATGTCATTGTGTTCACCTTAGCTCCGGCTCTTCGACGCCGGGCTCTACCTTCTTGCCGGTCTTCTCTTCCAGGAATGCCTTGACCCGGTCGGTCAGCCCGGACAGGTGGGCTTCCTGCTCAATCTTCCGGATGGCTTCTATGGCAATGTATTCGCTTTTTGGTTCGCCTTCCAGCCATACCAGGCCGTTCTGCCCTACGGTGATGCGGCATCCGGTGGCGTTCTTGATCATGCTGACCATGGATCCCGCTTTTCCGATGATGCGGGGGACCTTATTGCAGTTCACCTGGATAATCCGGCCGCCGTGCAGCTTCCTCAGGCCCGGGCCTTTGGTGGAGATGTCAATCAATTTCTGGCTGGTTACATTGGTGATCTTGGCCACCAGGTAATCGCCCACATTGAAATAATGCGTGATATCCGCGCCCCTCCGGATGAATTCAGACGTGGCGTCTTTCACCGAGAGCATGGCCGAATAGGCGCTGTTCGTTTCCACGCGCCAGCCCGAAAATCCGACGTCAATCACCTGGCAGATGATGGTGTCGTTCCGCTTCGGAATGTATCTCCCGGAGAGCGCGATCAGCTTGACCGCGCGCCCTTCCACATTGGCGAGGCCCAGACGGCCCGCAATAATCTTATCGCCTTCCCTATATGTTCCCTGGCCGGGAAGATGGTCCATGCCTTCGGCGATGATTTCGCCGGGCACCACAATCTCTTTGTCTTGTATCAATAATTTGCCCATGTTATTCACCTTGTGTTCAGAACTTTTGTTTCTGTGTTACCATGACATACAGCATTCAGCTTGTCGTAAAACTCTTCCTCTAATCCGCCGGGTATTTCAACGACCACGGCCAGGCTTCCGTCGTTGAGCCATTCTTCCTTGAGCTTCTTCCCGAAGGATGCAAAAATCCCATACACTTTCCCTGTGTATTCCGGCAGTATCTTGACCGCGATTTCCTTGATCTCGAACTTGATGGGAAGGATCACCCGTATCTTCTTCAGGACTTCCTGCACCTGCCGCTGGACATCCTCAAACTCATCCACGTGGATTTTTGCCTCTGCCATCGCGTTCTCGATGCGCTGCACCGGGTGCGGATGGTGCGTCTTAGGATCCACGGCATTGCGGTGGATGATAGTGATGATCTGTTTTCGCTTCTGCTCCCTCAGCTTTTCCTTGTACTCGGTCGTAAGAGGCAGCTCGCCTTTCTGGATGATGGTTTTGGCCACTTCCATCGGGTCCGCGGTGCCGAACACCAGTTTCATGCCGGTCTCGGAGGCTTCCAGGCCTTTTTTGGCGTCAGAGAATACCCGCTGCACGGCCAGGATATCCTTCATGTCCACGGCCTTCCCTTCCCGGAATGCAATGGCCAGGTTGCTGTCCACCATAATCTCAAAATGCTGCCCCTGTATCTTCAGTTTCGCTACGGTTGCTTCATCGACTTTTACCATCTACATCCTCATTTCTTTTTCTTCCGGATGTCTTTCCCTTCGGAAGTGCGCTCAATCTTGTCTTTGGAGAACTTCCTGAACTCCTTTTCCGAGGAAAGGATATAGGCAGCGTCCAGGCGCTCCAGGCTGAAATTTGTGCCCAGCACCTTCTTGAGGGCCTTAATGGATAATTGCAATCCTTCTTCCACGCTCAGATCGGGCTTGTATTCCTTCTGGAGCATCTCCTCCACTTCGGGCTCGCCCTCGCCGATGACCGAGGCCTTGTATTCAAAGTAGATGCCCGTGGGGTCAGTCTCGAAAAGCCTTGGCTTTGTTCCGTCAATGCCTGCTACCAATATCGAGACGCCGAACGGTCGCAAGCCGCCGCTCTGGGTGCATATCTGCTTCAGATCGCAGATGTCCTTTACGATGGTCAATGTATCGATTTCACTGTCATAGGTCACGCGGTGCTGCTGCGCCCTCACCTGGGCACGCTCGATTAAGACGCGGGCATCGGACAGGATGCCGGATGCCGTGGCGCCGATATGGCTGTCGATCTGGAAAATCTTCTCTACGGATTCCGGAACAATGAGGGAATC
>JAGVYO010000025.1:18849-27005 GCA_018303225.1 Candidatus Woesearchaeota archaeon
ACCTGCAATAGCCTGCCGTCCGGACTGAACATGGTAATTGCTCTGTCATAGCCCATTAACTGATGGGGCATTGGTTGCATACTCTCACCGCCTTTTGCCATTTTTTTTAACCTGCCATATACCTATGTTTTGCTTTCTTTAAGATGCCGCTGACGCCGATGCTCCTCACCAGCACCTTGGTGCTGCTGATTTGCTGAATGAGCGCCAGGACTGCGCGCATATGATCTGCATGCTTATGGTTGATGCGTACGATTCCGCGCTGGGTTTGCGGATTGTACTGGTCTTCCAGGACCCGGATGCCCATCCTGCTGGTTCCAAGCTCGCCCAGGAAGCGCAGCGATGCGCTCTTGATGCTCTCGGAGACCACCCTAGGGCTCTCGATTTTACTGTCCGATATGACTTCAAAAGCCATAAAGCGTTTCTTTTCTCGTAAGCTGGGCAATACGGGTTTTAATCTTTGTACCATTCTTTGAATGCAAAACCCCTTTGTTGGAGAAAACAGTCTAATTTGTGTGTTTTTTCTTCTCTCCGCCTTAGAGGATAGGGTGAAGGTTTATAAACGTTGCGGTTTTTTTGAAAACGGCCTAATTGAAATTTCCCGGCAGGCCGAAACGATGTATCTCCTCTCCCATTATCTCTTTCTGTGGGATATCCTGCTGCACAATGTACAACTCCTTTAATCGCTGCAGAATGGCCAATGCCAACTTCTTACGTGTTTCTTCCGAAACATCCATGAGGTGTTCTATCTGTTCAGCAGAATCCAAAGCAGAATAAACATCACGGTTTACCTCTTCTACCTCCTCCCTGGAAATGCCTTCTTCAATCGAGATAGGATGGCCATATTCGACAAGAGCATCGTTGGATATGCGCATGGAACGTTTCCATGCCTCTGTGTACTGTACGTAGAATTTGCGGTCCGGATTTTTTTTAAGATTGGTACGACCTTCTGTCGCCCGAGGGGAGGTTTTACCGTACAATACCTGCACATACTCTCCTGGCGGTTCGGTCTCTTTAAATGCCTCTCTTGCACACCTTCGGATCAGCTTCGTGGCCTCCTCATCCTCGTCAGCAATGCTTTCCATCAGTTTAGCCGGGCAGGCTCTTATCGCATCCTCTAAGCAATGAGGCACTGCTATTTTTGTAACGTCCAAAATGGCCCTGTGCAAATAGGCCAAGGTCTGTTCTTCCGTAGGCTGGGTGTATCTTGCCAGAATCAATATGTAGTTTTCCTCTCCATTGCCAGGGGAAGCGCTTCTTTTTCTTGCAAAAACTGTATTCTCAACGACCGTTTCATATTTTTCAGAGGGCAACCGGATTGCCATCTGATTGGGGGGAATCCATTTTCTTATAAACTTTTAGCCTTATGAAGAAAAGTTTATATAGCGGTTCGGGTGCTTGTGAACGGCTTTTCATCATTTGCCGGTACTAAATGAACCTGCGGAATATAGCTACCCTTGTGACAGCGGCATTTTCACTTACCTGCGCTCCGTTAAAGAGCTTTGTCTCTATGGATTCGTCTTATATGGTGGTGGAAGGGTATAAGGTTGAACGAGACGCTGTTACCACCTTGCGAATGGCCTATCATCTTTATTCTTCATTACATGAAAAGCCAGGAGATAATCTGAGCTGGAGGGAATTTATCAGGTGGACAGACACGGATGAGGATAATATAGTAGAAAAAGGAGAAGCCAATTCTAAACATAGCGATATGGTAATCCTTTATGTCAGGGAAAACTGATTCAGAAATATATTTAAATCCTGCTTCTGCCTGGTTCTCTTGATGGCTACGCTCAACGAACTGGAGTCTGAAATCAATACGATCAAGGAACGGAATAAGCGCGTAGAGAAGGACAAGGCATGGGAAACCAGTTGGACACGCAGGATCCTGATCTTTGTGCTCACCTACCTTGTAGTTGTGGTGTTCTTTTATTTTGCAGATTTGCCCAAGCCGTTCCTGAACTCCATTGTGCCGGCATTGGCGTTTTTGCTCTCTACCTTGACATTGTCTTTCTTCAAGAAGATGTGGCTGAAGCAGGCTAAGGAATAATTTTTGCAATCTTCAGAAAATTTTCTGCTATTCTCCTCCCGTTGGTCTCGTAGTCGGATTTGATAGCGTTATAATCCTTGCGCAAGGCATCCTTATCCATTTTTTTCAGATCCGGATCGTGCGCTATCCACATTTCAAACATCTCTCCGGTCAATTCAAAATGCCCCTGGATACCGTAGGCGTTCTTTCCCACCCTGATGACCTGATTTTGGCAGTGCTTTCCGGTGGCCAGCAATTTCATGGCGCCTATCAATTGGACGGTTTCGCCGTGAAGCTGGAATATTTTTAATTTTAGGGGCAGACCCTTGAGCAATGGATCCTTCTTTCCATCCCGGGTCGATTGAATTTCAAAAAGATTTCCATCCGGATCCCTCCATCCGATTTCCGGCACGGAATGCTTATATACTTTTCCGCCAGCAGCTTTGACGAGAACTTGCATCCCCAGGCAGATGCCCAAATAAGGAATCCCTGCGTTAAGGATTTCCTTTATTTTATTAATCTCCGCTTTCATTCTTTCTGTGGTGTCGTTGGCACTATCCGGGCCGCCCAGAACAACAACGGCGGAGAAATCACGGGGATGTGGGAATGCGTCCCCTTTCTCCATATCCACCGTATCATAATCAATGGAATGCTCTTTCAGAACTTCTTCCAGCAGGCCCGGCCCTTCCTCCGGCTCGTTTTTTACAATTAGAACGCGCATAGATACTTTTATCTTTTTATAATTTTAACAATCTCGTCCTTTTTCTTTTTCATCAGCTCTTTTGTTTTCGCTTCCAGATTCAACCGCAATAGGGGTTCGGTATTAGACGGCCTTGCATTGAACCACCAGTCTTTGAAATCAATGCGGATGCCGTCCAGCCTGGAGATTCTGCCGGATTTGTATTTTCTGGCCAATTCATTCATCTTCTTTTCCTTGTCCTTCACTTCGAAGTTGAGTTCACCTGTGGCGTAATACTTTTTTAGGGGATTTACCAGCTCTGAAAGCGGTTTCTTCTCTTCGGCCATCACATCCAATATCTTTAATGCGGCGATAATGCCCGAGTCTGCATTCCAGTTGTCCCTGAAGTAGAAATGGCCGGACAATTCGCCGCCAAACAACGCTTTTTCCTTCCGCATGGATTCTTTGATGAACGCATGGCCCACGCGGCACATTTTTGGTCTGCCTTTAGCGGCTTTGACGATTTCCGGCACGATCCAGCTGCTCCGGAGGTCATAGAGTATTTTTGCATTCTTGCGCTGCTTCAGGAAGGATTTTGCGATCAGGGCTGTGATAAAATCAGAAGGCAAGGCCTCGCCTTCATCCGTGATGAAGAAGGCCCTGTCTGCGTCGCCGTCAAATGCAATGCCCAGGTCGGCTTTTTCCTGCAGGACGCGCCTCTTCAGCTGGGTTAATGTCTCGCCTTTCAACGGGTTGGCATCGTGGTTGGGGAAGGTGCCGTCCAATTCAAAATACATTGGGATGACGGTATGCTTCAGGTGATTGAATATCAACGGAACTTCCTTGCCGGCCATGCCGTTGGCAGCGTCTACAACAATTTTGAATTGAGCCTCTTTACGCCTGACGAACTTTAAGACGTGCCTTACATAGTCTTTCTCGATGACTTTTATGATCAACTTTCCTTTCTTGCCTTTTCGCCTGAATTTTCCTTTAGTATAGAGCTTTTCAATATCTTTTATGCCGGTGTCGCCGCTGACCGGGATGGCATTCTGCCTCGTTAGCTTGAATCCATTGTATTCCTTTGGGTTATGGGAGGCCGTGACCATGACGCTGGCTTTGGTTTTGAGAAAGGCCGAGGCAAAATAGAGCATGGGCGTCGAGATTAAGCCGATATCCATGACATCGGTGCCCTGGTCCATGATGCCTTTGGTGAAGGCATTGAACAATAGCTCACCATGGACGCGCATGTCTCTGCCAACCGCTATTGACTTGGCCCGGAAGAAATCAGCTACTGCCCTTCCTATCTTATAGGCCGTGTTGATATTGAGGTCTTTCGGGTAAAGGCCCCGTATATCATAGGCACGGAAGATGGACATAAGGAAATTGACAATTTTAGACTTATTTAAATGTTGCGGGTTCTTAAGGTTTGGCCACGTTATCCCAGAGGTATTTGTGATACCTGCGGTAATTGTCCGCCAGCTCTTTGCTTTCAATGACGAACGCAAAGAGATCTTCCCCTAACAAGAAATTAACTGTTTTGTTTCCGTATACTGCTATTGCTGTTGGGTTTCCGCTAAATGCCTTCGGGAGGAATTTTATGGATTCAAAGGGAAATGCGTTTACTTTCTCCCTCATCTCGTACCGGAAAAGATTCCACCATCTCACCCTTAATTTTATTCTCCTCTGGTTAAAGTTAGCAAACCAATGGGGCAATTTCAGGGGGACATATCTTCGCGAACCAATCCAGCGGGTTTCTGTATAGTTGAGCATATCTTCCCATACGGCTTTGATGCCTTCAGGGCCTCTAAATATCTCTGCATTGATGGCCAATTTCTTGAAGTTGAACTTCTCCAACAAGGAAGGCAGGTCTTTTTCTATCTCTTTTTTCAATGTATCCAGCGTGTGCTTTTTCTCTTCGATGTAGGATATTATTTTGCTGGGATGGCTTATCTGGAACAGCCTTCGTTTGTTCTCGGTGATATAGGTTGCTAGGCCGCGCTCTATAAGCTTATTCAGGATGTCATAGATATTCCTTCGCTCAATGCCGGTTTTTTCATGAATCTTATTGATGGGGGATTTTCCTTCATCCAGCAAGGCTGAATAGATTCTAATCTCGCCTTCGGAAAGGCCTGTTTTTCTGAGTATTTCCATGTTCATGGCCCTCTGCAGCCTTTACCCCTATATAAACCTAATGGTGTTGTTAGAATACCACATATACTTATAAGATAATAGCCGTCCTCCAGTAGTCATGCTTGATGATGTGGTGCCTCGCTTGAAGAGCTATCTTTTGATTGGAATTACGGCTGGCCTTACGGGTCTTTCTTCTTCCGGCGTAAATGCACAAACGCCTTTTTATACCGCTAGAGCTCCACCCAAAACATATGCTATTGAGGGCAGAATAAGCCAAAAGATCAATGAGGAACCGAATATTGCAGCATTATTTAAAACGTTCAGAAAAGAAATTCCCGTGTGGGGTTATTTAAAGCAGTCGTATCAGAAGAGATTAGGCTCTACTGTATGGGGAATAGGCCCAATAGTCAACATAAGGGACCATTTCTATATGCTTCCCACTCTGGAAGGCACACCCAATCAACTAGAAGGGGTCACTTTCTATTCTACTTTATTTCTGGGGAAGGGGTTTCATGTCGATTTTCATCCCAAACTGGATCATGGGGGCAAATACCAGTCCATGCCGTTTAATATTGGGAAGAAATACGAAGAGTTGATTATCGGAATGAGTTCTGACATGGAGAATCTACGAGAAGATGTACGGGATGTCGATTTTAGGGTTGATAAAGCAAATAAAGGAAATGTTATCTCTGTAAGGGTCAACTTCAAAGAACAGAGAATAGGATTTGCTTACCAGCGGGCATTTAATATTCATTAAACTATAATTATTTAAATCATCCCTTTTTCTTTCCCTTTCATGAACATCGGCATCACCGCTTCTCCCCGATTGAGCGAAAAACATCTTGCGGAACTGAAGAAACTGGGAAAAGTAACGATATTTCTGCCTACCAAAGACCCGGAAGAGCTGTATAATTACTGCAAAGATCAGGACATTCTGGTTGTCTGGAACCGCTTCAAATCAGAGATCATCCCAAGGCTGAAAAAATGCAAACTGATGGTAGTATGGGCCACTGGGTATGATTATATTGACATCAAGGCCACTACAAAAATGGGGATTGCAGTAGCCAATGTCCCTTCCTATTCCACGGCTTCGGTGGCAGAGCATGTCTTCACGTTCATCCTGTCTTTAGCCAAGACGCTGCCGGAAGCGCACGCATCCGTAAAGAGTGGAAACTGGCGCCAACTGGATTTCCGGGGCATTGAAATCAAAGATAAAACATTGGGTATCATCGGCTGCGGTGAAATCGAGACAGAAGTAGCTAAATTAGGAAAAGCGTTTGGAATGAAAATCCTGGTTTACACCAAGCATCCGGAAAACCATCGGGAATGGAAGTGCGTCAGCTTTGAAACGCTGCTGAAAGAATCGGATTTTATCACGTTACATGTGCCTGCGGATAAAGACACGTACCATTTAATCAATGCAAAAACGCTTTCGTTGATGAAAAAGACGGCTTTTCTGGTCAACACCTGCCGGGGCAGCGTCATCGATGAAGCGGCATTGTACGAAGCACTAAAGAGCAAACAGATTGGAGGTGCAGCATTGGATGTCTTCAGCCCCGAGCCGCCTTCCCCGGATAATCCGCTGTTCAAGCTGGATAATATTCTTTTTACGCCCCATACTGCTTTCTACACGCACGAAGCCATTGAACGATTAAACGATATGTGCATAGAAAACGTCAAAGCATTCCTTGCCGGAAAGCCGAAGAATATTGTGAATAAGGAAGCGCTTAACGGACGAATAAGTTGACCATAAGGTCGTTCTGAAGACTCATCTTTTGTACACTCTCCCGCGTTTATCAAATACTTTTATCAGAATCAGCTTATCTTTTATGATTACCTCCGCCAGTGCCCTATAGCCCCCTATACGGATCTTGTACAGTTCAGAACCTTCGTAATGCTCAAGATACCGGAAAGGATCATTTCCTATCTCATCAAATTTGTCCAGCACTCGTTTAATAATCGGCTTCGGCAGCTTTTTCAGAATTTTAAATGCCTGCGGGTGCCACTTTAACGTATAACTCATTCTAGGAGGGCCTTTTTGACATCCTTATGGTTAATATACTCAGAAATAGGAGTTTTTCTGGCTGCTTTCAGCTGTTTTTTAGTTTCATCGCTAAGCTCGTAGTCTTCTACTAGGATGTTTTTAATAAAATCAAGGTTTCTTTTTATCTCTTCAATATCCTTGTGCATATGTTGCAGTTCAGTGTCCATAAGATAGAAATCAGTCTTCATAGTATATAAATTTTTCTTTAAGCCTCGCCTTCCCATTCCTCGTGCGGATCGATGTCGCTCCATTTTTTCTTGGCGTTCTCGTAGCGTTCCATGTTGCCCGTGTCAAACCACTGGCTGCCGAAGGGGAAGCCGCGCAATTTGCCCTGCCGGGCCAGCTGCGGAAAGACGTCTTTCTCCAGCATGGCAAACCCTTTCGGGATTAAATCAATCACTTCCGGCTCTAAAATATAGAATCCGGCATTGATCAAATTAGAAGGCGCTTCCTCTTTTTTGGGCTTTTCCACGAATTCCAGTATCTGAGAGCCGCTTAGACGCGCTACGCCGTATTGGGAAGGATCGTTCACAGTAGTCAGTGCAATGGTGGCCAATGCATTCTTTCTTTTATGCAGCCGGAACATCCGCGGAATATTGATCTTCTTCAATTCGTCGCCATTGGAAACGATGAAGCTCTCGGTAAGCAGGTCTTTGGCCAGCTTTAATGGCCCAGCGGTTCCCAAGGGTTCGTCCTCTTCCACATAAGAAATGCTCATCCCAAACTTGCTTCCATCGCCAAAATACTCTTTTATTTTCTCTTTCAGATAACCCACAGAAAGGATGACCTCACGGATGCCGTATTTCTTCAGCAGATCAAACAGGTGCTCGGTCAATGTTCTGCCATGCACGTCCAGAAGGGCTTTCGGAAGACTATCGGTCAGCGGCTTTAGCCGGGTTCCTTTGCCGCCTGCCAGGATAACTGCTTTCTTGGGAATCTGGGTCCCTAATGCATTTGAAAGAATGGTTTCGATCTCCTGCGAGCGATTCTTGATCTCCTGGCCATCGACGCGCTTGTCAATCTGCCGGATCAGGTTAGAATCCAGCGTGATGGTGATCCGCTCTTTCATCCTTCTAGGTTAAGCCGAAACCCTATTTAAAGCTTTTGTTTTTCGTATGATAAGGTATGATAATAGAAAGGTTTATATATGCCTTTGATTAGGGACTTTATGTTGGGGTCCTATGGAGCGAAACCTTGCACTGGAATTTGTACGGGTTACCGAAGCTGCCGCCATAGCTGCGGCCAAATGGATGGGCAAGGGTGACAAAATAGCAGCG
>JAGVYO010000041.1 GCA_018303225.1 Candidatus Woesearchaeota archaeon
CCTTTCACCTCTAAATCATAAACGTCCGTAGATTCGTTAAGATGGACGATCTGCTTTATTTTGTGATTATAGTTAGATATAGCATCCTCCATGGCCCGTTCATTACTTTCAAAAAATCTATCGGCAAACGTTTCTTTCTTCAGTAGATTCTTATTACGCGATTTTATACGTTCCTGTTCATACTGCTCTAAATTCCCTTCTCTTTCCAACACCTCCTTCATAAGCTTGATAGTGTGCCTGAAGTATGTTTTGTCATATGCTTGCTTTCTTTTTTTCATGAACTCATCCGTCCATTGTTCTTTTGTCTTTTCCGCTCTCCATTTCCTTAACTTACCATCATTCCATTGCTTCTTTGCAAGTTGCTTGTTCCTCTCTTTCGCTTCCGGATTATTTTCAAAATAATCGCTGGTTCTTTTCGACTGCAGTTTTTTGTGTTCTTCCTTTGCCCAATAGTCCTTTTGGGCACGGCTGAGCCTTTTCAGGATTTCTTTTTGGTATTCTTTATTGGTATTGTAAAACGCCAGAAATTTTCTGGTCATATGCTCTTTATAAGCTGGATCCTTCCACTGCTTCCTTGCGCGTTCGGAAAGCATAATTTTCATTTCAGGAGTTGACATAATCTGACTCATTTTTTCGCGAAATTCCGGTGTTTGGCGCATTATCTTTGTTCTCTGCTTTACATCTTCTCTATGCAATGTTTTTCCTAATAGGGTTTTGTGCAGGGCCAGATGATTTTCTTTGGTCATCCTAATAATGTTCTCTGGGTTATTGTTCCTCTTGTTGAAATCAACATGATGCTTGTGCGCCCCATCACTTATTTTGTAGACGCTGTTCTCAAGATTAAAGGCATCAGAAATAAGGTGGGTAAAAACCCATCGGCTGGTTTTTGGGTCATTAACCATTTCATACCCCTCAATGGTGATCCGCCCTTCAACAATTTTGGAGAATTTCCTGTGCAAGGGCATTAAACTCATAGATTGGGTGAGGTTCTCTGCCTTGCAATACCTGCTGTCTCTTAGCATGAACTTATGGTCTGGTGTGCAAATAATTTCTTCATCGTTATCCAGAATAACTTTGATGATCTTTGTATTTTTTCTTGTTAAGCGAGGATGCTCTATCAGGCCAACTCCAATCGTGCCTTTTTTGGTTAAGGTATAGCAATAATTCTTCTTTCCTTGCTCTTCCTCTTTAACAAGGTCCTTAAAGCTTAGGTTTCTTCCGTCAAGCAGCGCTACGTTGGTATCTCCTGAAAAACACCCCCCTGCGCTGTCTCCTTCCACCAGATAGATCTCGACCTTGGCCGGATCGTGCTCGGAGCAATCGGCCAGTTTGCCGGGCAGCGAGCCGTGGTTCAGGATCCCTTTCCTTCGGGTCAGTTCACGTGCTTTTCTGGCTGCTTCGCGTGCTTTGGCTGCATTGACGGTCTTTCCGATAATGGTCCGGGCGATGGCCGGATTCTCCTCGAGGAAAGCGCCGAGCATGGTGTTGGTGATGCTCTCCACGATGCCTTTCACTTCGGAGTTTCCTAATTTGGCCTTGGTCTGGCCTTCGAACTGGGGCTCCGGAATCTTGATGGAGATGACGGCAGTCAGGCCTTCCCTCACGTCCTCGCTGGACAGCTTGACATCACCTAATTTGCACTTCTCCGCATACTGGTTCATGCTTCTTGTCAGCGCGGTCTTGAAGCCGATCAGATGGGTTCCGCCTTCCACGGTATTGATGTTGTTGGCGAAGGAGAAGATGTTTTCCTGATAGCCGTCGTTGTACTGCATCGCGACTTCGGCGATGATGCTGTCCTTCTCTTTTGTAAAGAATATGGGTGCGTGCAGCGGCGTTTTTTCCCGAGCGCTCGTCCACGATGATGATGCTGATGCCTTTGTTGAGGAAGGCCAATTCCCTCAGCCGCGCAGCCAGGGTGTCAAAATGGAACTCCACGGTCTCGAAGATTTCCGGATCGGGAAGGAAACTGACCTTGGTGCCGCGCTGGTCGGTATCCCCTATGATTTGAACTTCGCTGACCGGATTTCCGCGCTCGTATCTCTGGGTGTAGATTTTTCCGTTGCGGTATACTTCAACAATTAGCTCTTTGGATAATGCATTGGTCACGGAAATGCCTACGCCGTGCAGACCGCCCGAGACTTTGTAGGTCTTCTTATCGAACTTGCCGCCTGCGTGCAATTTGGTCATGACAATCTCTAGCGCAGACCGGTTGAATTTCGGATGATTGTCCACGGGGATACCGCGGCCATTATCAATCACTGTGGCACGGCCGTCGTTCTGGAGAATGACCCTGATTTTGGTGCAGTGGCCCGCGAGCGCTTCGTCAATGGAGTTGTCCACGGCTTCGTAGACCAGGTGGTGAAGGCCCCGGATGCCGGTGCTGCCTACATACATGCCCGGCCGTTTTCTCACGGCACTGAGGCCGGAAAGTACCTGGATATCCTTGGCGCCGTATTCCTCCTGCGGACTAGCTTGCGGGCTGTTTTCGGTCAAATGCTCACCTGAAAAATCGTTAAAAACCACCTGTTTCTTCCATTTTCAAACACGGACTTCTATATAAAGGTTTTGGTTGAATTCCGGCTTTATAGGGGCTATAAAGGTAGAATTCTAATATCTTCTTTTGGTTGGCTTTTCATATGCGCGCTGTTTTCCGACCCGAACGAAGCGATACATAAAATAAGAACAGAAAGAGGGATGCTCTTTTATTGAATGCAAATAATTCCATCAGTTTTTAACTGTTGGTTCATGCTACGGCGATGAATATTTGCATTCTCAGAAATCCGACCCGAGCGAGCGTTAGCGAGCAATCCCCCATTCTATGGATGGTGGTGGTCGGATTTCTGTTGAATCGTAGTTGCAATTCCTATTTTATCTAATACACCACCAAAAATAAATAATTTGACTCTATTATCTTTTGCTCTTCATCTTTCTTTCACTTATCTCTCTGGCAGGATACCTGGGGGCATTTCTGAGGAATAACGAGATATTTCTATCATCTTCCTGCTTCTGCATCTGCTGCTCAGGGGTAAAGTTCGGAACATCAAAACTCATGGTTGACGGCTTATCTTTTCTGAACTTCGCATACCTTTCCTTCTTTGCATTTACTTTCTTTTTCTTGTTTTTGTTTTTTTTCTTTCCCAGTCAAAATAATAGATTTCTGCCATTTTTATCGGGTGTTACCCTACCCACTAATAAATTTGATGGTTAAGATAGCTGTTCATCAAAAATTACCATCACTTTTTTATAGAAGCCGTTGTTCTATTTTTCCATGAACTGCCCATTTTGCGGAAAAGAAGTCAAGACCGAGGACGAATCCATCCGCGGCTGCAAGGCCTGCATCGAGGATTGGGCCGAAAACAAGAACGTGGACCATCCGGTTGGGTAATTCAACGCGCAAAATTTAAATAGCTGCCCCTGTTTGTAGGCATCATGAAAACCCTAACTGCCGTTATCCAAAAAGATGAAGATATGTATGTGGCGATGTGCCCCGAAGTAGGCACTGCCAGCCAGGGGAAAACCATCGAAGAAGCGCTTGCCAATCTTAAGGAGGCCACCGAGCTGTATCTGGAGGAATTCCCGGGTGTGAAGAAAACGCACCCTATCATGACTTCTTTTGAGGTGGCATCGGTTGCCAAAGCTTAAAAAGATACTGAAAAATTCTTGAATTTTTTGTATCTCCTAGAAATCTCTGATTTCTATGAGATTTCTGGGAAAGACTGCGTGAAGATTCTGTGCAACAAATTCGGCTTTCGAATCGCAAGACAGCGTGGTAGCCATATTGTTTTGAAGAGAGAAACACCACAAGGCAAAGTAGGGACTGTAGTGCCTAATCATAATGAGTTAAAACTACCCACTCTGAAAAGTGTTTTGAAACTTGCCAAGATTGATGAAGAAGACTTTGTTGAATTTCAATAACTGTTTAAAGAGGACTAACTCTATCTAGAAAAAATCACCTTTCCTGATCTCGAAACGCATTTTATTTCTCCTCAAACTCTCCCATCAGGTCGCTGTTGAAATTGTAGCGGTTAAAAAAATCATCGTACGGCCAGTCGTCCAGCGGTCTTTCAATCTCGATCATCCCAACCACCCCTTTTCTTTTTGTTTAACCCGAATCCAGATAGGCGTATTTTTCCAATGCACCGCCGTCGCGCATCTCCTGCTCGCAGTCCCGGCACAAATAGGGATCGTAAAAGGCGCTTTTCATAATGGTGTTGCCGCAATGGGTACAGCGTAGTCTCCGCATGATATCCCCCTCCTCAGATTGCTTCCTCATAGCCGCGCATGAACGCTTCCTCCAATGGACTTAACTCGTCCTCTTCCAGCAGACGCTCGCGGGTCTCTCGCTGATAGATGTTGTCCTCCTCGATTTCCTTCTCAATCTCCCCGATGTCAGAAATCCTCTTCATCCGGGTCACCCCCTTCCTCCTCTTCAAAATTGTACCTGTCCTCGTTCCAGTACCGCAGCTTCATGGTTCTTCCCCTTTTTAGTGAATGCCCTGCAGGAGGTTTTTCCCGAAAGGCCCTGTTCCGGGCTCGGGATCATTCAGTATCCATAGGTTTTCCTGCAAGGCCAAAACAATAGTTAATCGCTAAATATATATACTTAAGCCATATGCGATATATTACATATATGTTTGTGAAAAAGCATATACATTTTTATAAATTTTTTATAAATTATAAGGGGTGGGTACTATGGAGTTCAGGAAACTGATCGGGTTCGGACGGAATTCTTATGTGGTCTCAATGCCCAAGTCCTGGGTCAACAAGAATAACCTGAAAAAAGGCGATATGATCTCTGTCTCCGAAGGCGATGAAGAAATCGTATTGGTTCCCAACAGCTTCCAGAACCGGCCTGGCGAGGCAAGGGAATCCATCATTGAAACAACGAATAAGGATCTTGATATGATCAAGGCCGAGATCATCTCTTCCTATCTGAATAACTACGATTCCATCCGGGTCAATCTGGAGGGCCTGCAGCACGATGTGATGGAGATCAAGAGCATCGTGATGAACCTGGCGGGCCTGGAGATCATGGAGCAGACCTCCAGGAGCATCGTGGCCAAGGATATTGTGAATCTGGAGGAGATCAACCTCATCAAGATCATCCGCCGCATTGACGTGATTGTCCGCGGCATGATATCCGACACCATGAGCTGCCTGAACAAGGCATGCCCGGTGTATTCCATTGTCCAGCGGGATGCGGACATCAACCGGCTGTACTATCTGGGCTACCGGGCCATCAAGCGGGCGCTGAAGAATCCGCGGGTGGCAAAACTGTTCAAGCTGACGCCGTGGCAGCTGTATTCCTGCAAGATGGTCATGCTGCGCCTGGAAAAGATCGCCGACCGGCAGAAGCGGATCGCGCGGTACCTGCAGGAGAGCGACATGGATGCGCAGACCACCAAGGAATTGACGGCCCTTTACGGGAAGATGAACGAAGCGTTCCTGGAAGCGATGAAGGCCTTTTATAACAATGACAAAGCGACCGGCCTCCGGATGGACATGAGCAACAAAGAACGGACCCGTATGTGCGACGAATTCCTGAAAAACACGATTGCCCGGAGCATAAAGAAAAAGCACAGCATCGAGCATTATGTGGCGCTGGCAAAGATAGCAGAGAACCTGAAGGCCATGTCCACCTCG
>JAGVYO010000005.1 GCA_018303225.1 Candidatus Woesearchaeota archaeon
GTTAAGAAGAAATTTCCGCTGAAAAAGAAAGAAGGGCAGGAAAAGCCTGAGCAGGAAACTTCTAAGGAAAGCAGCCAAGCGCCGGAAGAAGGGCAGAGTCAGGCAGAAGAGAACGAAGAAAGCACAGAGAAAAAAGAAGAGTAGCATTGGACACTGTTTATTTTCTGTTTCTTCATGAAGTCCACTGGACAGGACACGTACGCGCAGCGTATATAAACCAGTTCATTCATTTCTTTGGTCATGATCCGGAACAGTTTCGTCTTTCTTGACCGCATCAAGCAGAAGCGCGAGCAGGAGTTATGGGCCCGGGGCATTCGTGACTGGGACGCTTTTCTGAACAGCCAGCGCGTTCAGGGGATCGCCCCGTCGCGGAAGCTCTATTACGACCGCAGGCTGCAGCACGCGAAAAAGGCCTTGCATGAGATGGACGCTGCGTATTTTGCGAATGTCATGCCTTCCACCGAAGTCTGGCGTCTGTACGAATACTTCAAGGAAGAGACGGTCTTTCTGGATATCGAGACAACGGGCGTGACAGGATGGGACAGCATCACGGTCATTGGCTTATTTGACGGCATCAGCACCAAAACCATGATCCGGGGCATCAATCTCGATCTGGAGGCGCTGAAACGGGAACTGAGAAGGTACAAGATGATGATCACCTTCAATGGAGCGACGTTTGACCTGCCGTTCCTTAAGAAGCGCTATCCTGACCTGCTGCCCGATATCCTCCATTGGGATCTGCGCAGCAGCTGCGAAAAAATCGGCTTAAAAGGCGGCCTGAAACAGATTGAGCAGGAGATGGGCATCAAGCGCAACAAAATCATCGAAAAGATGTACGGCGGCGACGCGGTTACGCTGTGGAGGATGTTCAGGGCCACCGGAGACGATTATTACCTGCGTCTGCTGGTGGAATACAATGAGGAGGACGTCATCAACCTGAAATACCTGGCGAATTACGCGTTCCAGAAACTGAAAGAGGTTAACGGCTTCTGACCACACCTACTTTGGGGCAATACTTGGAAATGACGCACTGGCTGCAGAACGGGCTGACGGGAACGCAGACATGCTGGCCAAACGTGACAAAAATATTGTTCAAATCGCGCCAGTAGGGTTTCGGGATGAGCTTCATCAATGCTTCTTCGGTCTTCTCCGGCGTTTTGGTCTGCACCCATCCCAACCGGTTGGAAATCTGGTGGACGTGCGAATCAGTCGGTATCGAGACTCCCTTATTGTGGCCGTAGCACATCACGATGCCCGCAGTCTTGCGTCCAACGCCTTTCAATTGCACCAGTTCTTCAATGGTCTCCGGCACCTTCCCCTTATACTTCTCCAAAAGAACCTTGCAGATCTCTTTGATGCGCCGCGCCTTGGTGTGATAGAAGCCCACGGGATAAATCGCTTTCTCGATCTGCGGGATGGAAAGCCCGAGCATCTGCCGGGGCGTTGTGGCCAATGCGAAGAGCTTTTTGGAGGCGACCGCTGTAGTCTCGTCTTTGGTCCGTAAACTTAAAAGACAGGAAATCAGCACTGCAAACGGGTCTTTCGTCAGTTCTCCAATCTGCGTCACGATCGGGTTCTTGAATCTGCGAACATCGTTCTTTACCAATTGGATGATTTTCACGATTTTCCGTTTATCCATTTTTTTCAAAATATCTATCCAGAATCTTTTTATGATTGAATGCCAATTTTAATTCTGAAATTTCCTCTTTTCCGAACCAGCCGGCTTCCTGCACTTCTTTCTCATCGATGTCCAATTGGCCGTAATGGTGCCCGGTGAAGAACGATACCTCGGCCAGCCAGTGCATGCGCGGCACTTCCTCAAGGTCTTTCATGAAAAACACCGGCTCGAGATACAGGCCCGTCTCCTCCCTGACTTCCCGCACAACGGCCTCTTCGCCGGTTTCCCCGGGCTCCACATGGCCGCCGGGCAGGCACCAGCAGCCCCTGAACGGCTCCACATTCCGCTTCGTCAGCAATACCTTTCCGTCTTTTTCGATAATGGCACCTACAGTCTTCTTCACTTGAACACCTCTCCGGCGGAAATGCTCCAAAACAATAAATCCAATTCGTCCATCGGTATGTTTTGCCGTGAAGAGTACTTCTGAAATCTTTTTTCAATATTAAAATAATGTTTGGGCGTCAATGTTTTTGGCAGCCCTGGAATCACCTTCAATCCGCTCAGGTGCCTCAGGATGTGCCGGTCTAGAATAGCAAGATTGCGACGGCCGATGTTGCGCAGGAAATGCGACGCTTCCTTATATCCGAAGCCGTCGACGTTTTCCACCAGCCATTCGCGCAATTCAGTAGGGTTCTTTTCTTCCTTCAATTTCCCGAAGACCCTTGGGAATATTCGTTTGGCATTGTGCAGTCTTTTTATCTTCTGGTTGTGGAAGCGGATGCCATGGACGACGCCGTAGATGTCGAAATCCTTTTCCAGGAAATTCTTTTCTTTTAATTTCAGGACCCTCTCCCAGCATAATCTGCCTTTGCTCTGCGGGGTCAATAAGCAGAAGCACAATTCATAAAATACATCCTTCTCGCTTAATGATTTGAATTCCGACAGGCGCTGCCGGATGGCTGCTCTCTTCGATGCATAGTGTTTGGCGTATTCGGGATCCATGGGTTTCGCAAACTATTATTCTTCGTCTTCGTCCAGCCGTTCGAGGTCGCTTTTCCCGGCACCGCACGCCGGGCATGTCCATTCGTCCGGCAGGTCCGCGAATTTCGTTTCCGGCTCCACGCCGGCTTCTTCGTCCCCCAGCTCCTCATCGTAGATGTAGTCGCAGGCCGAACACTGGTATTTTGCCATGATGCACCCCCGCTGGAACAGCCTCTGAAATATTTTATTTAAATGTTACGTTTGGAGTCCGGTGAGGCGTGTCTCTTCTTTTTAACTACTGAGTGGTTGGGCAAGTTTAAATAGTTGAGGTACTCCTCCATATACAGGCTGGCAGGGATATTTCTGTTGCCCTGAAAAGGGTGCAACTGTAGCAACCTCTAGCAGGTGTTCGCTATTAATAGGGTGACTGGACTATAACTCACCCTACGAAACCTACACTTGTTACGAAACCTACACTTGTTATGTTTGCCTATAGGGCGAAGGAGATAACCTTTAAAACATGCCGGTAGGTTAAGATGACATCGGCCGTTGTTTAAGGCACTTCTTCACCGAGTCCAGATGCCAGCTTTCTTTTTTACGGGGTGCCAACGTGACCAAACGGACCAAAAAGAAAAAAAGCAAAGCTGCCCGGAAATCCGGTTCTTCTAAGGAAGGGCGAAGCCCCAGCAACAAAAGCAAGGCCTCCAAAGTCAGGAAACTCATCAAGCTGGCTAAATCAAGGGCCCGGCGTCCAAAGGCAGGAAAGCGAAAGAAGAGAAGATAACTCTTCCCTATTTCTTCTCTTTGCGAAAGCGCAAGACCAAAAATTTTGGCACGAAATTTTTGTAATGGGCAGGGACTTCCTCGCAAAATAATAAAAGTGATTAGTGGAGTTGATTCTTTATTGGGAGGTGTTTACGGAGAAACGATAGCTATATAACGGGTGGATTTCTAACGCCTTTTACCATGATGCCTCAAACCCATCTCCTTATTTCCCTCCTGTTGACCGTCGTCTTCTATCCGGTTTTCGGCCCGGTCACCTTATGGATTCTTGTGGGCGGCGTCCTTATTGATGTGGATCACCCTCTTGTCTACCTGGCACGATTCAAGAATTTCAGCCTGAAGAAAGCCGTCCATTATTTTGAAAGCAACAAGGATTTGATGCCCGCATTGTTCATCTTCCATACCGTGGAGTTTCTTGCCATCATGGTTGTCTTGAGCTTTTTTTACCGTCCTGCGGTATGGTTCACCATCGGCATGTTCGTCCATTACCTGGCGGACTGGTTTTCCGAATACCGAAAAAGCGGCAAACTGCTGAAGCCCTATTCGTTCTTCTACTGGCTCAGAATCAGAAAATCATATAAAGGCTGAATCCAGGGGATCAATAATGCTCAAAGGCTTCACCTGCACGCGGTGCGGCGAATGCTGCAAGATCAGCCCTTCCCTCAGCAATACAGATATCCGCCGCATCAAGAAATTGGGCTATCCCGAAGAGCAATTCGTGGACATCGCGCCGAACGGGGAGGCGTACATGCAGATGAAGCGCGGATGGTGTGTTTTCCTGCGAAAAAACAAGGAGATCTACTCCTGCAAGATCTACGGCCATCACCCGAAAATATGCCGGCAATATCCCATAAGGCTTATTAACGGGAGCTGCAAACCCGAGATCCTGTCATCGGATCAGCTTTTTACAACATGGAAAAACAACCATTGAGCATCGGCGGCCAGGCCGTGATGGAAGGGGTCATGATCAAGAGCCCGCGGTTCCTCACGGTTTCTGTGCGGAAAAAGAACAGCCGCATCGTGAGCCGGAAGCAGCGCCTGAAACCGCACACCAAATGGAAAAAGCTGCCGCTGGTGAGGGGCATGGTCAACCTGTGGGAGATGATGGTATTGGGCACCCAGGCGCTGATGTGGAGCGCCAACCAGAATGCCGAAGAGGAAGAGAAATTGACCAAAAAAGAGCTGGCATTCACGCTGGCCTTCTCCTTCCTTCTGGTGATCGTTCTTTTTGTGGCCCTTCCCTATGCCCTGACGCTGTGGCTGGGCGTATACGAGGAAACACGGCCCGTTGTCTTTAATCTGGTGGACGGGCTCATCAAGATTGCCCTGTTCCTCCTCTACCTCTGGGCCATCTCCTTCAGCAAGGACGTAAGGCGTTTGTTCCAGTACCACGGCGCCGAGCACAAGAGCATCTACTGCTACGAGGCCGGAAAGAAACTGAATGTAGCGAATGTCAAGCCGTTCAGCACCCTGCATCCACGCTGCGGCACCAGCTTCATCCTGCTGGTCTTCATCCTCAGCGTGCTGGTGTTCGCGTTCTGGCCGCTCCTCATCATGCAGTTCTTCCCGCATTTCGTGAACGTCGCCTTCTGGGAGCGCCGCCTGATCCTTTTCGGGGTGCGCATCGCGAGCATTCCGCTCGTCGCAGGCCTCGCGTACGAGTTCCTCAAATGGAGCGCCAGGCACCGGGAAAACGTCCTCGTGAACCTTCTGGTCCAGCCCGGCCTATGGCTGCAGAAGATCACCACCAAAGAGCCCGATGCGTCCCAAATGGAGGTCGCGATTCATTCTGTGAAACAGGCATTAACACTGGAGAAAAGAGGACATTAAGTTAAAACGCCGTTTGATCTGCATGCCATTGACGGCGGCTGTCGGGCATCTGACAAAAGCAAATAATTTTTATAGGCGGATAGCCATCCCTTCTCTATGAAGCTATTCCCTTTCGTGGCGGCGCTGCTCCTGTTATTGGCCATCTTGGCATTTTTCCAGTATGCTTCCCTGGAGCAGGAGTTCGGGCCGGCGAGCATTACTGCTTCTGTCCTGGAGGTCCCGAAGGACGCGCTCGCTTCGGTAGGCATCGGCGTCTTTCTTCTGGCAGCGACCTTTCTTGGACTGGGAATCGCGCATTACAATAAAACCATAAGAAATTGAAGAAGAAAAAATAAAAGAAAAAAAGACTTAGCGTTTTTTCTTTTTCTTGCGGCCGCCGCGCGCCATGGCTGCAGCTGCGATGTGGCCGTGCTTGTCGATGAAGTACAGGAATCCCGACTTCTTCTTGATGCCTGCCTTGGCCACGACTTCCACTTTTCCGCCTTTCTTTCCGCCGCGCGCCATCTGCGCCCGGGCCACATTACCTCTCTTGTCGACGAAGTAGAGGTAACCTTTGACTTTCTTCACACCTACTTTTGCTACCACTGTTGCCATTTTTCAGTACCTCCTTTTATCAGGTTTTTTACAAAACCCCCTCAACATTAAACTTATTTTACGACGAAGCATCTATATAAACCTTTTGGTTTTCAGACGAGAAAAATGTAAAATAGGGAAAAAATTTTCAACAAAACTGCCCCAGTCCCGTCTGCGGGTCTTTCTTTGCAGAAGATTTTTTTGCCGGAGTCTCTTTTTTCATTTCTTTTTTTGGCGCACCATCGAGAACCGGCACACCATATTCGCCGTCGTAGCCGGGGGTTATTTTTATATTGCCTTTTCGATTCCTGAGAATGGCATCCACCATCTTGTCATCCACTAATTTTCTAAGCTCGCTTTCTTCCATATCCAGACATACCTCGTATTCAGAGCGTTCTTTGGTGACCAGCTTGTAATACACTTCCCACACCTTCTTCGTCGCCACGGCGCTTCCCAAAACACCGGCGATTAAGTCAGAAAGAGGCAGCAGCGAGCGGAACGGGACGGCGTTTTTCGGTTGGTACCCTTCCTCACGGTCTGCCAGCGCCTCGACGCGGTGCAATACCCCGATGGTCAGCGGCCTTTTGCAGACTGGACAGATTTTCTTATGCTGCAGCGATTCCTTCGGCGTCATGCACACTTTGCAGTTGCGATGGCCGTCGAGATGGTATTTTCCGTAGTTCGGATCCACTTCAATGGTTTCCAACAGGCCTTCACGCGTATGCAGCGCATGAATCAGCGCATCGTACGTCAATTCAATATCAAAGACATTGCATTCCCTGCCCAGCCGCCAGGGCCAGAAGCTGTGCGCGTCTGAATTCGAAACCAGGGTGTATCTGTCCAACTGCGACAATCGCCAGTTCATGGCCGGATCCGAGCTCAGCCCGGTCTCCAATGCGTAAATATGTTTGGTCTGGTCGCCAAAGCACTCTTTCACCGAATCAAAGCCGGACATGCTCCCGAACAAACTGAACCACGGCGTCCAGATGTGCGCCGGGATGATCTCCACAGAATCATCCACTCCTCTCATCATCTCGGTAAACTCGATGCAGTTCATCCCGAAGATGGGCCTGCCGTCGTAGTCGAGGCGGCCTTTTTTCAGAAGCGCCTCCTGGATATGCGTTGCGATGTCCAGGTTTTTTGCCAGAACAATATTATGGACTTTCCTTCCTTTGCCGCCATGCGTATAAATCAGCGATATCTCGGTCTGGAGAATGAACGGGAACCCGGTCTTTGATCTCAGGATGCCGCTGCCGTCCTCTGTCAATTTCTCTTTCAGCTCCTTCAGCCACAGCGGATGCTGAAAGTCGCCGGTGCCGATCAGATTTACACCTTTGATGCGGCCGTACTTCTCCAGGTTCTCCAAGTTCAATTCTTTGCCCGTCGCCCGGCTGTAGTGCGAGTGCACATGGAAGTCCGCGATGACCTTCATGGCAGGGGAAAACCAACCACAGGTATAAAAGAATTTGGAACATTACCCTCTTAACTATCTAGTAGTCACATATAGAAAAGTTTAAAAAAGGATAGGTTCTTCTCTCCTGGATGCAAGACGCACCCTCTCCCATGGAGATATGGTTCCAACTTCCACAGAAGGATGGGGAAACTGGACGGCCGGAATTCGCAAGATTGAAACTTCCGGCTAATGATACCATTGATCATTTATTGGGGCATTTGGCTGCAACGGCGTTAGAGGAGGTTGCTATAGTTGTAGGTGGAATTCCCGCAGATAGGATGGATGAACTTGCCTATATCGCCGGCATCTCCCCTGGTATGGTGGATAGGATGACTATTGGTGAATTCAATCCACTCCTTTTGTATAGGGTGATCAGCGACGACGTTCCTGAAACTGTTGGGCGGATTCGGAAGATGGAGCAAAATGGCTACTGATAAAATAAAACCACAAAGCGTATTGCTTGTTTTTGCACTCCTTTTCGTACTTGGCTGCAGCCAGGCCCCGACAGCCAATGTCATCATCGAAGATGTCACCCCGGCTGAAGTGGTCGAGGCCGATGCGCCCAAGGAGCCGGACGTCATCATCAACGAGACGCCTGAAACACTTCCGCCACCGCCTCCGCCATCCCCGCCGGCACCGAAAACCCTCACCATCGAGATCTCCAACAACCTGTACAATCCAAAGAATCTGGAGATTAACGCCGGCGACACCGTGGCATGGATCCATAAGGATATAGTGGAAGGGCGGGTAATGCCGCATATCCTCGAAATTTCGGCATTGGGGATAAAGCGGAAAACACTTACGTACGAGGAACCGTTCCAGCACACCTTCACTGAGAAAGGCGAATTCAAATACCGCGATCTGATCCCCTACCGGGATGAATTAAGGACAGGCACCATTAAAGTCAACTAACAGCACGGTTCTGAATCTAGGTTTATCTATCCTGAAGCGAAATTCTTGGCGCATTGGATAAAAATCTTTTTTGAACGAAAAGGTGGAAGCAAAAATTCCGGCACGGAATTTTTGGACTTGCACTGTCGCAAAGAAAAATAAAAAAATCCAATAGAAGATATGCAGCGACTATCTTATCTCGTGGAGAATGTATCGGCCGAAGTAAAACTGTGTCTTTTTGTCACAACATTTAAATAAATCCCTGCTTCTTTCCGGATAATATGGCCGACCTGACCGATGAAGTGGACCCGAAGGCATTGTACGCTTTCAAGAAAGACTTTCTGCAGCTGATGCGCGTCGCCTTCTGGATGGACAAGGAGTATGCGAAAAACACCATCCAGCTGAATGCCTATCTGGGAAAATACAAGCGCCTTGTCCAGGCCTTCAACAGGAAATACAAGGGCCTCTCGCTCAGGATCGGGCAAACGCCGGAAACACTGGCAACGCGCCTTTTCCTCAACCATGCCGACCTGAAGGGGATCTTCCTGATTGCCGGCCGTATTGCGGGCCTGAAAGGCATCGGTGCGAATGATTTCGATGCCGCCTCTGCCAAGGACCCGGCTGCCGTGGATAAGGAGCTGAAGAAGGTCACCGGCGAATTGTACCTCTCGTATTCCGATTCAAAGGGCTCGGGCACCATCTATCTTGAATACGACAAAAAGGAAAAGAAGATTGAGGTCCATTACGATATCAGGAGCATCCTGCGGGACAAGACGCCGGAGTTCAAGTTGGTTGCGTTCTTCGCGCTAAAAGGCGAAACAGACCCTTCCCTCGATGTCTATACCGAAGCCCTCTCCTTCGGATTCACCGATCTTCTGACCGAGCAGGAATTCAAGGATAGGGTGGACGAGTTCAATCCGAGATTCGGGGAATAAGCTTCACACAAAGAATACTGCAATCAGGAACCCGATAACCAATCCCAGCAGCAGGCCGTGGATGAATTCTTTCAATCCGTATTCAGAATGCTCCAGCCTGCGGATTTCTTCGCTCAGTCCGGGTTTCTTGGCTCTTACCATTTTCGGTTCTTCCCGGGCAATGCCTCTCTCAATTCGATCTTGCCCAGCACCCACAGCAGCGAGCCCAACCCAAAAAATAGCGGGAACAGCCACAATTCGCGGCCCCGGATCAATTGGTCCAGGGAGCCGTAAAACAGCGGCCGGTTCGCGCCCCATAAGACCATGTACAATCCCAGGCCCAGCGTGGTGCCGGCCAGAAAAATCAGGATCAGCCCGATGATCTCGTAGGTCTGCAGGTTATGCCTCATGCATACCCTCGCCGGAAGACTCGTATTTAAAATTTCGTTACCCCTCCGGAGGAAAGCAAAAAGTATTTTAAGGGCTGTTGGAGAAGAGGCTCCATGGCTTTTTCAAAACGTAGCATTGCCGTGGCAGTTATCCTCCTTCTCTTGCTCATTCCAGCCATGGCGCAGCGCCTCGCCACCACAGATGCCGAAAAGGCAAACATCCAGCAGCGACAAAGCGCTGCCCCTTCAGGCAGGCAGGGCAATGCGGCGCTCCTGCCTCCGCAGGCCGCGCACACGCCTATCTTTTCTGAGGTGCTTAAGCCTTCCTCGCAAAGGGATGCCTTGGCAACTATCAAAATACCCGCTCCTGAAATTTCCCAGAAACCGGTCGTTGCGGAAGAAGCGGCCGCTGAAACAGCCCGGACCATCATCGGAGGAGGGGTAACTGTCAGCGACGCGCTTTCAAACATCGAGGTAACGGTGGGGCAGGAAGCGGCGCCCAGGAACATGGGGGATATCCGGGAAGAGGCCCGGGCTCAAATTCGCAGCCAGGAAGAGCAACGCAACGAACAGAACAGGATTGCCGAAGAGGCGAGGGTAAAACAGGACGTTGTCAAAGCACAGATTGAGCAGGCGCCTGAAGGGGAGCAGCCGGCCCTGAAAAAGCAGCTGGAGGAAGCAGCACGGATGGAGCTGGAGGCCAAAAAGCGCGCCGAAGAAGCCGATAAAAAGCGCCTGGAAGCCGAAACCAGGACCAAAGAAGCAGAAGTGAATGCCCTCCAGAAGGTGGAGGGGAAAATCCGGGAAGAGCTCAGTAAAGAAGAGGAAAAACAAACGGAGCTCCAGAATACGCTGGCGACCGTACAGGATGCGGCGCAGCGTCAGCAAATCCAGGAGCAGCTGGAGACCATGCAGCAGACCGTTGAAACGGTCCGCGCCCGACAGGATGAGATCGGTGCTGTAAAAGAGGAGCACCAGCAGCAGCAACAGCAGCTTGAGCAGCAGCTGGAAGAGAAAACAAAGGACGTGGCTGACCTGAAGGGAGAGGAATTCAAACAGAAAGCCCGCGAGGAATTTTTCGGAGCCGTGGAAAAGAAAACACAGCCGCTTCCAAGCGCTGCACCCGAGACGCGCGGTGTGGAGCGGGCATTGGAAGTGATCAGCGCGCAGCCCGGCACCAGCATAAACGCAGAGACCTCCCGTGAGACAGCCCGCAATGTCCTGGAGAATGTGCAGCAGAAAATCGTCCTGAGGGAGGTTGTGCAGCAGCGCGCCGAAACGGCAGACGCTGCCAACATCGTGCAGCTGGAGGCCGAAGCGCAGAAGATTGGAGAGGAGATTGAGCAGCGCCGGCAGGCCATGGGAAGGGCGGTGGACGTGCTCGGGCAGAAAGCAGCCTTCACCCAAGCCAATCTTCGCATCGAAAAAGAAGCCCGTGTTTTCGAGGAAAGCGACGAGCAGGGGCAGATGAGAGAAAATACACTGGTCACCATCACTTTTACCCCTGAAAATCCGATGGAGGACGTCTCGATTTATGAAGGAATCCCAAAGGAGGTGGCTTCCGATATCAGCCAGCTTATCTTCTATTCCGATAATTATGAGATCATCGAGTCCGATCCGCTGATTGTATGGCACTTTGCCGAGATCAGGGAACCGGTCAACCTGGCCTATGCCATCCGGCAGAAGATAGCACCCGAGAGCCTGGAGACAGTGGCTACAGTAGCCGTAGCCGAAAAAATAACCGGCCTGCAGATCCTGGAGATCATCGAACCGAAGCAAGAGCAGGAAGAATCGCTCCTCGGCATCCTGCTCCCTGCTTTATTGATTCCTCTCATCGGGATCATTGTTGTCTACTTCAACCGGTTCGGGCCGGGCGAGCATGCGCCGCCGGTCCAGCCGTCTCTTCCCCCGGTGCAAAGAAGCGGGAACCCGATTGGAAATCCAACCCTCCTGCGGGTAGCCGGCACCATCTCCTACCTGCGCCGGAAAGGGTACCGGGATGAGGATATCCGCTCCGAACTGCTGCTCCGCGGCAAATATCCGCGCAGCATGGTCCTGGAAGCCTTTAAGAAGAAATAAAAAAGAATTCTTGTTTGCGATAATACCCTCCCAAGGAGCGCATTAACAAATCAGCCATTGTGAAAAAACATTAATTTGCGATAGCGGCTATAACAAAAATTTCGTGTCGAAATTTTTGGGAGGAGCCCAGTCGCTATAAAAAAGGTTTTTTTGCCAATGCGCATTTTTTCCTTTGAGCCTAACCTCAAAAAAATAAAATTGCCAATGCACTATGTTTTTTTCTCCAATGTTTCACTTATTTCTCTAGAATTTCAGTTTGCCGCCGAACTTCTTCATCAGCTTGTTCATGTCCCCGCCCGATCCCTTCAGCATCTTCACCATCTTCTTGCTTTGCCGGTACTGTTTTAGCAGTTCGCGCACTTCCTTCACATCGGTTCCCGAGCCCTTGGCGATGCGCTCGATGCGCTGCGACGAGATCTGCTCCGGATCCTCCAATTCCTCCTTGGTGCAGCTGTCCATGACATGGCGCCATTTCTCCAGCTTGCCTTCCTGCACGTCCAGCGCTTCTTTCGGCAGCTTTAGCTGCCCGAAGCCGGGAATCATCTCAGCGATCTTGTTCAGCGGCCCCATCTTCTTCATGGCCTGCATCTGCTCATACAGATCAATCAGGTTGAATTCGCCTTTCAGAAATTTCTTTCCCAAATCCTGCGCTTCCTCTTCGGTAATGGCCTCTTTGGCTTTCTCCAGGAGCGCCTCCAGATCGCCCATGCCCAATAATCTGGAAACGAAGCCTTTCGGATTGAACGTTTCGAGATCGTCTGCTTTTTCCCCGACCCCGATGAATTTGATCGGCGCCTTCGTTACCGCGCATGCGCTCAATGCGCCTCCTGCCTTGGCCGTGCCGTCCATTTTGGTTGCAATGACGCCGGTGATGCCGCACGACTGATGGAACTGCTCGGCCTGCTTTTGGGCGGCCTGGCCGATATCGGCGGAGATGACCAGCAGGTTCTCCTGCGCGTTTACCTCTTTGTTGACGCGTTCAATCTCTTCAATCAGGTCTTTGGACAACGCATCCCGGCCTGCAGTATCTACGATCACCACATCAAACTTCTTGATTTCATTCTCAAACTTTTTCCATATCTTGATGGGGTCCTTTTCCCCTTTATCCAGGAATACCGGCACGTGCACGCGCTCACCGGTTTGCAGGATCTGCTCCATGGCCGCGGGCCGGTGCACATCCAATCCGACCAATGCCACCTTGTGGCCACGCTTGGTGAAGAACTTCGCCAGCTTTCCGGCCGTGGTTGTTTTTCCCGAACCGAACAATCCGACCAATAGGATCTTGAACGGCTTTTCTTTGATCTCTATCTTATAGCCTTCTCCGCCCAGGAATGCCACCAATTCTTCATAGACGATGTTGATCAACTGCTCCTTCTTGGTCAGCGCAGAAGCGGTCTTCTCTTTCAGGGCACGCTCCTTGATCTTTTTGGTCAGGTCGAAAACCAGCTGCACATTGACGTCTGCCTGCAATAAGGCGCGCTGGATGTCTTTCACCAGTTCGTTGATGAGCTTCTCATCTACAAAAATCGATTTTGCGATCTTCTGCAGCGTGTTCTTCAATGCGCTGCCTAATTTTTCCAGTACCATACAAATTCGGTATTTTCTGTGATTTATAAAGGATTCCCTTCAAAAAACGGCCATTTAACACAATTTTGTTGTTCGTTTAAAGGTGTTCTTTTCGCATTCACCCAACATTTTTTTAACGCAAGGGAAGGTGCAAAAATTTCGGCACGAAATTTTTGTAATGGACCCCCTCGCCATAAAAACTATTTTTAAAATGCGCTAAGTTATTTTTCCAATGTTTCATTCTTTTTTGAATTAGCTCTCCCATAACCTTTTTATAAAATAACAGTATTTTGTCCCGATATGGAACTCACCTGGCTCGGGCACGCAAGCTTCAAGATAAACGTCACCGGGAAAATCATCTACATCGATCCGTATGCCGGTGACTACGGTGAAAAAGCTGACCTCATCCTGATTTCGCACGACCATTTCGACCATTTTGCGCAGGAGAAAATCAAGATGATCCGCAACGACCAGACGAAAATCCTCGCTTCGAGAAGCGTCGCCTCGCAGCTGGACGGGGCCAAGGCCATGGCTCCGGGAGAGGCAGAAAAAGACGGTTGGATCACGGTCCGGGCAGTAGCCGCCTACAACACCAACAAGAAGTTCCATCCCAAGGATGCGGGAATCGGATTCATGATCGAGGCCGAAAATAAAAAACTTTATTTTGCAGGCGACACCGATGTGATTCCGGAGATGGATGCAATGCAGGTCGACATTGCCTTATTGCCTGTTTCGGGGACGTATGTCATGACCGCCCGCGAGGCCGCAGAAGCGGTAAAGAAAGTGAAGGCAAAAATAGCCGTCCCGATGCACTACAACAAGATTGTCGGAACCGAAGACGATGCACAGGAGTTCAAAGAGCTGGTAGAGCATCAGACAAAAGCGCAGGTAATCATTCTGAAAGAAGGT
>JAGVYO010000014.1:0-853 GCA_018303225.1 Candidatus Woesearchaeota archaeon
AGTATATCGATCATAACCGAAGGTTCTGCAACAGGGAAGGCATCTGCAAAGCAGACGTTGTTTTTGTTCCGCTGGAAGACGGTGACCGCTGTGAAGCATTGCTGAAGATGGGAAAGAAAGTGATAACCGTCGATTTGAACCCGATGTCCAGGACCGCACAGAAAGCCAACATTACTATTGTGGACAATATCGTGCGCGCATTGCCGCTACTGGTAAAAGAGACAGGGCAGCTGAAAAAAAGAAAAAGAGTCCAGTGGAAAAAGATAATCCGGAATTATAACAATAAAGCTGTCCTAAAACAGGCTCTCTATAAAATAAGGCATTAAAGAATATGCCTCAATATCTCCCGCATGTCCTTCTTGGTGATGATCACATCCGCAATCTTCTTCAGCCCTTCGTCTTTCGGGTCAAACGCAATTCCCAGGCCCGAGGCCTGCATCACGTCCACGTCGTTGAAATGGTCACCCACAAACACGCATTCCTCCGCCTTGATGCCCTCTTTCTCAAGGATTTGCTTCAACGCCTTTCCTTTTGAGTCAATATCAAATTGCGTAGGAATAACATCCACGATAAACCCCTTGTCATCAAAAACAATCCTGTTCCAGAACACGTAATCGAAATACTCGGTCATCCGGGGAAAAAGTGTTTCCAGAATCACGTTGATGGAGCCCGAGATAATCCCTAGCTTCAGACCATTTTTCTTCAGCGTTTCCAGGGTTTCGAGAGCGCCGTTCATTAGCCGGAGATTCCCCAGCGCCTCCACCATGTCCTTCCTGCGGACATTCTTCTCCTTCCACAGGAGGATGTCATGTTTGGCCCATTCCTCGTAGGTGATTTTTTTCGAGAAATAATC
>JAGVYO010000014.1:909-17731 GCA_018303225.1 Candidatus Woesearchaeota archaeon
TGGAAGACCGACCAGGAGTAAACGACATTATCCACCAATGTGCCGTCCACGTCAAAGCAGACCAATTTATACTTCATGATAAGAAGAAAGAAAGCATGTCATTAAATAGTTTTCCCGTCAAAAAGCTCGCAACCACCATTCGCCATGAGCGGGTGGCAAGTTCACTCCCTTTGGTCGCTTGGTTTGCTCGCTTTTTTTCCGCCTCGCACACCACTTATTTCCACACACCAAAAGTGGTGGTGTGCAAGACATGCAAAACATTTATATAGTGCGCCCGAACAACGGAAAGGCGGTGATATTATATGGCCGTCATCGGATTTAACTTCAGCAGAATCAATGTGGAGCGCAAGGAAGCTGCCAAAGGGAAGATCAACGTCAGCAACAATGTCTCCATAACCAACATCGAGCAGACCAATATCCCGCTGGGAAAAGAAAAGCAGAACGTCCTGCGCTTCAGTTTCGAGTTCACTTCCAAGTTTGACCCCGACATCGGCAACATCATCCTGTGCGGAAACCTCCTGTTCCTCGAAGACGACAAGAAGATCAAGGAAATCCATACCAACTGGAAGAAAGATAAGAGCGTGCCCAAGGATATCATGAGCGGCATTCTCAACACCGTCTTGTCCCGATGCAACATCCAGGCATTGATATTGAGCCAGGAAGTCAATCTGCCGCCTCCGGTGCCGCTGCCAAAAGTCCGCGTGGAAGCGCCGGAAAATAAGAGCTATATCCAGTAAAAGTTTCTTAAGTGCGCATTGAATAAAATCATTAAAAAATATTTTTTAGTAGGTAATGCCCATCCCAAAAATTCCGGCACGGAATTTTTGTATTGAGCCTAGCGCAAAGAAAATGATTTTTTTCAATGGCCGTTTTTTCCAATGCGTCGGAGTCAAGCGATTTTCTGACAGAAAAATAAGCAGTTGAGACAGCATCCCCATAAACAAAACATTTATAAAAATATCGTCGTTCAGAGCGCTAGCCATGGCAGCCAAAGACCTAACTCTTAAAGTAGCCGAAGCCATCCAGGACGATGTCAATAAAGGCATTGTGCGCATCGACACCGGCCTGATGCAGAACATCGGCGTTCGAGTAGGGGACATCATAGAGATTGAGGGCAAGCGCAAGACCGTGGGGATTGCGGACCGCGCCTATCCAGGCGACATCAGCCTGAGCATCATCCGCATGGACGGCATTGTGCGGAAGAATGCCCGCACCGGTATCGGCGAGCAGGTCATTGTGAGAAAAGTGGAAGTGAAGGAGGCCAAAAAGGTCACCATCGCACCCGCGCGCAAAGGCATCATCATCCGCGCCTCCCCGGAAATCTTCAAGCAGGGGTTGCTGGGAAGAGCCATCGTAAAAGGCGACATTGTCTCGTTGGGCGGCAGCCGGAGACGGAAAACCGCGCTGACCGACAACCCGTTCTTCGAAGACGTATTCAATATTTTAGACGAAAGCATGATGGGCTTCGGTTTTGGTGACATCAAATTTGTGGTGGCGGACACCAACCCGAAACAGGCCGTGATCATTTCTGACCAGACCGAGGTGGTCTTCAATCCGGAAGTCATGGAGATCGAGGAAGAACGCGTTCCGGAGGTTACGTACGAGGATATCGGCGGGTTGGCCTCCGAAATAAAGAAAATTAGGGAGATGGTCGAACTGCCGCTGAAGCATCCGGAACTGTTTGAGCGGCTGGGCATCGAAGCGCCCAAAGGCGTGTTATTGCACGGCCCGCCCGGTACGGGAAAGACCCTTATGGCGAAAGCCGTGGCGAATGAGACCAATTCACACTTCTTATTGATCAATGGTCCGGAAGTGATGAGTAAGTATTACGGACAGAGTGAGGAAAACATCCGCAAGAAATTCCAGGAAGCCGAGAAGAATGCCCCTTCCATCATTTTCATTGATGAGATAGACGCCATTGCCTCCAAGAGGGAAGAGACCCGGGGCGAAGTAGAACGGCGTGTAGTTGCCCAGCTATTGGCGTTGATGGACGGCCTCCAAAGCAGGGGCAAAGTCGTCGTGATAGCAGCCACCAATGTGCCGAACATCCTGGATTCCGCCTTGCGAAGGCCCGGAAGGTTTGACCGGGAAATCGAGATCGGCGTGCCGGGCAAAGAAGGCCGCCTGAACATCCTCAAGATCCATACCCGAAACATGCCGCTGACCAAGGATGTGGACCTGAAAGAGCTGGCCAACATCACCCATGGCTTTGTCGGCGCGGATCTGGCGTCCTTGGCCAAAGAGGCGGCCATGATTGTGCTGCGAAGGGTATTGCCCGACCTGAAGATGGGAGAAGAGGACGGGCCTATCCCCAAAGAAATCTTGGAGAAGATGCACCTGAGCCAGGATGATTTTCGCGAAGCATTGAAGACCGTGCGGCCCTCGGCCCTGCGCGAAGTGTGGGTGGAAACCCCGAATGTGAAATGGAAGAACATCGGCGGACTGGAGACCGTGAAGCAGGAGCTGATCGAAGCCGTGGAATGGCCCATCAAGCACCCCGAGTCCTTCAAGCGACTGGGCGTAAAGCCGCCGAAAGGCATTTTACTGTATGGTGCTCCAGGAACCGGAAAGACGCTATTGGCCAAAGCCGTGGCGAACGAATCCGAAGCTAATTTCATTTCTGTGAAAGGCCCGGAACTTCTTTCAAAATGGGTAGGGGAAAGCGAGAAAGCCGTGCGGGAAATCTTCAAGAAAGCCCGCCAGACAGCCCCCACCATCGTATTCTTTGATGAGGTAGATTCCATGGCACCGCGCCGGGAAGCAGGCGCCGACAGCCATGTCAGCGAGCGCGTGGTGAACCAGCTGTTGACCGAGATGGATGGGTTAGTAGAGATTAATGATGTTCTGATCATCGCGGCTTCCAACAGGCCGGACATTATCGACACAGCTTTATTGCGGCCCGGAAGGTTTGACCGGATGATATTAGTGCCGGTGCCGGACGAGAAAGGCCGCATCGAGATTTTCAAGGTGCATACAGAAAATATGCCTTTAGTTCCTACTAAAGAAGAAATTAGTAAATTGGATAATGAATTTAAGGATGTTGATGTAAGAGGACTGAATATAGCATCAAAAATGGCTGCTGACGAACCTATCAAAGAATCTGAATTGAAAAGTCCAAAAAAGATATCTTCTAAAGAAGTGAAGAATTTCAAGGATTTATCAGGGAAAGAGAAAGTGTTATATGCCCTAGCCAAGAAAACCGAGGGGTATGTAGGTGCGGATATCGAGGCCATTTGCCGTGAAGCTGCTATTCTGGCGCTGCGCAAAGACATGAAAGCCACCACCATCACCATGGCCCATTTCGAGGAGGCTTCGAAGAAGATCGCGCCTTCCGTAACCAAGGAAGTGGAGAAAGCCTACGAAGAGCTGAGGAGCCAGTTCACCGCCGCCCGCGGCAAGCAGATGAAAGAGGAAAAGCCCGCTTATTTCGGATAAAAGAAAAATCCAATGATTTCTCAGTTGCGCATTAAAAATTTATTTTTTAAGTGTGTTTGACCATAACAAAAATTTCGTGCCGAAATTTTTGCTACGAGCGCTTTCGCTCTAAAAAAAGATTTTTCCACAATGCGCCATTCCCGCTTAGAAATTTTTTGGATGAACCCTGCCGCGATAAAATGGATTTTTCTTATTGCGCCGTTTTCCTATAGATAGCACGCTAACATAAAGTTTATATAACTACACTATTCTAATTTACCCATGAGCGCAAAGCCCGGTGATACCGTTGAGGTCGTCACCCCGGAAAAGAGGGTGAAAGGCATTCTGATGCCAAAGCCCGAGTTATTTGGCGAAGATACGGTCATTCTCAAGCTGGAAAATGGATATAACGTAGGGATTGACAAGAAGAAAATCAAGGAGATCAAGCTACTCGAGCCCGCTAAAGAGCAGAAAGCGAAGAAAGAGAAGGCAAAGCCAAATAAAAAATTGCCGACCATTTCCATATTGCATACGGGTGGAACCATCGCTTCCAAAGTGGATTACCGGACCGGTGCAGTAGTCTCTAAATTCACTCCCGAAGACATGCTGGAGATGTTCCCCGAACTGAACAGGACTGCCAACATCCAGAGCCGTTTGGTGTTCCAGATGTTTTCCGAGGACATGCGCCCGGGCCACTGGCAAGCATTGGCAAAAGAAGTGGAAAAGGAAATCAAAGCAGGCGTGGAAGGGATCATCATCACGCACGGCACCGATACCATGCACTATACATCTGCTGCATTGTCCTTCATTCTCCAGAATTTGCCGGTTCCGGTCCTATTGGTGGGTGCCCAGCGCAGTTCGGACCGCGGTTCCAGTGATGCCGCGATCAACCTCATTGCTGCAGCGCGCTTCATCATCGAGACTGATTTCTCTGGTGTAGCGATATGTATGCACGGCACCTCCGAGGATAAATGCTGCTATATCCACCAAGGCACCAAGGTGCGGAAACTGCACGCCTCCCGAAGGGATGCCTTCCGAAGCGTGAACGTTTTCCCCTACGCCAAGGTGTTTGACAACGGAAAGATCGAATTCTTGCGCAAAGATTATGCCAAGAAGGATAAGAAGAGGAGATTGGAGACGAAAAATAAGTTTGAAGAAAATGTGTCGCTGATAAAGATCCATCCTTTCATAAACCTAAATTATCTGGAGAAATGCACCAACTGCAAAGGCATCGTGCTGGAAGGCACCGGATTGGGGCATTTCCCCTGCAATGCCTTGGATGATATCACCAAGATCAACAAGGAGAATATTGAAGTGGTAAGAAAGCTGACAAAAAAAATCCCCATCGTCATGACCTCCCAGACCCTCTACGGCCAGGTGAACATGAATGTGTATTCCACCGGCCGGGATATTATGGCAGCCGGCGTCATTTCCGGTGAAGACATGCTGCCCGAAACCGCATTTGTCAAATTAGCCTGGGTATTGGGCCAGACCAAGAATCTGGAAGAAGCGAAAAAACTCATGCATCAGAACATCGTGGGCGAGATTGCCGAACGGATTGACGAGAAAGCCTTTCTATACTGATGCAGCCCATCAAAAATCGCCGGGATGCGATAGGTTAATAAATTCTCACGGGCTCATGGACAGGAATGCAGGAGATAAAGCCGTACTACCAAAAGCATCTTATCGTATGTTTAAACGTCCGGGAAGACCCTGCTAAAGACAGCTGCGGCACAAAGAATTCCACCGCAATCCACCAGCGGCTGAAAGACTACGTGAAAGAGAAGGGATTGGGCAAGAAGGTGAGGGTCTCCAAGTCCATGTGCCAGGATCTGTGCGCCCACGGGCCCATCGTCTCCATCTACCCGGACAACATCGTGTATAGCAGGGTTACGCTGGAAGATGTGGACAAGATCATAAAAAAGCATATCGATACCTTAATAAATTCTTAAAAAATATCAACATCTTATGGAGAAAAGGATTGATTACCGGGAGTTCGGATTCCGCTGCGGGATGGAGATCCACCAGCAGCTGGAAGGCAAGAAACTCTTTTGCAACTGTCCGGCCATCAATTCAACAGAAGAACCGACTATCCGGATAGAAAGAAAACTGCGCGTTTCCGCCAGCGAACTGGGCAAGGTGGACGTGGCAGCCGAATACGAAGCCGGAAAAGGCAGATACTTCATCTACGAGAGCAATCCGGAAGACACCTGTTTGGTGGAGTATGACGAATGCCCGCCGTATCCGATGAATCAGGAGTTGCTGGATACTACCTTAATGATTTCACTGTTATTGAACGCAAAAGTCGTGGATGAAATCCAGGTGATGCGCAAAACCGTAATAGACGGCTCCAACACCAGCGGTTTCCAGCGGACTGCCTTGGTCGCTACAGATGGTTATGTGGAGACCTCCAAAGGAAAAGTTCGCATCCCAACCATCTGCCTGGAAGAGGAAGCTGCGCAGAAGATCGAAGAAACAAAAGAATACGTGCGCTATAGATTAGACCGCTTGGGCATCGGGTTGGTGGAGATTGCTACCGCCACGGACATCAAAGACCCCGAACATGCCAAAGAAACAGCTTCCATTATCGGCATGATTCTCCGAAGCACCGGAAAAGTAAAAAGAGGCTTGGGCACAATCCGACAGGATGTGAATGTCTCCATCGCCAAAGGAGCCCGCGTCGAAATCAAGGGATTCCAGGAATTGAAATCAATGCCGAAAATCATCGAATATGAGATAGAGCGGCAGCTGAAAGAATCCGGAAAAGGAAAAAAGCTCGCTCCCGAAGTGCGGAAAGCCGAGCCCGACATGACTACTTCGTTTCTCAGGCCCATGCCCGGCGCAGACCGGATGTATGTGGAGACCGATATCCCGCCCATCCGCATTACGCAGGAGCGGCTGAAAAAGATAACACTGCCCAGGCTGCTGAACGAGCAGCTCAAAGACCTGCAAGAGAAATACGAGGTGAACGAGGCCACGGCCAAAGAACTGGTCAGCAGGGAAGATTTTGAGGGGTATGTGGACAGATTCAAGAACCTGGAGCCTGCATTTATCGCCAAGGTGCTGATCGAGATCCCGAAAGAGATGCGCTCACGGCTCCAGCTCGATACGTCAAGGCTACAGCCAGAAGACTTTGAGGAAGTGCTGGAATATGTGGACAGCGGCAAGATCACCAAAGAGGCGGCTTTAGAAGTTCTGGCCAAAAAAGCCGAAGGCAAGAAAGCAGACCCTTCGCAGTTCAAGAAGGCTTCCGAAGGCGATGTGGAGAAAGAAATCAAGAAAATCATCGATGAAAAGCCCGGTTTAACAATAGGCGCCTATATGGGCCTGGTCATGGCCAAATACCGCGGCAAGATCGACGGCAAGAAAGCGATGGATATATTGAAGAGGCATGTGAAGTAAGCCAGGCCGTAAGAATTGAATCTATTTCTTCGGATAATAAATACGGAACATCTGGCCTGGATGGAGCGTGCCAAAAGCCGCAGGATTGCTGATAGTATCACCCGATGCCGTGCGGATGTGCTCTAGCGCCTGGGTCTGTGTAAGGCCGTAAGGCCGCTCCAACTCATGATGGGTTATATCCGAGAACGTGTCTCCTCTCCTCACCTGATAGAGAAAGTATTCGTTTCGTTCGTTGAGCCGGCTTTTGATTTCGGCAACCCGTTTGAAGTCTTTCGCCCCGTATGCCCGCCCGATTTCCATCATGTCTGTAAGATCGAGTATCACCCTACGGGCATGATTTACCGTCTCAGGAATATTAGGGAATCCGTACCATTCTTTGGTGGTGCGCATACCAGCGTTATATGCCGCAATGGCCCGCCAGACATTTATGTCTGTGCTGACTCCGTAATGCTTCACGCATTGCTGAAGCGTAGTTGCCAGATGTCGGATTCCGGCCGCAATCGCATAAGAGGGAACAAAACGTTGGTCCCTTTGTTCAATCGTTCCGGGATGATGCCGAAGGTCATCGACATACGCTTTCACGGCATCCCAAGCAGTTTTGACCTTTGATCGGGAAAGAGCCAGTGCCTGATCCTGTTCCCGCAACAGGCCAGCGGTTGAAATGAGAATACGACCATCCAAGTGTGGGGCCTTTGCGCTTTGAACAAGTTTCTGCACGGCAGCATCGTATGCCTTCTGGGCTTCGTTTGAACCCTTCATCGCCAAAAGATAATCAGGCAGCGCCGGATTGCCCTCCACCACCAGCCCCAGGTCACGCGCTGTTCCCTCCATGAGCTGTGACAGCCCGGCTGCGCCGGCAGGCGAATACGCAAAGCGCTCCATCCGGGATTCATGCCATACCAACGAAACAGCCAGCTCCACCAGATAATCCAGTTGAAGATCATTCCTTGAAAGCGCTGCTTTCGCACCCTCGACAAAATGCGGAAAATAGGCGTGCATATCCACCGAGGGGATGACATCGATGATGTGAGGGTAATCCCTAATACGGGTGCTGAGAGGGGCAGGTTTAGAAGCCGCAGCTGCATCAACGAATCCTACAAGTACAGCAGCGCCAATTCCCTCTCCAACCTGTCCAAAAAATTCCCGTCGGTTAGGCATGATACGGACGGGGGATTGGCCATGGCTTAAAAAGATAACGCCATCCGACAGAGGGGCACCAGAATCAGACAATCATTCCCAATAACTCCCCATATTCAGCATCTTGATGGTAGCTTTGATGGCCGCCAGCAGCTGGTCCGAATCCAGCCCGCGGGTCCGGAAGACCTTGTCGCCCTTCTGCCACTTGATGACCGTCTCCACCAAGGCAGACGTCTTTCCGCCCGGAGGGATGATCAGCGAGTAATCCACCAGCTCCGGCAGTTTCTTGGGGCCGAATATTTTCCGGAGCGCGTTCATGAATGCATCGTACTGGCCGCTGCCCGTGGCAGTGGCTTCTTCTTCCCCTGCATGGATCCGCAGCTTTACCCGTGCTTCGGGCGAACCGCTGTGCGTGAGCCTGAAATCATAATCCACCAGCTCGATTTTCCGGCTTTCCGGCGTCTCGATGACGTCGGTGATGATGTAGTGCAGGTCTTCCTTGCTCATATTCTGCTTCTTGTGCGCCAGCTCCTTGATGCGCTCCAGGACCTTCTTTTTCTGATCCTTGTCCAGGGTAACGCCCAGCTGCTCCAGGTTCTGCTCGACCGAGGCCATGCCGGATGTCTTGCCAAGGCTGTAGCGGCGCTCGCTTCCGAAACGCTCGGGCGTCAACGGGTTGTGGTAAAGGTTGTCCTTTCGGTCGCCGTCCGCATGGACGCCGCAGCCCTGTGTATAGACATTCTTCCCCACTACCGGTGTCGTGGCCGCCAGCCGCAGGCCGGAGATGCTCTCCACCAGGTTGCTTACATTGATCAGTTCCTTTTCGTTCACGTGGGTTTTGAAATCCGAAAGGTCGTTCAAGGCAGCCACTGCAGAGGCGAGCTTGGTATTGCCGGCCCGCTCCCCCAATCCATTGACCGTGGTGTGCAATCGCGTGACACCGGCCTTCACGGCAGCCATGGAATTCGCAGTAGCCAGCTCGTAATCGTTATGGCCATGGAAATCAAACGTGATGGTGGGGAATTTCTTCACCAGTTCCGTAACATAGGCATAGGTGCGCTCATAATCCAACACCCCCAACGTATCCGCCAGCATGACCCGGTTGACCCCAAATTCCTGTAGTTTTTTGACCATGAATAGGACATGCTCCTTGGAATCCTTCATGCCGTTGGACCAGTCTTCCAGGTACGCGTTCACTGTCATGCCATTTTCCTTGGCAAACTCAAACACCTTTTGGATATCGGCAGCATGTTCCTCGGATGATTTCCGCAACTGACCTTTCAGATGGCGCAATGAGCCTTTTGTCAAAAGATTGATGACCCTGCACCCGGCATCATGGATCCACTGCGCCGAAGCCGTACCATCCACAAATCCAAGAACCTCGATCTTATCCAGGCGGTTGTTCTCTTTGGCCCATTCCATGATTTTAGAGACCGATACAAGCTCTGAATCCGATATTTTCGCAGAAGTGACTTCAATAGCGTCCACATTTACTTTTTCCAGAAGATACTCCACAATAGCCAATTTCTCTTCGGCCGTGAACGAGACCCCTTCGGTCTGCTCACCGTCCCGTAATGTCGTGTCCATGAATTGGATGGTTTTCATTTTTCCGCTCGAAAAGTCTTCTTTCTATCCGGTCCAAGTGCGGCTTTTAAGACTCATAAAAGCCGCTTCAGTAAATGATAATGATGGATAGAACCAATACAGGCAAAATCTGTTTCATTTTTTGTATCAAAAATCTTGCATTCATATTCAACGGTATAATGAAGGTTAATTTAAAAGCTTTTTGCTTAAAAAGACATCGTCTTAGAAGTATTTTGCTGCAACAGCGCCCATTACAAAAATTTCGGCACGAAATTGTCAAGAACTGAAAGTTCTTGAGCACACTAAAAAATGCTTTGCATTTTTGGTGCACCAGAAATTCGTTTTACGAATTTCTTAGTGTGCTCAGAAATCTTCGATTTCTGACATTTACCTGCTCGCAGAGAGAATGAATTCATAACTCTTTCATTCTAGGAAAAAAATAACCCACAACCTTTTTATATCTCCACTAAGTTTCAGTCCATTCACAATGGTCAAATACGTCTACGCATTTGAAGAGGGAAAGGCAGGCATGAAGCAGCTGCTGGGCGGCAAAGGTGCCAACCTGGCAGAGATGACCAACATGGGCATTCCGGTCCCTCCGGGATTCACCATCACCACCGAAGTCTGCGATCTCTACAACAAGAGCAAAGGCAACTACCCGGAAGAAGTGGACAGACAAGTGGATGAGCAGCTGAAAAAGCTGGAAAAAAAGATGAACGCCAGATTCGGCGACGCTGAAAATCCGCTCTTGGTTTCGGTGCGTTCCGGCGCCGCTGTTTCGATGCCGGGCATGATGGACACGGTTCTCAATCTTGGATTGAACGACAAGAGCGTAGAGGGATTCATCAAGAAAACCGGCAACCCAAGATTCGTGTACGATGCCTACCGGCGCCTGATCAACATGTTCGGCGATGTCGTCATGGGCGTTGACCATCACCATTTCGAGAGCATCCTCACCCAGCTCAAAGAAGAAAAGGGGGTTGAATTCGATGTCAATCTCGAAGCCGAAGACTGGAAAAAAGCCGTCGAAGAATATAAGAAAGTCGTAAAGAAAGTGGCCGGAAAGGAATTCCCGCAGGAGCCGAAAATCCAGTTAAAGATGGCCATCGATGCTGTTTTCAGTTCGTGGGGCAGCAAGCGCGCCATTGCCTACCGGCAGATTCACGACATCAGGGGCCTTTTAGGCACCGCTGTCAACGTCCAGACCATGGTGTTCGGCAACATGGGAACCAATTCAGGAACCGGTGTAGCATTCACCCGAAACCCTTCCACCGGAGACAACCATTTCTACGGCGAATATCTGATCAACGCGCAGGGCGAAGACGTGGTAGCCGGCATCCGCACGCCAGAACCCATTGACCATCTCAAGAAGAAATTCCCGAAGATATACGCCGAACTGGAAGGCATCTACAAAAAGTTAGAGCAGCATTACAAGGAGATGGAGGATATAGAGTTTACATTCCAGGAAGGCAAATTGTACATGCTCCAGACGCGGACCGGAAAACGGACCGCGATGGCGGCATTAAAAATTGCCGTGGACATGGTCAAAGAGGGCCTTATTGATAAGAAAACCGCGATCCTCCGCGTCCAACCCAAGCAATTGGAGCAGCTGATGCACAAGCAGCTGGACCCCAAAGCAAAAGAGAAAGCCAACGTGATCGGCAAAGGATTGCCGGCTTCGCCCGGTGCAGCCGTCGGAAAAGCAGCCTTCACGGCCGACGATGCCGTCAAGATGAAAGAAGCCGGGGAAAAAGTCATTCTCGTCCGAACCGAAACTTCTCCCGAGGACATCCAGGGCATGAACTCTGCTGAAGGAATTCTGACTGCAAGAGGCGGCATGACGTCCCATGCAGCGGTCGTGGCAAGAGGCATGGGCAAGTGCTGCGTCGCAGGCTGCGGCGACATCACCGTGGATGAATCGAAAAGACAATTCAAGGCCAAAGACATCGTCATAAAAGAAGGCGAATGGATCACACTCGACGGAACCGAAGGCAAAGTTTTCCAGGGAAAGATCGACACCATGGATCCGCAACTGAGCGGCGATTTCGGGACGTTCATCGGATGGGCCGATGCCTACAGGAGATTGGGGGTAAAAACCAACGCCGACACCCCGAAAGACTGCCAAAAAGCAAGGGGATTCGGAGCCAAAGGCGTGGGCCTATGCCGGACCGAGCACATGTTCTTTGAAGGCAACCGCATCAAGGCTGTCCGGGAAATGATCCTGGCAGAAACCGAGGAAGAGCGGAAAAAAGCCATCAACAAATTATTACCCTATCAGAAAGAGGATTTTGTGGGCATCTTTGAAGCCATGAGCGGATTGCCGGTGACCATCCGCCTGTTGGATCCGCCGCTGCACGAGTTCCTGCCCAAGGAGGAGAAAGACATCAAAGAAATCGCCAAGGAGATGAAAGTAAGCCCCGAACATCTGAAAGGGGTCATCGACAGCCTGCATGAATTCAACCCCATGCTCGGCTTCAGGGGCTCGCGGCTGGGCATCATCTATCCCGAGATTTATGAGATGCAGGCCCGTGCCATCATCGAGGCTGCTATTGAAGTCAATAAGAAAGGGAAAGAGGCCATTCCGCAGATCATGATCCCATTGATCGGAGTTGTCAACGAGGCCAAAGACCTCCATGCCCGGATTAAGAGGGTGGCGGACGATGTCATTAAAACATCCAATGCCAGATTGAAGTATAAAATCGGCACCATGATTGAACTGCCCAGGGCCTGCATCGTAGCGGACCAGTTGGCCAAAGAATTGGAGTTCTTTTCTTTCGGAACCAATGATCTGACGCAGACGACCTACGGGCTTTCCAGGGATGATGCCGGAAAATTCATCCCGAAATACATTGAGCTGGGCATCTTTGAGAAAGACCCGTTCCAGGTGCTGGACGCCGAAGGAGTTGGCGGCCTGATGAAGATCTGCATCGAGAAAGCCCGCAAGGCCAATCCGAAAATCGAGCTGGGCATCTGCGGCGAGCACGGCGGCGACCCCGAATCTGTAGAGACCAGCCACAAATTGGGCCTGGATTATGTCAGCTGTTCACCTTTCAGAGTTCCTATTGCACGATTGGCAGCCGCGCACGCGGTGTTGAAAGAAGAAGCCGCAAAAAAATAGAAAGAAATTCTCAATAATTCAACTTGACATTGCCCTTGAGGCTGCACTGGCACGCAAGGCGCTGTTTCTCCGTAGCGCCCGCTGCAGGAAGCGTCTCTTTTTCCGCATCGGTCTTGGGCGACAGGTTCTGCATCCCTTCCTCGACCGTGATCAGGCAGGTCGCGCATTGTCCGTCTTTGCACGCGAACGGCAGTCCGATGCCGTTGTTCTCGCAGACATCCTGCAGACGCGCATTGTTGTCTACATCCACTTTTTTCCCGTCCGGCACAAATTCTACGGTTGGCATATTGATTTTTGATTCAAGTCCTGCTATTTAAAGATTTCCCTTAAGTCATAGAAATTTCTGTTGCTATAATTTAGATAAATAGAAGAAATTGCCTAATCCTTCGTTTTTTCTTCGATCCTTCGCGCAAGATCCATCAGTTGCTGGGCCGTTGCTAAAGCAATCCATTTTGCTCCGGGGTCGTCATTTGATTTGGTAAGTGATGTCCCTTCGGTTGGTTTGCCCTGCCGTTGAAGCTCTGCTCGCTTTGGATAATCAATTAAGTCGTAATAGACCCCCGGAACGTGTTGTTTGTCACCTGAATTGTATCCAGTAACTCCTGAAAGGAATGAAAAGCTGGGGAATCCGTCATGAATCTGCATTTCATCAGTTACCAATAACGCCCCATCCCAGAAAGCAGGGCTGTTTCTATTGCGCCTATCGGTAAATGATCCGCTGTGGTAGATGTGAATGCCATCGACTATGCCATCTCGTTGTAATACCGGTACGCCTTCTGCGGTAAAACGGTTATCCGTGTCCTGTACTATAATAGTAAAAACATTTGCATCATCTCTGGATCTTTCATCGATTTGAGGGCATCCCACCAGATAGGTTGCTTTGGCACGTTGTTCTTGGCTGTCGCCTCTCCCCCATCTTTTCCCATCTTCATACTTCACCCTCACCGGTGTTTGTGAAACACTCAGGAATCCTGAGGGAAATGATTGGCCGCCTTCATGGACAATATCTGAGTACATTCTTAAAAGAAGGTCTGTAAGAGGCTTTGCGCCAGGGTCAATCCGGGCAAAAGTACCCATCCCCCCTTGAAGGATTTGGTCAAGTTGCCCAACATCCGAAGGTGTAAGTGTCCTTGCAGGAATATAGTTTCCGTCAGCGCAACCCGTGGCAAGTGCCCCGGCTACGCCTCCAATGCCCGCAAGAATTTGACGTCTTGAATAGTGTGCCATTTTGATCCCCATGGGAAGTCGGATTGGCTTCATAAATCTTTCTATTTTGTAACCACTAGGGAGTTAATAAATAAGTGGTAAGCACTTTTGCGCTAAAAATGTTCTTAAGTGATAAAAAATATAGGACATATTTCCACTCAAAGCTGTTAAAAAAACGCGCCTGAGGGGATTCGAACCCCCGCCCTACAGCTTAGGAGGCTCTAGCGGATATCTTCTCGATAATCTGTCGCTCTATCCAAGCTGAGCTACAGGCGCAATCCGGAAGATTTCATCGTGAAGGAGATCTCCATCGTAAAGCCGGGGAAGCAGGGAACCTACGCCTATGTCCTGCTAAAGAAGAGGAGCTACACCACACTGCGGGCCATCCAGCACATTGCCGAAAGGCTGCGAATCCCTTTAAGGGACATCGGTTTTGCGGGCAATAAGGACAAGGACGCTGTTACCGAACAGCTCATTTCCATAAAGAACGTGCGAGAGGAAAGAATCGGGAATGTCGGCTTAAAGGACATTGAATTGGAATTCCTGGGCTACGGAAACAAGCCCATTTCATTAGGAGATTTGGAAGGCAACCAATTCAGGATCGTCGCAAGGGATGTAGATGAAAAAGAGAGGACCAATCTGGATGGAAAAATCAGCAAAGAACCAATTTTAATGCCCAATTACTTCGGCGAGCAGCGCTTCAGCAAAAACAACGCCGAAATAGGCAAAGCGCTGGTGAAGAAGAATTTTGGAAAGGCCGCGGAACTGATCCTTGAGAACGAAAAAGAGTACAAAGAAAAGATAGAGGCGGTCCTTGATGCGCAGCCGACGAATTATATCAGTGCATTGCGCATCCTGCCTAAGAAATTATTGACGCTCTACGTCAACGCCTACCAGTCCTCCCTGTGGAACGAAACTGTAGGAAAGGCCATCAAAAAGGAACTGCCTGCCCCTAGAATCCCGATGATCGGCTTTGGCATGGAAGTCAGGGATGAAAGGCTGAAGGAGATTATCGATAAAATCATGAAAAGAGAATCCGTTACCGAGAGGGACTTCATCATCCCTCCCTTTCCCGAATTGAGCGCCGAAGGCATAGAAAGGGATGCCTTTGTGGAGATAAAGAACTTAAAGGTCAAAAAAGACGGCAAGAACGTTCTTTTTGAATTCTTTTTGCCGAAAGGAAGCTATGCCACAGAAGCGGTAAAGTTCCTGTTTGGAAAAGAGCAGGTTTGATAAATGTCAAATCCTTTTGACTACAATACATCTGTATAAAAAGAGTTCCTGAATGAGATTGATCAGAGGTCTCCCTTCAAACGCGTGATATATTCTTTGACGTCTAACATCGACAGGTATACAACACAATCTTGGCACGCAGTGGTATTGGTGCAATGTCCGGTTCTGTAATCACAATGTTCTCTATCCCCCATGAAATTGGGATGGTGCGGCTTTCTAACCGGTTTCGTAACATTATCTTCAATTCAGCTTGGTCTGTCAATGACATGGTATTCCACCCATTTAATCCGATAATTTCTAGAAGAAATGCGTATGCATTCTTAAAACTTACTTGTCAAACTGCATTGTACGCTTCCGATACTTTCCTCGGTGGTATATTCAGCTAGAAAGCGCCTTGTCGACATCCGCATAGATTTCATCCAGCGGCTCGTTGGTGTCGATGTTCCGGATGAGCTTCTTGTTCCGGTAATATTGGATCAACGGCTTGGTCTGCTCGTTGTAGACGCTGATCCGTTTTTTTATGGTCTCCGGCTTGTCATCTTCGCGCTGGAACAGCTCGCCGCCGCACTGGTCGCATTTCCCGGGAACTTTCGGGGGGATGTTCTCCAGGTGGTAAATGGCATCGCATTTCTTGCACATCCGTCTCCCGCTGAGGCGCTCGATGATGGTCTTCTCCGACGCCTGGAGGTTCAGCACATGGTTGATCTGCCGGCCGTTCTTCCCCAGCCGCTTGGCCAGGAACCGCGCCTGTTCGACCGTGCGCGGAAAGCCGTCCAGGATATAGCCGTTGTCGCAGTCTTTCTGCCGGAGGCGGTGCTCGATCAGGTCGATGATGATGCGGTCCGGAACCAGCAGCCCCTTCTCCAGGTAAGGCTTCGCCTCGGACGCATACTTGTCTCCCGTAGCTACAATCTCCCGGATGATGTTCCCGCTGGAGATATGCGGAATGCCATACTTCTGAACCACTCTCGCAGAAAGGGTCCCTTTGCCCACGCCCGGCGGGCCGAAAATGATTAATCTCATCCTATCCTAAATAACCCAAATCCTCCCTAACACTCGAATCGTTTTTCCATGAATCCGCCATTTTTTGGATAATGATAAGGAGTCCCGTTTTTATGCTTTTCCATTCCGGGAGGGCTTTGGAGACAAAAGAGGCCAGTTTTTTGCTGTCAAGCTCCACCAGCAGGGCCTGCGCCTCCCGCTGCAGCACCATGAGCTTCCGGTAGAGGAGATACGCTTCTCCCTTCCCTTTCTCGTCCAAAGCCCGGTATTCGTGCAGGTTGTTCATGGAGTTGGTATCCGGCTGCAGCAGCCCTTCCAGGAGATGGAGCGGCGTTTCCCAGACATCCAGTATCTTATGTACCATCTCCCGCAGCAGGAACTGCGGATGCTCAATGACAGAAATCTCGAACTCGTGATCCATCTCCTCGAAATCCGGCAGCTTGAACCGGTTCTTCAGTTCCGCATATTTCTTAGCGATGTCTTCCATGATGGAAAACAGGAGATTTAGGAGGGAGTATTTATAGTTTACCAGAATGATGCAGAAAGATGAATGCAAGCCTCCGGCGAGAATTGAACTCGCGACCTCGGGTTTACAAGACCCGCGCTCTACCACTGAGCTACGGAGGCGTAGGTTGATTCGTGGGGCTTTGCGCAGCAAATGTCCCACTTAAGCGCTTTCTATCAAATCTTTGGCAAAGATTTGCCATCTGAGCTACGGAGGCAATA
>JAGVYO010000023.1 GCA_018303225.1 Candidatus Woesearchaeota archaeon
GTTTTTATCTTCTCTACCCTGAACATATGCAATGTTACGGCCTTCACATCCAGCTTGGTATGGTGCTTCTCGTGGTTGATGGTCTCGCCATAGGCCGTCGCTTCCAGATTCAGATCCTTATCGATGCTGATGTCAAACTTATTGAACAGCAGAGATTCCGAATCTTTCAGAAAGATCAGCTCGGAAAGGAAATCATACAACAGATTCTCTTCGGATTTGCCTTTCAGGGAAATCTTCTTTGTGATCTTCGGCTCTATCCTTTTTACGTCGGCCATGACCTCAAAGGTGGCCAAGGCGCAGTTCCGGAACAATTCCTCTAAGCTCTTGCCATTCGCTTCAAAAGCGATGTCCGCGGTCGCGATGTCAGGGAGAAATTTGTAGGGCTTCATCCTTCCTAGCCTTTCACGTTGCCGACAGGACGGAGCTGGCAAACCGGTTTCGAGATTCCTGCTTCTGCCAAGGTGTCCACCACATCATTAATATCTTTGTAGGCTTTTCCGGCCTCTTCAGCCAGTCCGGGCATGGAGACGGAGCGCACATAAATGCCCCTTCTTTCCATATCCTTCAGCAGCTGCTCGCCGCGGACTTCGCGCTTTGCCTGCGTTCGTGACATGGTGCGTCCGGAGCCGTGGGCCGTGGAGCCGAAGGTATCTTCCATGGCTTTTTCTGTGCCGACCAATAGGTATGAGCCGGTCTCCATCGATCCGCCAATGATGACGGGTTGCCCTGTCTTCTGGAACCGGGCTGCCAGTTCGGGATGGCCCGGAGGGAACGCTCGCGTGGAGCCTTTGCGATGCACGATGACCTTCTTTTTCTTGCCGTCTACCTTGTGCTCTTCCACTTTGGCGATATTATGGGCGACATCGTACACCAGGTTCATCTCCATCTCTTCGGCGCTTTTCCCGAATATCTTGGAGAACCCTTCCCGGATGCGGTGCAGGATCACCTGCCGGTTGGAGAACGCCATATTGGCGGCGCAGGCCATGGCTTTGTAGTAATCCTGGCCTTCGTTGGTCTGGAACGGCGCGCAGGCCAATTCCCTGTCGCGGATGTGGATGTTGTATTTCCGCATCGCTTCTTCAAAGATCCGCAAATAATCCGTTCCGATCTGGTGGCCAAACCCTCTGGAGCCGCAGTGCACCATGATCACGACCTGTTCGGGCGTATGGATGCCGAACTTTTTGGCAATCTCCTTGTCGATGATATTATCGGCATGGGCCACCTGGACTTCGAGATAATGGTTGCCCGAACCTAATGTGCCCATCTGGTTGATGCCGCGGGTGATGGCTTTTTCAGATACCTTGGAAGCGTCTGCGCTTTTGATCACGCCGTGCTCTTCGATGGCTTCGAGATCCTCTTCCCACCCATAGCCATTCTCGACGCACCATTTGACGCCGTTCTCCATCACTTCTTTGAACTGGCTTTTGGTGACTTTGACGAATCCTTTGGCGCCGACGCCGGCAGGAACCGTCCTGAACAGTTCGTCAATGAGCTCTTTGAGCCTGGGCTGCACTTCTTTATAGGTCAGATTAGTTGTGATCAGGCGCATGCCGCAGTTGATATCGAACCCGACTAAGGTTTAATTTCCTCCGGGTGATATCACGCCTTCATCCACATCAAATGCAGCAACCCCTCCCACCGGAAAACCGTAGCCCCACTTGCCTCCTTGTAGCGCTTAACTAGCAAGGATATGGCCATCGGGCATGCATAATGCATATTTCAGGATTCCGGGAAGGCATGCCACATTCGTTACTTGGTTAAAAACACCTTCATCCATTGCATTCAGTAATTTTCTAGATGCATAGATGCGCGCCGGAACGTTCATCCCTTCTTTATAGCTTGTCGGGATTTCCCAAATCTCGTTGGTAATCTGCTTCGTTTCCGGCGGCGGTCCGCTTTTTCGTTCCATTTCTCACCTCCCTCTCTTTTGATAATTAGGCAATAATAATCCGACCCCGAATTGTTTGTCCAAGGACCGAACAGCTTGGCTTTCAGGCGGTGCTTATTTAAACCTTTCTTTAAGTTTATAAGGTTTCTCCTTACGATGGAATAAAACCTGATCTCGTCTCTGGATGCCCTGATTTTGCCCTTTTCTTTAATGAAATTGGATAGTTCTGCTTTGTTTTGCGGAATGCTCCAGGAATAATCTTTGTATGAATCTAACGCTTCCCCCAGCTTTCTGTCTTTATCGGGATGCAAAAAACCAATTTGCCTGTAGAATCGCCGGAGGTCATTCAACCCGCAAATCGCCAGGCGCCATATCTCTCTATCGGCTTTTCTATGTATTTGGGAAGCTATTCCGAACCTTTTTAGTGCATTCTGGACACTTTCTAGGCCGACTTTATTGCAACAATCCAGGCCAATCAATCGGCTTTTTCCTGGTTGGTTTTCGACCCATCCTTCACAATCGAAAAATGCCCGGAGCCAATGTTTTAGATTTTTGTTGGACAGGTTTGGCAGTTTCCATGTATGTGAATAATAGGAGTAGCCTTTTGTTAAAAACTTGTAAATCTCCTTCCTTTGTATCCGACAGCGTCCCTCCCTTGCGATGTGGGGCTCTACATCGAAAATTGCCCTGAATCTATTCTGAAAATCTCTGAGAAGAACATCATTGGTGTTTCTGAACCCAATACAATAATATTTATGTTGTTGGTGGTCCGGATTCTTTATAACGTAGCCGTCTCCGCAGAGGTAGCCGTGAATGGCTGCAAGATTTCTATTAAATTTCATTTTTCAATCACTTTTTCCCTAAGATACGGAACCGAGTAAATGATTTTTATATAGCTTACGCGGGCGTTTGTCCTGTCCAGTAGAAAAATCATAATTTGTTGGTTGAGGTTAAATTAAAAGGTAATTGAAAATATAAAAATCGCTGCGACTTAATCGTAGAATTCGATGGAGGGCGTTCCGCTCTCTTCCTCTACTTTCGGCTTCGGCTCTTCCGGTGAGGGGGGCGTTTGAGGAGATGCGTCGCTGCCGCCGAACAAGTTGCCCAGCAGGTTCCCGGAATTGGGCGTTGCAGAAGAACTACCCTCAAAGATATTGCCCTGGTTGACGCGGGCCTCCTCCCCTACCAGCGATGAGAGCATGCGGATGATCTTGCGGATCTCGTCGTGCGAATCCTCCTTAGTGTCAATGGTGATCTTCATCTGCGGCTTCCTTTCTTTCGGCAGTATAAATATTTTACTCAAACAGCCTCTTGTAATTGGAGAATATATTGTTGGCGACTTCCTCCCTTTCCATGCCCTTGAGCGCTGCGATTTTCTCGATGCTTCGGATGATGTTGGCCGGCTCGTTCAATTGCCCGGGCGCCGGGCTTAGGTACGGCGCGTCCGATTCAGTCAGCAGCTGGGTGATGGGGACTTCTTTCACGATGTTCTGGAAATGCTGGTCCCGCACGACCGTGCAGGGTATGGACAGGAGCCATCTGTTCTTTTCAATCCGCTTTACCAGCTTCATGCTGCCGGTGAAGCAGTGCATCACCACTTTTTTGGCCTTTTTTTCTTCCAAAAGCCGGATTACATCCTCTTCTGCCTTCCGGGAGTGCACAATCAGCGGCTTATCAATTTCTTGCGCCAGCCCGATCAATCTTGAAAAAATATTTTTCTGCCTCTCTTTCTCCTCGGAACGGAGGTAATCCATCCCTACCTCCCCGACCGCTACGATTTTGTTCTTATTTTTCTTAATGAACGACAATTGCGCATCGATTTCCTTTTCGCTTAATTTCAGCGCTTCTGTCGGATAGAGGCCCAAGGCGGCTTTTACAGCGGGGAACTTCTTTGCTAACTCCATGGTTTCCCTGTTGCTTTCCAGCTCCAGTCCGTTATTGATGATTATCTTCACGCCTTTTTTTACGGCATCATCTACAATTTTAGCCTTATCTTCGAATCTCTTATCCTGCAGATGGGCGTGCACATCAACGAAAATCATATCTTGGAATCCCTATAGGCGGCTATAAATAGGTTTCCATTGAAGTTTCTGATATGCATGATAGTTGCGCATTTTTTGAAAAAAAGTTCTTATTGCGATCGGGATCATCCCAACAATTTCGTGCCGAAATTTTTGTAATGTCAAACGCGCTTAAAAAAGATTTTATAATGTCTCGCACACCACCACTCTCGGAGTGGTGGAAACGAGTGGTGTTCGAGGCGGAGAAAAAGCGAGTAGCCCGAGCGACCGAAGGGAGCGAGCATGTCACCGGTCTGTGACCGGTGGTGGCTGCGAGCTTTTTGACGCGCGCCTCTTTGGATTTCCGTTGCGGGTAATGAGCTAAACAAGAATTTACCGGCGTTGGCTTTTTTTCTTTCTTTCGACAATAGCTTTAAAAAGCCCTCTTGGTTGCCGAAAGCTATGAAAATCGTGAACCCGGTTCGCGTCCGTAAGGGCATGAAGGTGGCTGATCTGGTCAGCGAGATGGCTGCCAGCGGGGTCATGGGTGCCGGAAAGATTGCGAAGGCTGTTGATATCATGGAGGCCATGATCCGCGACAAGGGGTGCAAGGTGTTCCTGGGCATGGCGGGCGCGATGGTGCCGGGCGGCATGAAAGAAATTGTGATTGACATGCTGCGCCATCATTATGTGGACGTATTTGTCACGACCGGCGCCAATCTGACCCATGACATGGTGGAAGCCCTGGGCCATTCGCATTACCAGGGGGATGCCCATGCCGATGATGAGGCATTGAACAAGAAGGGGATTGTGCGGATGTACGACTCGTACATGCCGAACAAGGCGTACGAGGATCTGGAAGACTTCTTTGAGAAGCATTTCCCTGAACTCCAGAGGGCATCGGATGTCCGCGAATTCCTCTGGAAACTGGGAAGTCTTGTTCCCAAAGGAAAAGATTCCCTGTTGCGCACCTGCTATGAAGAGAAGATCCCTATTTTCTGTCCGGCCATCAGCGACTCGGGCATCGGGCTGATGATATGGGGCCAATTGGCGAAAGGAAAGAAAATCGATGTGGGCATGTTCAATGACCTGAAGGAGATCCTGGACATCGCCTGGACGGCCAAGCAGGCGGGCGTCATTTATTTGGGTGGAGGGGTGCCGAAGAATTACATCCAGCAGAGCATGCAGTTCAGCCCGAAAGCCTCCATCTACGGCGTCCAGATCACCATGGACCGGCCGGAGCCGGGCGGCAGTTCCGGAGCGTTATTGAAAGAAGGCATCTCCTGGGGAAAGATGCATCCCAATGCGCATTTCGTGGATGTGGTTTCGGATGTCACCATTGCCTTGCCGCTAATCTACGGTGCATTGAAAGACCGCCTAAAATGAGAACTGTCTCTTCCATCCGTGCCATGAAGGGGAAAGAGAAAATCAGCGTGCTTACCTGCTACGACTACTCGTTCGCTTCGCTGATGGACGGAAAAGTGGATATTCTTCTGATTGGAGATTCGCTCGGTAATGTGGTGCTTGGCTACGATAGGACGAGGCATGTTACCATGGCAGATATGCTTCGGCATACGGCTGCAGTCTCGAGAGGCGCATCTCATACCTTGATTGCAGCGGATTTGCCGTACGGAAGCTACGAGACTGCCAAAGAAGCCCTGAAAAACAGCCACGCCTTACTGAAAGCAGGAGCGCATGCCGTGAAGCCGGAACATAAGCCGGAGATTGCGGCGTTTCTTGTCAAGGAAGGCGTTCCGGTGATGGGTCATATCGGATTATTGCCGCAGACTGCGACGAAGTATGGGGTGCAGGGGAAAGACGAGGCTGCTGCAAAACAGCTGGTGAAGGACGCGAAAGCGCTCGAGAGGGCCGGCGTTTTCTCTCTTGTCCTTGAGTCCATCCCTTCTTCGCTGGCCAGAGAGATTACCCACGGTGTTTCGGTCCCGACTATCGGTATCGGTGCCGGGCCGGACTGCGATGGCCAGGTCCTGGTATCCTACGATATGCTCGGGCTTTTCACCAAATTCAAGCCCAAATTTGTCAGGCGGTATGCGCAGCTGGACAGGGAAATCGTGCGGGCGGTTGAGCAGTACACGCAGGATGTCAAGAAGGGCGCATTTCCTACCAAAGAATACAGCTTTTGAGCCATGGTAAAGACGTACGCAATTGTCACCGGGGTTGTCCGTTATAAGAATAGATTTCTTCTGCTGAAACGCGCTCCGGACTCGTACACGTACCCTTCCCGATGGAGTTTCTGCTCGGGCTACATCAAAGAGTTTGAGGCAGCCGAAGATTCGGTATTGCGGGAGATCAAGGAAGAGACCGGGCTAAAGGTGCGCATTGCGAAGGCTGCAACACCGTTTTATTTCACGCATCTTGGGAAAAGGTGGGTTGTTTTGGGGTTCCTATGCACTGCTTCAAGCGACAAGGTCACGCTATGCCATGAGAACGTGGCCTATCGATGGGTGTCCAAAAAAGAGATCAAAAACTATCCGTTGGTCCCCAAGTTAGGGAAAAATTTAAAAATGCTGGGACTGCTGTAAGGGTATGAAAGAAATTCTGATAGGTGCGGATCATGCGGGCTTCCGGATGAAAGAATCCCTCAAAAAGTATCTGGCAGGGCTGAACATCCGTGTGAAGGATTACGGCACCAACTCCGAGGAATCTACGGATTATCCGCCGATCGCCGGAAAACTGGCCAGAGACGTTGCGAGAGGAAAAGAAGGCATCCTGATCTGCGGTTCGGGCATCGGTATGAGCATTGCGGCCAACAAGATCCATGGCGTCCGGGCCGCTGTCTGCCACAATGAATTCACCGCGCAGGTGGCGAAGGAACACAACCATGCCAATGTGCTTTGTCTGGGTGCGCGGGATATCAATGAGAAAACAGCCAAGAAGATTGTGAAGAAATGGCTGAAGACTGCGCCCAGCACCGAAGAGCGGCACAAGCGCCGGGTAAACGAGATTTCGGATTTAGAATGCTAACCTTTCTGGCCTCCTTGATTGCGTTCAGCGGGCTTTTCGCCGGCATCGTGCTGGCGTATTTCACCAAGGAAGAGCAGGCGCCGGGAAAGCCTTATTTCAAGTTGATGCGAAATATTTTGCTGACACTTATACTGCTTTTTTTTCTGTTATTCCTCGACTGGAATGTTGTTATCAGCGCAGTTCTTAGCATTGCGCTTTTTGTTTCGGCGTCTATTTTTCCGAAGCTGGCGCATCCGCCGCTCTATTTCTTATTGGGTGCTGTGCTCTTTCTGACATCTTCCAATTATGCTTTCTTTTTGGTTGAAGCGGTGCTGGTTTTTCTCTATGGCCTTCCGATGGGCTCCTTATGGATATCTTCCCGGAAATTCAGGTGGGACTTGTCTATCGTTTCTGCTTTTACTTTTTTTATCCCGTTCCTGCGGCTTCTTCTCTGATCACCATTTCTCGCTGCGGATCTTCAGGTAGAATGCGATGTGATTTACCGCGATATCAAGGACAAACGTCATTATCACTACTGCTGTAATGATTGCTGCAGAAGGCACAAACACCACCGAGGAAAGCAGCATTGCACCGATTACGAAATCCAGCTGGTCCCATGGCACGAAACGTGCGCCGGGTCGGAGTTTCAGTTGACGTTTGATGAAGCTTTCCGCCATATCCCCCAGCAATGCGCCCAGCCCCATCAGGATGCCGAACAAGAGCCAAACTGAATAGTCAAAAAACAACAGGCTTTTGAAGGACGGGTATCTGGAAAGTACGGACTGAAGATAGGTAACGACGCTGGCAAAAACGACTCCGAAAATAAGTCCTCTCCAGGTCTTATGGCTGCCGAAGACCTCTTTTCCGAACATCCTGTCGATCGGGACTGCCCATGATTTGAACGTATCTTTCATTATTACGGGGGCCATGTTGGCAAAATAGGCAGGCAGGATGTAGAAGAAACATTGCAGGAGGAAAAAGGGGAAGGGAGCCATGGGGTTTTTATGTCACAGAGCTTATTTAAATATATTGTCCCTGCTTTGTTTCTGAAAAATTCCATAACTCAACGAAAGCAACGCTTTCTAAGGTCTTGAAATCCGAAGGATTTCAAAACCTATATAAACCCCTTGGAATGATTGAAATTTCATGACGGAAAGGATTCCCATACCCAAGAAAGAGAACATATGGAACATTCCGGTTCTCCTGACCATCTCCCGTTTTGTGCTCTCCCCTGTCTTTTTTTTCTTTCTTCTTCAGCGGCGCCTTGACCTGGCGCTGGTGGTGTTCACCTTTGTGGCGGCCACGGATTTCGCAGACGGATGGATCGCGCGCTCCACCAAGCAAAGCACGGTCTTCGGGAAGATGCTGGATCCGATGGCGGATAAGTTCATGATTCTTCTCGCGATGCTGGCGCTTGTCCTGCGCTTTGATTTCCCTCTCTGGGGAATCTTCCTGGTCCTGTCGCGTGATGTAGTTTCACTGGTCGGTTCGCTCATCGTCTATATCAAATACCACGGGGTGTGGTCTGCCAACTCCTTCGGGAAAGTCACTACATTCCTTCAGGTGATCCTGGTCCTGTTTTACCTCCTGAATTTCCCCTTTAAGATATGGGTCTTCTGGCTCACTTCGGTGGTCAGCGTTGCCACAGCCCTGAGCTATTTTCATCGCAGCGTCCGCATTGTTTCGCAGCCCCAGTAATCCATACTTTTTTAAGAGGTGCTTTCTTTCTTCTTCCATATGACCTACACGATTTTGGACTGCTATACAGACGAGCCTGCCGGTCTTGGCGTCCCGCCGTATCTGGGCACCTATCCCCGATATCTTTATGGCGCATTGGGTGACGCATACTACCTTACCATCGATGATGTGAGGTTATGGAAGAGATATGCCTCCAAGAAACCGGACAAAGGGCGCGAGGTAAAGACCAATACCAAGGTCTACAACCTTACCCGGAATTATGCGGATGTCGGAAAGATCCTTCAGAAGACAAAGACCCTCATCGTGATCGTAGGCGTCCAGACCCCGGGCAAATACCTGTCGGCAGTGCCGGGAACGTTGCCGGAAATCTATGATTTAATCAAAGATTTGCCGTGCCGGAAGGTCATGACCGGCCCGGTGGCGATTGGCGGCACGCGTCTCGAGGGCGGCAAAGGCGTTGAGAAAGCAGATATGTCGCTGTTCGATGAGGTGGATTTTAATTATCTGGGCATCAATGAATATGCGAAAATCAACGAGTATGCGGTCAAGGGCGCTTCCATCCTGGATCAGATTCCCTACCCCGTTGTCCTGGAGATCGAGACCGGGAAAGGATGCGACATCGGGCATTGCAGCTTCTGTACAGAACCCCTGAAGAACCGGGTCCTCTATCGGGATAAAAAACCGGTTTTTGAGGAGATTGCGGCATTGCGAAAGAAAGGCGCTTTGTATTTCCGCCTCGGCAAGCAGACCTGCTTCTATTCGTATCTGCACGGAAACGTTGCCGAGATCGAGTCGTTATTGAAGGGTGTGGCTGCGCTGAAGCCGAAAATGCTGCACATCGACAATGTCAATCCGGTCAAGGTGGTCGGTTCGCGGGGCATTGAAATCACGAAACTGGTGGTGCAGTACTGCACGCCGGGCAATAT
>JAGVYO010000024.1:0-2934 GCA_018303225.1 Candidatus Woesearchaeota archaeon
CTTTATCTTGCTTAACAGTCTCTGGTCGATCAGGCCGCCGCTGCTCATCACCAATATCTTCTTATTTTTTCCGTTTGCTTTCTTTAAAATCTCCCGTACAGCTTCCTTGCTGGCTGCCTCAATGATGAGGTCTGATTTCTGGATGAGCGCATTGACATTCAGGATTCTCGGTTTCCTTCTTAACTGCTTCCTTAATGCAGCCGACGCTTTTGGCGCTACGTCATAAATGCCGATGAGCTGCATATCTTTGTTTTTATCGATATGCCTAGCCAGTGCTGTTCCGATGACGCCGCAGCCGATCAATCCCACTTTCATTGTATCTCCATACTCATGTCCAATGCCTTTACGGAATGGGTCAGCGAACCCATTGAAATCACATCCACGCCGGTTTGCGCATAGGCGCCTGCGTTCTTTTCATTGATTCCGCCGGATGCTTCCAGTAGTACGTTGCTTCTTAGCCCTTCTTTTCTCAATGCCGCGACAATCTCTCTTATTTTGTTGGGTTTCATATTGTCCAGCAGCAGAATGAAAGGGACTTTCTTTATCTTTCTTCCTGCGTGGGCCGCTTCAAGCGCCTCTTTCAGGCTCTTCACTTCTATCCCGATAAATCCGGCATGTTTTTGTTTTTTTTCGGCTTCTTTAACTGCCTTTTCCATATAATTCCCGTATTTCTTTTTCAATATGGCGAGATGATTGTCTTTGATCAAGATGGCATCGTGAAGCCCTATGCGGTGGGTTGCTCCGCCTCCGGCATACACTGCTTTCTTGTCGAGGTATTTCAAAACTGTCTTTCGGGTGGGTGCAACAGCCACTTTGTTCCTTGTTTTTCTGATTATCCCCCCTGTTGCCGTTGCAATGCCGGACATCCGCTGCAACATATTGAGGACTATCCTCTCTATTTTTAGGAGTGTTCTTGCTTTGCCGGACAATGTAAGGATGTTAGTCCCTTTCGTTATGGGTTGGCCGTCTTTCCTGCCGGGTTTTGCATCCACTTTGAATAATCCGGCCAGGAAAATGACTTCCTCAACTCCGGCCAGGATTCCATTCTCTTTTGCTACGATAACAGCCGTTGCTTTCTCCTCTCCGAGAAGCGCATTGCTGGTGATGTCGCCTTTTTTTGCAAGGTCGTCTTTCAGCTCGTTTAAGAAATACCTTTTCAGCCAATTCCTGTACTCTTTATTTCCGGTGCTTAACGTGCTTCCCTGCTGATAGGCTTTCAGGACAGGCGTTTTCATTCCTGCCTAACAATCCAAGAATGCTTTTAAAGGTTATTGTTCTGTTCACAAATAGAATTTTCTGTCTACCTTCCCAATCTCATTGGATGGTATACTCCCACGTTGGCTCTGGGTAAGACTATTGCGCCATCCCCACTCTCTTTCAGCTTTCTTTCTAGCCTCCAGGCATAAGTCCCCACTTCGTCTGGCCGCATCAGCAACAGGTGGGGGAAACTGGAAAAGATCGGATTTGCATCGCTTCCCTTATAGCCTGCGTCTGCAAAGACTCCCTCAATCTGCCTTACAACAGCCATTGCTCCATCATATCCTCTTTTCCGCAATGCTCTTTTGGCCGAAGCTTTTTCTATTCCCCTCCTTGTCAGTTCATTGACTTCTGCTTGGCTGGGGGCATAACCGGGTGTCTGTTCACCGTTGCCATGACCATTTGGACTTGTGGAAGCAACTGTTGTTTCGGGTTGTTCTTGGTTGGTGGCATAGATGCTTTTTCTTGCCCTTGACAAGGTTATGCTTCCTTCAAAGAGGTCGATAAGGACCGTGTCCACCTCTCTGGGTTCTCTGTTAAGCTTTTTGGTCTGGAGTTCCTGGACGAATGTAACATACTTTTCGGCCTCTAGAATCTGTCGGTATGCATTGGCTAACTCACTTCTTGCTTCACTGACCTCTCTCTTGAAATTTTCGTATTTGTTTTGCGCCTCTTGATATTCGCAGATTATCCAGAAGAGGGTTTTCTTCCCCATATCTTCCATTCTTTTAAACGTCTTATTCTCCCTATTCCTTCTTTCAAATGTGGCGTAATCACTCACGCCTTTCCATTCCACCCCACTCCTTCTGAGGCTTCTGTCAAGATACTTGAACTCGCCCCCTTCCAGTACCTCCCGATACTCCCTGTCAATTTTTTCGGCTTTCCGTTCAAGGAAGGTCCGAGCTATGCCGACTTCGGTCTTTAAGACTTCCAACTCTTTGACGTACCCTCTTACACCAATTTCAAGATAGGTTACTTGTTCTCCTCTCTCGGGACTTTTGCTTGAGGGGCTATGCGGTGGAATTTTTTCTACTCTTATAAACCCAAGTTGCAGTTCCTTGAGACTGTTGATGACGCTGAATGCCTGTAGAACTCCTTCATCAAGCCTTTCTAGGGAGGCATCTATGGTTTCTTCCAATGACCTTATTCCTAATTGCATGTCTTGCATATGGGCAAGAGGAGAAATGGGGGCTTTATAAACCTTTTTATATTTTAATTTCTATACAGTAATGACAAAACTGCATTTCTTTCCCAACTCTCCTCGTTTCTAACCAAAAAATATCCAAATATATAAAAATTATGGATTAATCCTCTAATTTATGGATTTCACCCAACTGCGCACCCTTCTCTGCGCACCCTTCTCCGGCCCTTTTTTGCGCCTTCTTCGGTGCAGGACGAGCGGCTTTACTTCTCAGATCCTCAATACCGGGCTGTGCCTTTCGATGAAAAGAATTTCCATCCTCTCCCTTCGGATAAATCCGCCTCTGCTGTCGCGTTCGTTGACGGCGGCCAGTGCGAGCTGCTGAAGAGTTCCAATTTCTCCCTCCAATGCATCCGGGCCTGCGCCATTGTTTATGACAAGGGAAAGCGTGTTCATTTTGAACGGAATGAATTTTATGTGCTGATTTCCGTAACACCAAAAAACGGTCAGCTTAAGTATGAGGTGTCCCTCCTTGA
>JAGVYO010000024.1:2987-6655 GCA_018303225.1 Candidatus Woesearchaeota archaeon
TATTTCGATCTGGAGGAAGCAGCCCTGCGGCAAGGCGTCTATAAAGTGCCGGTGTCCAGGATAGGGGATGCCCTCCGGCGTTTTGCTGAAATAAAGATGGCGGAAAAGATGGCAGGCAAACTTGCATCAGGGGACGTCCTTATTCTTGATGGTGATCTGAGAAGCGTGCTTGAGCAGGAACGTGTCCTCTTCGAAAAACTCTTTACAGGCGCCGGGGAGAAGGGCATTATCGTGGGCGGCCTGTGCAAGACGTCTACTTTACTGACCGACAAAGGGAATTCATGGAGCGGGTTTCTCCGGAAAAAATCAGCGGCAGGGATGTGGTATTATTATCCATCTGTCCGAATCACAAATCCCTCTCATCCCGTCGAAATGTATTTCCTGAAACTCAGCCCCTTTTCTTCCCACATCTTCCGATTCGAAATCCATCGGGAAAACAACCCTTCCCTCTCTTCTGTTCTTTCTTTACTGGCCGTTCATTCAGGGGATCCGGTATTTCCCGGCTATCCGTACGGCATGATTGAAGCAGACCAATGGGCGCGGATCAGCAGGCAGGAGGAGATGTCGCTAAAGACCCAGCTTCGCGCCTATCTGGGGAAAGAAGAAGCTTTTGCGGAAGAAGCCGCGCACGATGAGGATGCGCATTCCATCCTGGATGCTATCCGGTGATGCCCAGCTCCTGGTTGAGAACTTCCCTAAACACTTCCACGGAGACGTCGCCTTCTAATTTGACCCGGTCGTTGATGAAGAACGTGGGGGTGATGCGGACGCCGCTCGCTAAGCCGTCATTGTAATCTTTGTTGACTTCATCCCGGTATTTTCCGGAATCCAGACATTCTTCAAATACCCTGCTGTCCAGTTGCAATTCGCGCGCATATTCCACCAGATTCTGTTTGTCGGCAGCCGAGCGCTGGAAGAGCAGATTGTGATATTCCCAGAACTTTCCCTGGTCGCGGGCACATTCCGAGGCCTGGGCGGCAATATTGGCATTGGCATGCGAAGGGATCGGCATGTCCCTGTATATCCACTGGATGCGGCCTTCATACTCCTTCAGGATTTGGTTGAATTTGCCCTCATTGAAGGCTTTTGTATAGGGGCAGCGGTAATCCCCGAATTCAATGACTGTCACAGCACCGGTAGGCCCGATGGATGCATCGTTGTCAATTGTAGCTTTCTCAATCTCGGTTGCCTGGTTAAAGAAGAAAAACAAACCGGCCAGGACAATCAGCACCGCTCCGCCGAGGAGGCCGTTCTTTACCCACCGCGATTTTTTCTGCAGGGATTGCTGTTCCAGATGCTGCTCTTTAAACTGCTGCTTTCTCAGCTTCCTGCGCTCATGGCGGCTTAACGTAGAACTGTCTTCCGGATTGTCCAAGGATATCCCCCCATAAAAATGAAAAAACAAAAAAATAAATTATACTCACGGACAAAATATATTGAGCGATAGTTGTCCGTTCGTAATAAGTAAAAGGCAATCTCTTGCTCAAATTTTTGTGCCTTTTACTATAATTACAAATCGGCTACTGGCTTTATGCCTACTGGCTCGTTCGTAACAGCAGGTGCTGCGATGCCGCACCCTCCTGCTGCCGGGTACTGCTGCTGCGGATAGGCGCCTGCCTGCTGGCCTCCATACTGGCCGCTGTACGCCACATACCCTGCTGTCTTATTTCCGCAGCCGGCTACCACCAGCAAACCCACCATAATCGCTATCAGCACGATGTTTCTGACATTCATCGGTTCACCTCAGTTTCCGGCCAATGCCGCCTCGATGGCCTGCTCAAAGACCTGATACGGCTGGGCTCCTGAGACCATCATTCCGTTGATGAAGAACGACGGTGTTCCGGAGACTCCGTAACTGCTGCCCTCCGCAAAGTCCTTCTGCACTTCCTGGCGGTATTTGCCTGAGTCCACGCAACTGTTGAACTGGGCTGTGTTCAATCCCAACTCGGAAGCCCATTGCTTGTAGGCAGCGGCGCTCATACCCTGCTGGTTTTCAAAAATCTTGTCGTGGAATTCCCAGAATTTCCCCTGTTCCTTGGCGCATTCGGCCGCTTCGGCCGCAGGCTGCGCTTCAGGATGGAAGCTTAAGGGGAAGTCCCTGTACACCATCTTCACTTTCCCGGACTGGATATACTTCTGCTCGATGCTCGGCAATGTCTCTGAGAAGAACCTTCCGCAGTAGGGGCACTGGAAATCGCTGAATTCGATAATGGTGACCGGCGCATTCTTGACACCTTTTACAGGATCATCATCTTCACTTACTTCCACCTTGGCTGCAGGCTGCGGCGCTGCACTGGGCGCGCTCGGCGCGGCCTGCGGCGCATCGCCTACCAATGCTTTAAAAACAGATGTGTTGTCTGAAATGCTGGTCAACTGCGCGACCATCACTATAGTCAGAACAAGCTGGATCACCAGCATACCCACAATTAGACTGGTACTTTTTATCTTCATCAAAGCCACCTCCCTTTTGGCTATTCTGATTTCGACATTTTGCTCCTATATAAAGCTATCGCCGCTCCAATTATTTATCCGCTACCCCCTTTTCAATGAACCCTAACCAAAATTTGCTAACTGATCCTATCTGAAGCACAAATCGCAGTCTTTGGGAACATTGGGGTCGAACTGCGCATGCACCTTGCACAACGTCTGGTTCTCCTTGATCGTGTCGCAGATGCCCATGACCTCTCTCATGTAGGCCCTTTTGTTTTTTATGATGCTTCGCGCCGATTCATGGATCTTGCGGGTTGTTTCCCGGTCAAACTGGACGCCGTTCGCGCGCTTGGACTTCAGGTACTGCGATACCGCTGCTTCGGTGACTCCCATGATAGCAGCGACTTCCTTCTGGTTCAGCTTGTGCTCTTCAATAAAGGCCTTAGAAAGCTCCCTCCGGATGGCGGGCAGGGTGTACCACACCTCAATTTCCTGCGGGTGTTTCATGTAACGATGGTTAATCAGAGGGCTTATAAACTTTTTGATTCTTGGCCGGTTCCAATTAGGCAAACTATAAAAACAAATTCGGGTAGACGGCCTTTATGTTTCGACTGGAGCGATGCAAAACCCGGGCTGCGTACAGCGCGAAGCCACTGCAGCCTTTGCAGCTTGACCTGGAGCGTGTCCGGGTCCGCTTTAAGCCGATTGCGGCCTCTTCCGTCGCATTGGTCCTTGAGGTAGAGGGACTGAATATTGCGGTCCACCGCGACGGCGAGATCATTTTCCAGCGGGGCTCGGACCTGAAGCAGATGAAGAAGATCGCGGAAGAGATCTATGCCTTCCGGAAATGATCGAATCCGAAATTCTTTAGCGGCTTTTCTTTTCCCTTTGAATAGGTGCGGACCCCTTTCTTCCGGGTAATCTCGCCGATGAGATAGCCTTTCGCTCTGTTCAGGTTCTTTTCCGGGATGGTGTACACCAACTCGAACTCTTCCCCGCCGTACAGCGCCAGGCCTTCCGGCTTTTTTCCGATCCTCCCTGCTGCCTTTCGCGCCTCTTCCTTTATCGGAAGGTTGTCGGTGAAGATGACCGCTCCGGTGCTGCTTTGTTCGCAGATGTGCCTTATCTCCGAGGCCAACCCGTCGCTGATGTCCTCCATGGCGTTTGCGAACGGCGCGATTTGTTTTGCTTTCTTCAGCTGTGCCACGGGCTCGAGATGGGCTTTCTTAAGAGAGGGG
>JAGVYO010000024.1:6670-16109 GCA_018303225.1 Candidatus Woesearchaeota archaeon
GCGTCGCTTCTCCGGCAGAGGTTTTCTCTCTCTACCTCTCCTATCAAGGTAATATCTATCACGGTTTGATTGCCTTTCGCTGTATTCCCTCCAATAATTTCTATACTGTATTTTTTTGCAGCTTGGTAAATTCCATTATATACGCGCTTTATTTTCTCTACGGCGGTGTTTTCTTTTAGAATCAGTGAAACCAAGGCATATTTTGGGGTTCCGCCCATGGCGGCTATGTCGCTCACGTTGATTTCAACCGCTTTCTTCCCTATTTGCTCTGGTGTAAAGTGTCTGAACGAGAAATGGATGTTTTCCACAACGCTATCGGTGGTGACGGCCAGGAGTTTTCCCCCTACCTTTATGACTGCGGCGTCATCGCCAATTCCCACTTTTATGCTTTTGTTTCTGGTCTTTCTTGTGATTGCTCTAATCAGCCCGAATTCTCCGATTTTCTTGAGTGATGTCATTATTTATGGTTGGGCGTATTTTGTTTAAAATCTTTGTCATTTTCCATTGTGACTTTTTCTTTTTTCTTAGCGGCAGGGAAAAACAGCAAAAATTCCGTGCCGGAATTTTTGGACTCGCACTTCGTAAATTAACTATTTCTCATTGTTTCATGTTTCATTCATTCTTTTCTAAATGTTTATAAATTCACGCCGGTTCATTTTTCAGTATGGCATTCACGGAAAAACAGATCCGCCGGTACAGCCGGCACATCCAGCTTCCCGAGATCGGTGAACAGGGGCAGCGGAAAATACGGGACGCGAAGGTGCTCTGCATCGGATTGGGAGGCTTGGGCACGGTCGCTTCGTTGTACTTGGCCAATGCCGGTGTCGGCAAACTGGGCCTTGTTGATTTTGACACGGTTGATATGAATAATATCCAGCGCCAGATCCTTTATCGGACGGAGGACATCGGATCGTTTAAGGCAGAATCTGCGAAGAAGAATCTTCGGGCGTACAATCCGGATTCTGAATTCCTTTCTTTTAACGAAAAACTGACTGAAAAAAATGCGAAAAAACTCATTTGGAAATTCGACATCATTGTGGACGGGACGGACAACTTTTCCAGCCGCTATCTCATCAATGACACGTGCGCCGCGCTGAAGAAGCCGCTGGTCTACGGCGCTGCCATGGGATTCGAGGGCCGTGCCACTACATTTGTTCCTAAGAGTCCTTGCTACCGCTGCCTGCATCCGAAGTACGATGAGTCCCTCTCGGTCCTGGACTGCGCCGGAGGCATCTTCAGCCCGGTCGCGGGCATCATCGGAATGATCCAGGCGTCGGAAACATTGAAACTGATCCTGGGGAAACCCGATCTGGTCGGCAGGCTGCTGGTCCTGGACGGCAAAACCATGCGGTTCACTGAGTACCGGCTGAACAAGAATCCTGCCTGCACGGCCTGCGGCGGGAAAGCACGTAAATCCATCTCCCTCTGACCCTTATTCGCATCGGACTCCTAGGAACAGAAAGATTTATAAACTAGCTTTATTCTTGAAATACACAAGATGAACACATACAGTGCAAAAGAATGGAGTACTATTTTCTTGCATAGATGTAGCACGTTTATGTGCTAACATCAATCAGTGGCGTTTTATCTTTAAACATCAAATGGAGGTGTTCTATGAACCCTAAATTTTACGAGCAATTGGATGACGTGAATTTGAATGAACCAGACGAAGAGAAATAAGATGGACGGCGAAAGCAAATTTTTAAATAGGCATTTCGCTTTTCCTAGTTCTATGACCGGTTGTTGTTGGTAAGGATCTTTGCACTGTTCTCCCGCTTCCTGCGCTGCTTAGATGGAGGGGTATCCAAACGGCCAAGGAGCACGCCTGCAGAGCGTGTATTTCTGGGTTCAAATCCCAGCCCCTCCTTTCCACCAAAAACTATATAATCGGCCGGTGCAGGACAGATGGTTATGGCGCTGGAGCTCTTCAACACCCTCGGAAGGAAGAAAGAACCCTTCAAGCCTTTGAAAGGGAAGAAGGTAGGCATGTATACATGCGGCCCTACGATCTACGATTTTGCGCACATCGGCAATTTCCGGGCCTATATCTGCCAGGATGTTCTTAGGCGCTATCTTCGGTACAAGGGGTATGCGGTCAAACAGGTCATGAACCTGACGGACGTGGATGACAAGACCATCAAGGGCGCCCAGAAGGAAAAAATCCCCCTGAAGGAATATACTGACCGCTACAGGAAAGCCTTTTTCGAGGATATCGATGCGCTGAACATCGAGCATGCCGAGGTATATCCGGCAGCCACCGAGCATATCCCGGAGATGGTTGCACTGATCCAGCAGCTGCTCAAAAAGAAAATCGCCTACAAGAGCGATGACGGCAGCATCTATTACGCGGTTTCGAAATTCAGGAATTACGGACATCTGGCGCTGCTGGAGAAGAGTCAGCTTGCGATCGGTGCCCGGGTCAAGCAGGATGAATACGAGAAAGAAGAGGCCCGTGACTTTGCCTTGTGGAAGGCATGGAGCAGGGAAGACGGAGACGTATTCTGGGAGACCGAGCTTGGAAAGGGAAGGCCGGGCTGGCATATTGAGTGCAGTGCCATGTCGATGAAATACCTGGGGCATTCGTTTGATCTCCACGCCGGCGGCATTGACCTGATATTCCCCCATCACACCAATGAGATTGCGCAGAGCGAGGGCGCCACCGGCGAGCCGTTTGCACGCTATTGGTTCCATAACGAGCATTTATTGGTCGACGGCAAGAAGATGTCCAAAAGTTTGGGGAACTTTTACACGCTCCGCGACCTGCTGACGAAGAGCTACTCGGCCAGGGCCATCCGGTATGTCCTCATGGCTACCCATTACCGGCAGCCGCTCAATTTCACCTTGGAAGGGCTGAAAGCAGCGGAAAACACCCTCCAGCGCTTCAAGGATTTCATGCTCAACCTGAAGGATGCTTCCGGCACCGGCGGAAATGAGAAGATAACTCCTCTCATCGGGAAGGCCAAAACAGATTTTGAGGAAGCCCTGGACGATGACCTGGACATGCCCCGCGCACTGGGAGTGATTTTTGATTTCATCCGGGACGTCAACCGGCAGGAATTGGGCAGGAAGGACGCTAAAACCGTATCGGATGCCATGAACGATTTTGACAGGGTCCTTGGGCTATTGGGATTTGAAGAAGGCAGTTTGGATGGAGAGGTTGAAAAACTGATCCAACAGCGTGAAGAGGCCCGTCAGAACAAAGACTTCAGGAAGGCGGACCAAATCCGTTCTGAACTGAAGAAAAAAGGGATTATTCTTGAGGATACCGAGAAAGGGACGCGCTGGAAAAAAGCCTAGATTTCCAGGTCGTGCTCGAAATCCGCTTCGGATTTCCCGTCCAGCTGCTTATAGCTTATCTTTTCGGCCTGGGTGGCTGCCAGAATGTCTTCTTTCACGGCTTCGAATTCTTCTTTTGGAATCTTTCCCCTCAACGAAAGGCTCTTCAGCGGCGTCTTCAGGGATACGTTCTTCTCGGATTTCGCGCGCCGGGCTGCTTCGACGGCGTACACCACCAGATTGCCGGCGGCTTCTGCATCCTCGTCCGATTTGAACGGCTGCGGCCATGCCGAGACATGGATGCTTTTTGCTTTCTCTTTGCCCGCATAATAACTATGGTAAATCTCTTCGGTGATGTATGGGAGAATGGGGGCCAATAATTTCAGGATGGCCAGGAGGCTGTGGTAGAGGGTGTATTGCGCGGATAATTTCGCTTCCCTGCCGCGCTTCTCCGGGTTGTAGAGCCGGTCCTTGACGATCTCCAGGTAATTGTCGCAGAACAGGTGCCAGAAGAAATTCTCGGTCTCTGCTTTTGTGCGCGAGAACTCGTAGACCTTGAAGGATTCGGTGGCTTCACGGATAATATCCCCCAATCCGGACAGCATCCACCGGTCCACGATTTCCAGCTTTTTCGGCTTCTCCCCTTTGTAATCGGCCAGGTGCATGAACGCAAACTTGCTCGCATTCCACAGCTTGGTGATGAACTTCTTTCCGGTCAGGACGTCCTTCTCCTGGTAGGGCATGTCCTCTCCGAGCTTGGAGCCCGCTGCCCAGAAGCGCAGGGCGTCTGCGGAAAATTTCCTGGTCACTTCCTGCGGCTCGATCACGTTGCCTTTGGATTTTGACATCTTCTTGCCGTGCGGATCCAGGACAAAACCGGAGATGGCCACGTCTTTCCACGGGTTTGTCTTGTGATGGAGCTGCGACTTCACGACCGTATTGAAGAGCCAGAAGGTGATGATGTCGTGCGCCTGGGGGCGCAGGCTCATCGGGAACAATTTTTTCTGCAGCGCCTTGTCCTTGACCAGCTCGATGGCCAGGAACGGCGTGAGCGAAGAGGTGGCCCAGGTGTCCAGGACATCTTTCTCCGGTATAAATTCATCATGGCCGCATTTCGGGCACTTCTTTATGGGCGGGGCATCTTTTAGAGGATCCACCGGCAGCTGCTTTTCATCTGCTAAAACGGGTTCGTCGCATTTCCTGCAGTACCACACGGGGAACGGGACGCCGAAATACCGCTGCCGTGAGATCAGCCAGTCCCACTGCAGGCCTTTGGCCCAGTGGTCGTAGCGCACCCTCATATGTTTTGGATACCAATTCAGCTTCTCGCCCCATTTGAGCATCTCCTCCTTCAGATCCAGATATTTGATGAACCACTGCTTGCTGTGGATGAATTCGATCTCGGTTCCGCAGCGCTCATGGACGTTCACGCTGTGCTTGATGGGCTTTTGGCTTACCAGCAGGCCTTTCTCCTTTAGTTCATTGATTATCTCCTTGCGGGCCTTCTTGAGAGGCAAGCCCTCATATTTGCCCGCTATCCCGGTCATCCTGCCGTCATGGGTCAATGCGGATTTGATGGGTAGATTATGGGCTTTCTGCCACTCCATGTCGGTCTGGTCGCCGAAGGTACAGCACATCGCGATGCCCGTGCCTTTTTCCGGATCAGCGCGCTCGTCCGGCAGGATCGGGACTTCAAAATCGAATAACGGCACGTTGGCTTTCTTTCCTTTGTATTTCTGATAACGTTTGTCATCCGGGTGATAGAAAACAGCCACGCATGCGGGCAATAACTCGGGCCTTGTGGTTGCGATGATCAAATCCTTGTTGTCCACTTTGAAGACGATATCATTGAAATGCGAATCCAGCTCCTTGTCCTGGCATTCCACCTGCGAAATTCCGGTCTGGCACTCGGGGCACCACATGACCGGCGCTTCTTTTCTATATTCTCTGCCTGCTTTGTACAGCTGGATAAAGGAACGCTGGGATATCCTTTGGCAGTGCTCGTTGATGGTGCTGTAGTAGAGGCTGAAATCGCAGCTCATGCCGATGCGTTTCCAATCCTGGATGTAGGTGGGTCTTAACTCTTTCTCCAGCGTGTCGAGGCATAGTTTCACGAATGCCTTGCGTTCCATGCTCTTGGACTTGACGTTCTTCAGTTTCTCGATCAGCCGTTCGGTGGCCAATCCATTGTCGTCCGTGCCGAAGGGAAAGAAGACGTTCTTGCCCAGCATGCGCTGGAACCTGACCATGAAATCCTGCTGCGCGTAGGATAATGCATGCCCGAGATGCATCTTTCCTGATACTGTTGGCGGAGGGGTGTCTACCGAGAAGATTTCGGCCTTGGCGTCCGGATCAAACGCGTAGACGTTCTCTTTTTCCCAGAATGCCTGCCACCGCTTTTCCGCCTCTTCGGAATCGTATTGTTTCGGTAATTCCATTGACTGAAAGAAGAAGCGGATTGTATTTAAAGTTATTTGTTGAACGTGTCCCATCCAAGGATGGGTATTACGCCATCTTGGGGTGCGTAAGGCGCACCTCTTTTAATGTATTCTAAAAACTGTGCTGTCCTTTCTATACCCTTGAAAGCGATGTTGAACCATTCTTTTATTTTATCATTTCTGAAATAATCTATAGACTCTAACTTTTCTTTAATCATTCTGGCTTTTTCCAATGAATATTCCATTAAACTTTTTATGCCAGAGTAGAATCCGCTCCATATCTGTGCTACTCTTTTATCCTCGGTCGTTCCGGCCACTTTTTCTGGTACATAATTTCCGTTTGTTGTGTATCCTGAAAGGGTTTCTGATAATACGGAGAGCCATCTGATCTCCCGATTGATTTCCGGTGATACTACCTGGCCCATTGTTATGATATCTAAGTTTCCTTTGCTGACGGTCATTAAATTATGCATATGGTGCCATAATGTACCGATTGCATCATGATCCACCTGATCTAATCTATCGTCCAGGGTTCTTATCGGTTCATCTATCATGTAACCACCTAATAGTGGTTACTATTTAAATCTTTCGTTCCAAAACGGCTCTGTTCAAAACGTTCTGAATCCTACGGCGGCTTTTTGAACAGAGTCGAAAAATTTAATAGGCCTGCGGGCTTCCGCAGGGCCATGGAGCCGTTCACCCGGCGTTATGCGCCGCAAAAGCTTTCTGACATCATCGGGCAGGATAAAGCAGTGCGTGCCCTCCGGCAGTTCATCGTGAATTACGGCTCCCAAAAAAAGAAAGCGGCATTGTTATACGGGCCATCCGGCTGCGGCAAGACTTCGATAGCGTATGCACTGGCCCGCGAGTCGGGCCTTGAGATATTGGAGGTCAACGCCTCTGACTTCCGGAACAAAGAGCAGGTCCAGAAGAACATCGGGGCAGCGGTGGGCCAGCAGAGCCTCTTCTCCAAGGGAAAGCTCATCTTGGTGGATGAGGTGGACGGATTGAGCGGCACGAAAGACCGCGGCGGCCTGCAGGCGCTGCTTAAGCTGATGCAGAACAGCACGTTTCCGATCCTCCTCACCCTGACGAACCCGTGGGACCCGAAGTTTGCATCGCTCCGGACCAAGAGCCTGATGGTCGCGTTTGACGAGCTGGGGCCTGAGCAGATCTTCCTTATCCTCTCGAGGGCCGTCAAAGGAGAAAAATTGGAGGTCGGGGAAAGCGTGCTGAAGCAGCTGGCGCGGCAATGCGGCGGCGATGCGCGGGCGGCTATCACTGATCTGCAGACGCTGGTGAGCGGCAAGAAAACCATCGATGCCCACGATTTGGAGGGGCTGGGCATGCGCGAGAAGCAGCAGAACATGATCCAGGCGCTCCTGAAAATATTCAAGGCTACGGATCCGAAAATCGCCATCACAGCATTGGACGATGTGGAAGAAGACCTGGACAAAAGCCTGCTGTGGATCGATGAGAACCTTCCTTCTGAGTATGAAAAGCCGGAAGAGCTGGTCCGGGCGTATGACAAGCTCTCGCGGGCGGACATGTTCTCGCGGCGCATCCGCCGATGGCAGCACTGGCGCTTCATGATCTACATCAACGCCCTGCTCACAGCCGGGGTGGCGGTGTCAAAAGACGCCAAATACAAGAAAGTGGTGATGTACAAACCCACGGGCCGGATCCTGAAGATGTGGTGGGCCAAGCAGAAGAACATGAAGAAAAAAGCCATTGCCTTCAAACTGGCCGGAAAACTGCACACCTCGCAGCGGGAGATGGTGAAAAACATGCCGTACCTGCAGGTCATCTACAAAAAGGACAAGGACATGGCCAACTCGATCACGCGGGAGTTCCAGCTGGAGAAGGAAGAAGTGCAGTGGCTGCGGAAATAGTTTTATAATGATTAAGCCGCATTAGAAAAAAACTATTTTCATACCGGTAGGGAAGGTGCAAAAATTCTGTGCCGGAATTTTTGTATTGATCGCTTTTGCAAAGAAAATTCTTTTTTACAATGCGCATTATTGGCTATCCATCCCGCTTAAGGAACGGCGCTCCTCTCTATCAAATCTCCCTAATGGCAATCTTTTTAAATTCCGTTCGGTTTTTGCTGTCTGATGACCTTAAGCATTGACGAGATGGCGGCCTTCTGCAAGCGCGAGGGCTTTATTTACCCCAACAGCGAGATCTACGGCGGATTTGCGGGGTTCTATGATTACGGGCCGCTGGGTGTAGAGGTGAAAAATAACATCAAGGCTTCGTTCTGGAAGACCTTTGTGCAGCAGCGCGAGGATATGGCCGGGATTGACGGGACCATCATCACGCATCCTTCGGTCTGGAAGGCGTCGGGCCATGCGGATTCGTTCACCGATGTCCTGTTTGTCTGCAAAAAATGCAAGACGCAAACAAAGGGCGAAGCCGACGAGGAGATGAAATGCCCGAAATGCGGCAGTGCCATGGTGAAAGACAAGGCGCTGAACCTGATGCTCCGCACCCAGGTGGGGCCTACGGAAAACAATGTGGTTTCGTACCTCCGCCCCGAGACCGCGCAATTGATTTTCACGAATTTCAGGCTGGTGCAGGAGAATTCCCGGAAAAAACTGCCGTTCGGGATCGCGCAGACCGGGAAGGCGTTCCGCAACGAAATATCCCCGAGAGACTTCCTTTTCAGGACCCGGGAGTTCGAGCAGATGGAGATCGAGTATTTCGTGCATCCGGACAAGATCAACGACTGCACGGATTTTGATGATGTGGGGAAGACGGCGCTGCATGTGCTGACTGCCGAGCTGCAGAAAGGCAAAAAGGAGCACGCTTCCATGACGCTGAAGCAGCTGGTGGATAAAAAGCTGGCCTCGAAATGGCATGCGTACTGGCTGGGGAAAATGTACCAATGGTTCCTGGAGTTAGGCATCCGTCCGGAGAACCTGCGTTTGCGGGAGCACCTGAAAGATGAACTGGCGCACTATGCCTCGGCCTGCTTTGACATCGAATATAAATTTCCCTTCGGCTGGAAAGAGATTCACGGCAATGCAGACCGGAAGCAGTTTGACCTGAAGCAGCATATGGAGCATTCCAAAAAAGACTTGTCCTATTACGATGAGGAGAGCAAGCAGAAGGTGGTGCCGTACGTGGCTTCGGAGCCTTCGCAGGGGGTTGACCGGGCGTTCCTGGCGTTCATGTTCGATGCGTATACGTATGACAAAACAAGGGGCACGGTTGTGCTGAAGCTGCATCCTCTCTTAGCGCCCATTAAGGTGGCTGTATTGCCGCTGGTCAACAAGCTGGAGAAGGAAGCCAGGCAGGTTTTTGATGATCTGAAGCTTGAATTCAACTCCGTTTATGAGCGGTCGGGCAGCGTGGGCCGAAGGTATGCGCGCCATGATGAGATGGGAACGCCGTTCTGCGTCACGGTTGATTTCGATACCTCTAAAGAGAAGAGCGTCACGATACGGAACCGGGATGATGCGGCGCAAATCCGTGTTCCTTTGAAAGAGCTGAAGAATGTACTGAACGGGCTGCTGAACGGCACTGTCCCGTTCAAAAAAGCCGGCAAACCGGTTCCTGCCTAGGTATCTCCTTTTCTGATTCAAGGCATAATATTTATAAATAGGCATCTTCTCCCTTTCTCTCATGGCCATCAAAGATTTACAAGCAAGGCAGGGAAACGTGGAGCTTACTGCAGAAGTCACGGACAAAGGCGAGGCCCGTGAATTCGAGAAGTTCGGCAA
>JAGVYO010000012.1 GCA_018303225.1 Candidatus Woesearchaeota archaeon
TCCTTCCCCTTCAGGAAATTCTCCAGATTTGCCAGGTTTTTTCCGAGAACCACCACCTTCAATTTGTTTTTCTCGGCTGCTTTGGCGGCGATGGGGTCAAACGGCATGTTCAGGCCTGGCTTCCAGGCATTTCCGACCAGTTTCCGGAATCTTTTCCAGGTCAGGTCCTTCATCGGCTCCGCATTCCTGAACTTCTTCGGGTTTTTGTCGTAAACATAATCTACGTTGGTCATGTTGATCAATGTAGTTATTTTCAGATTCCTGGCCAAAAGAACCGCATCGTAATCCGTGCTCCAGCCGGGCTTCCAGCCGGCTGCAACAAGAATCCGTTTTGTGAAGGAAACATGCCCTGTCGGGTCCACCACCACCTGCGCCTCTGCATACGGATGGAAAATGCGCTGCAATAGGAGCGCATTAAGGCGGGTGGCGTAAATCCCGAGCCAGTCCTTGTCCACTGGCTTCGATTTGGTGATTTTATCGACGGCATCCTGGTAATTTCTTGCCAGCTTTCCGCCGCCGCAGTAAATGACAAAGCGGCATTTCTTTTTTACAAAGGCCAATATCATTTTTCTGAACTTTTTCAGAAAAGAGGCGTCTACCTTATCCGGCACAATCAACGAACCGCCCAGCGAGAGGATTACAGTTTTCATGTTAGCTTCCCAAGCCGATCAACGAGACGCCCGCCAGAATCAGCGCAATGCCTGTCCATTTCAATTTGTTCATCTTTTCCTTCAGAAACCACATGGAAAGGAAACTGACCCATACATACGAAAGCGCCACGAAGGGGTAGAGGACGGACAAATCACCGCCACGAAGGGCCGGAATGAAGAGGATAGTACCGATGGAGTAGAAGAAGATGCCTCCGATGAGGTATTTGTTGAAGATGATGGAGCGCAGATTGAAGGATATCCGGCTGGATGCTTTCTTCAGCAGGATCGGGCCAAAAGAACCGATTAAATCCGCCGTAATAACCAACAGGACCGCCCACCATTGCGTTGCCATTATATCCCCTTGACCTCCTGGAAAATATCATCCTGTTTCCGGCTTCCTATGCCGATAAAGGTGATGCCGAGCACAATGCCTGCCACGCCGCTCCATTTCAGCAGGTTCATGGTCTCCCCGAAAAAATACACCGACAGAATGCTGACCCAGATATAGCCGGTGGCGATGATAGGATACAGCGCGGATAAATCTCCGCCCCGCAGCGCGATGATCAGAATGACCGCCCCCAAACCGTACAATGCCAGTCCTGCCCACAAGAAAGGGCTGGCCAGCAAGGCAGCAACCCCTAGGGACAGCTGCGCGATGCTCTTCTTATAGAGTATCTGGGCAATGGATATCAGGACTGTGCATACCAGCACCATACCAATCGAGGAAAGTTTAGTAGTCATTCTCAGTCATTCAATAATATTTCAACCATGGCCGCGAACGCGGGACGGGTGATGAAGACGCCGATGGAAGCGCCGATGATCGTGGTCAATGCGAACCCTTTCAGCAGGCCGGCTCCTGCGAAGAACAAGGCCAGCATGGCCACCACCAGCGAGAAATACGATCCCATGATGATGAAAAAGGCGTTCTTGAAACGCTGCTTCCAGGACTGGAAAATGCGCTGGCCGCGCAAGGTTTCGTCGGTGATGACGATCTGATGATCCACGCCCGTACCTACGGCAATGACGATTCCGGCGATAGCTGCCAGGTCAATATTCCAGCCAATCAGCGCGGCTGCTCCTAAAAGTATAGTCAGCTCCGAGACAACCGTAACGATGATGGGCAGCGCAATCCTCCATTTCCGGTAGCGGATGTAGATAACGGCCGCTACGCTGAGCACGGAGAGTGCTCCGAGCAGCAGGGCATTCCGGATGAATTCCTCTCCAAGAAGAGGAGAGATGGCATCGATTTTCTTGATTTCGAGCTTCACGGGCAGCGAGCCGGTAATCAGCACGGTCTGCAGCCGCTTCATGTCGCCCAAGGTATTGAACACCGCTTCCTGCTGGCTAACGCCTGTGCGCGATCCGGTGATCTGAATCTCGGTCACGGCACGGCCCCTCAAGTCAGACGCTATGTTGAGCTGGTCCACGGCCTGGTCGTCCAGGAAGAGAACCAGGGGTTCGCTCAGATAGCTGCCCTGTGCACTCGGGATTACGCTTAATTTCGAGGTCGCATCGGCCTGGCGCTGCGCAGCTTCAGTGGTCAACGCGATGGAGAACCGGAAGGAGCATGCCCAACCGCCTTCCAGGGTGCCACATCCCCTGCTCGGATCAATGCCGGCACAATCCGCTGATCTGCAGACATATGTGATATCCTGGCCGCCGCGGAACACCGTAGCGTTGCCAATCCTGCCTTCGAATTTTCCCTGGCGCGCAAGCAGCGATTTGACTTCCTCTTCGCTCGCTCCTGCAATCTCCACCAGGATGAACTGATTTCCGGATAAATCCCCGGCTTCCCTCACAATCAGGTCGCTTAATCCGTAAACATTGAGGCGCTCTTTGATATTGGCAAGAAGGAACTCCATGTCCTGCGCCGAAAGCTCTTCTTCGGGCTGCAGCAGCACTCTTGTGCCGCCCTGCAAGTCCAACCCTTTCCGGATGTTAGTAGTAGGCGCTTCGTAGACCCGGAGACCGATATCGGCTGTGCCGAGGGAGCGCGTTTCTGTCCGTGGAACTTCTACGACACGGCTTACGGTCTTGTTCACTTCCTGCATAACGCCGTTGACGGTTTCGTTGACCGTAATCGTTTCCGTGATGGTTTTCATCACGGTGTCGTTATAGACGATGGTCTCAGTCTTCTCGGCCGTGACAAGGGTGTGGAAGCCTTCACTGGTGCGGATCTGGAGGGTACGATTGGGCCCGATGTCCTGAATGAACGCATAGTAATCCTCGGGCTCCACTACCGGCTGATTGTTGATGGCCAAAATGCGTTCCCGGCTCATGGGAGGGGTATTTGGATTGGGCTGCGGAAAAGGCGGCTGGGCCAGACTGGCCGAGCTGTTGGGAAGGATGCTCCGGACAGCCGCGCCTTCATTCCAGAAATTGGGGCGGATGGCTACAATGGAGAGAATAAGGAAGATTAGCAAAATGATGATACGGACATTGGTGAACAGTTTCTTAACTTTGGGATTCATGGTGCAATGCGTGTTTTTCTTTCCGTTCTATATATATCCGCAAAATTCCGACGTTCTGGATCCATGTGTTGATGACATCCACAAGCAAGCCGATAAAAAGGATAATCATGATCTGCCGGATCACTTCGGATTGTGAAAAGATCATGGCCAGGGTAACCGTCACTAACGTGGTAGCGGTCATGGTCATTCCGGTCTTCGTGGCTTCCATCAGTCGTTTCATCAGCGATCCTTCTTTATGTTTCAGCAATTTAGTGGAAAGAAGAAGGTCTGTGTCTACGGAATAACCTATCAGCATCAGAAAAGCCGCTATTCCGGCGGTGCTCAGCCGGATGCCCAGCAGGTTCACAATGGCCAGCGTGACCACGATGTCCGAAAACGCCGCCAGGATGACGGCCATCGAGGGTATGGCCAGCCTGAAATAGAGGAACACCACGATGCCCATGAAGACAAAGGCCATCAGCAGCGCAAAAAAGGTCTCTTTAAAGAAACTGGCGCCCAGGGAAGAGCCAATGAATTCAACGGTATACATGTCCTCTGTGAGGGGGGTAGCGACCGCCGATGAAAGCGTGCTAATCAGGGCTTCGATGTTGGCCTCCTGCGAACCGTCAATGTCCGAGTCCACTATAAACCCAATCGGATTGCCCAGACTGGTCAGGGAACGGACCGACACCTCGGCAGTAGGGTATGCCCTCTGCAAATCCTGCGCCAATGCATCGATGCTGATATCCTTTTCCAGAAACACCGTGACCGTGAGGCCGCCTTTCAGGGAAATGTCCTTGTACAGGAAATCGCCGGTCTGGGCATATTGCAGGAAAATGAGAAAAAGGGCAACGGCGAACATCAAAGCGGGTATCCAGAGCAGCTTTTTGTACTGCGTATCATAGAAGTTCTTCCAGCCGGTCAATGCCTCGGTTTCTTCGCTCATTATGGTTCCAGAATCAAAGATTCATTTTTAAAGCTTGTGCTTTGGAAATGATTAAAAATGGGAGAAAATGAAACATTTGAGAAGATATTTTTTTTGCGGAGGTTGGGTTCATTACAAAAATTCCGTGCCGGAATTTTTGGACTCACGCTATCGCAAAGAAAATGATTTTTTATTCAATGCGCGCAAAATAAGAAGCAATGGATGAGATTACGGATTTTAGGACAGCTTCTTTACTTTTTAATCATGGCTTGAACGAAGCCATAGAACAATGGCGATGGGTCTTCAAGCCGTGACTTGAACTCAGGATGGCTCTGCGTAGCGACGAAAAAAGGATGCCGGGGAAGCTCGATGAACTCCATCAGCCGGGTGCCGTCATGGCGCACATGGTAGCCGGAGAAATGAAGCCCGTTCTTTTCCAGGGCCGGAATGAATTCCGGATTGACTTCGTAGCGGTGCCGGTGCCGCTCAAGGATTGCATGTTTAGGGGTCGAAAGGACACCGAGGCGGAAGGCCTCGTTCTTCTTCGTCCTCAGCCAGCGCAGGCGTTCCTGGTCCCCTTTCAGCCGGCCGGTTGTTTTATAGAGCTTAAAGACGCGCGAATCGGGGTTAAGGATGGCGGAGTAAGCGCCCAGCCGCATGGTGCCGCCGTAGCGCGACTCTTCCATCAGTTTCCGCTGCGCAGGAAGGATATCAATCACCGGGTAAGGGGTCTTCGGGTCTACCTCGGTCGTGTTGGCGTTCTGAAGATGGCAGACATTCCGTGCATATTCCACCACGGCCAGCTGCAGGCCGTAGCATAATCCCAAAAAGGGGATGCTGTGCACACGTGCATAATTAATGGTCTTGATCTTGCCTTCAACGCCGGATGAGCCAAAACCGCCGGGGATGATGATGCCGTCGTATTTTTTCAGGCTGGACAGGTCATGGCCTTTCCGTTCCATCTCTTTGGAGTTCACCCAGTTGATCTCCACACTGGCCCCGAAGCTTGCGCTCGCATGGATCAAGGCATGATTGATGGAGATGTACGAATCTGCCAGGCTGTAATCGCCGATGTCCACGTATTTCCCCACGATAGCGACTTTCAGGGTCTTTTTCGGATGCCGGATCTGCTCGACCAGCTGCTTCCATCTTTTCCACGCTGGTTTTTTCCTCGGCTGCATGTTGAATTTCCGTAGTATCTTCAACCCGAGCTTGTCGGCCTCCAAATCGATAGGGATCTGGTAGATGGTATCGATGTCCGGCTCTGAGATGATATGGTCCCGCGGGATATTGACGTAGGTCTCGATCTTCTTCTTCCGCACGTTGTCCAGGGGGCGCTTGGCACGGCAGATGATGAAATCCGGGAAGATGCCGTTCTCCGAGAGCATGCGGATGGCCTGCTGCGTCGGCTTTGTCTTCATCTCCTCGATATGCCCGGGCGTCGGAAGATAGGTGATCAGCATGTAGATCACGTCTTTTTCGCCCAGCTCGCGCTCCAGGCTTTTCGCGGCAAAAAGATAGGGGATGTTCTCGAAATCGCCGATCGTGCCCCCTATCTCAATGACCACAAAATCGTGGCCGTTGGCGGCACTGCGGATGCGGCGTTTGATCTCATCCGGGATATGGGGGATGAACTGGACAGTCTGGCCGAGAAATTCGCCTTTGCGCTCCCTGTCAATCACGGTCTTGTAGATCTGGCCGGTGGTGATGTTGTTGCGCTTGGGCATGTCGATGCCGAAGAACCGCTCGTAATTTCCAAGATCCTGGTCAATCTCACCGCCGTCATCGGTGACCCATACCTCGCCATGCTCGGTGGGCCTCAATGTGCCCGCATCGTAGTTGATGTAGGGGTCAATCTTGATGGCCGTTACCCTGAAGCCGTACTGCTGAAGAATCTTGCCGATCGAAGCGGTAGTGACGCCTTTTCCGACACCCGACATAACGCCGCCTACCACTACAATGTATTTAGTCATGGACAACCCCCTTTAGGGCCTATTCCAGAAATCGCATTTAATAAATCTTTTGGTTGCCGCATTGACCGGGGATGTAATTATTGCTATTTAAAGTTTATGGTTTAGAAGAACGCCGCGAACAGTCCCCGGTACACCTGCCAGCCGTCGAAGCCGGGAATGGGCAGCATGTTGAAGATGAAGAGGAACATGTTGATGCGCGCGGTCAACGCAAGGAACTGGGCCCAGGATTTCTTTACTTTTTTGCTGCGGAGCAGGCCGGCTGCGACGAGCCATAGCAATCCGTTGGTCAATGGGCCGGCCAGCGCTGTCATGGAGAACTGCAGCGCCGTGGCGTTTCCGGTGATGGAGACATAGGCGGGAACGAAGAAGATGAAGCCGAAGTTCAGGAGTTTCAACAGCAGCCCAACGCCCAGAAAGAAATATGCAGCCTGAAACACGGCTTCCAGCCCGAAGGAGAGGGCCACAAATTTGTGCGCCAGCTCGTGGAGGATAATAGCGGGTGCGACGGCCTGGATAGCGAAGAGAAAATGGCCTCTGTCCGGATGGGCGTAAGCCTTCAGCGGGTCGTAATTTTCCTCCCGGGGCCTTGGAATAAAGCCCATGAAGAGGTAGCCCACGATCAGGCTCATCAGCACCATATCGATGATTTCCTGCAGTACGAAGAGAGGCATACCTGATTTGAAGTTTTGGATAATTTATAAACGTTTAGATTAATAAAATGAAACATTGTGAAAAACTCTTTTTTTAGCGTGTTGGATCATCACAAAAATTTCGGCACGAAATTTTTGGACTCGCACTACCATAAATAAAATGATTTCTTATTCAATGCGCCACAATAAATTTCATCCGTAGAAAAACTTCTCTGAGATACCCTTTTTGGCAGAAATCCTTTTATAGCATCCTGAAAATACCCCCCTTATGACAGAACTGATAGCCTGTTTATCTTCGGGAAAGGGAACGTGGGCCCATGTCGCCAAAGTCATCGAAGGATATCCGTGGGAAAGGGTCTTTCTTGTTGGAGACAAATTCGCCAGAGAAAAGTTCCAGGTGCGGCCCAATACGGAATTCATCGAGGTGGATTTCAGCCGGTTCCTGACGGAGCTGATTGCAGACGTGAAAAGCAAGCTGGAAGGAAAGATAAAAGGTCTGGAAGTCGGGGTAAACCTCATCTCCGGAGAGGGAAAGGAGCATATGGCCATCCTGGCTGCACTGCTGAAATTGGGAATTGGCGTGCGTTTTGTGGCCCTTACCCCGAAAGGGGTGCAGGAGATCTAACTATTCGCGGGCTGCATAATCCCGTAGAAGCCGTACAGCAAGCGGTCGGTGGCCCTGACAAGATCCGTGCCGTTTCCCTGGACAACAATGCAATTGCTGTCATAGATGACCTGGGCCGGTGATTTCTGCTTAAAATAAACAACCGGCCTGTCCGTGTTGTCGCACGTCATGATGGGACGGGTCTGGCACGGCAGGGTCTTGTTCTCGGAACAGGCCGCGACCGGCAGTTTCCCCAGCACCTTGATGATGTTCTGGTCAAATTCGCTCACGGCCAATGCGACGTACTGCAGATTCTCGCCTTCCGGATCGAAGGTGATGAAATACTCAATCTCTTCGTTGAATAACGGGTCGTCCAGCCTGCCGGCCGCCTGGATGCCCTCAAGTTCCCGCGGACCATAGTGCAGCGGGATGCTGTATTGCTCGGTGCCCGTCGGATTCTGGATCAGGGTGTACCATAGACCATCGAGTTCGACAAAACTGAATTGGTTGTACACATACCCTTCCTCCGGGTCCAGCTTGCCCTGAAGGTTAAGGGCATGAAGATCCTCAATGGTCTGCGGCCGCTCCACAGCAACATTCTTGAAAAACAAAAAGACCACGATGAAGGCCGCGACCACCGCAACCAATGCAAAAATGCTCCATAGCAGTATTTTTTCCGAGCCTTTTTTCGGCGCTTCCGGACTTTCCGGAGCAGCCTGCTTTTCAGATGGAATTTCTTCGCTCCCCCCGTGATCTGCCAATTCCTTTTTTTGCGCATCAAACTCTTCCCGGGTAATTACGCCCTCTTCAAGACTTTTTTCCAACGCTTTCAGCTTTTTTTCGTTTTTGGGGTGCATGGTCAGATGATACCAAGAATGCCGTAGAGCAGCCGGTCCTTCAGGCGTGTCATGTCAAAAGACTGGGAGGCTTCGGCAATCACGCAATTTCCATCGGTGTAGATCCTTGTCCGATTTCCTTCTTTAAAATAAAGCACCGGTACAAAGGAATTAGCATTTTCACAGGTGATCACCGGCAGGCTGAATTCATTCGGCTCCGTGAGGCCTTGCCGCACATAGATATTGTGGAAGTTCAGCATCTCGCCCAGCTGGTACTGCGCCAGCGCCGCTTCCTGGGTCAGCGTGGCATTTTCATCCAGCGTGGAATCGATCTGCAATTTGGAACGGAGCAGCGTGAATGCATAGGAATCTGCCTCAATGTCCAGCACATCGGCCGGAAGGTAGTCAAAGAGGGCTTCCCGCTTTTCCACAAAGGTGGACCATTGGCTGTTGCGCTGGCGGAAGGTGTAATCGTTGTATTTTACCGTGCTGCTCTGGCCGCCGCCGTAGCCGATAAAAATGAAGGCCACCGAGCTGCTCACCATGATAAAGGCCAGAAAGATGACCAAAGCTTTCTTCCTCCGCTCGACCCTGTCCGCGTCCATACGGCCCCGGATGAGGGAGGGATATTTAAACGTTTTCTTTGGCGCCGAAGCGAAAAGTTTTTATATCGATACCGATATAGAGTTAACAATATATCTTAATCAATATATCGTTAACGACATATGACACTATGATACGCGGACACCTGGGCACATTTGTACTGAGGAGCCTGGCGCAGAAGCCTATGAGCGGCTACTCGCTCATGAAAAGCATCGGGGCGTCCATCGGCGCTGCGCCCAGCACCGGATCCATGTACCCGCTTCTGGAGAAGATGAAGGCAGAGGGCTTCATCGATGTAAGGAAAGAGGAGCGCAGCAAGGTCTACTCGCTCAACGACAAGGGAAGAGAAAGGCTGCACGAACTGGGGAAAAACCAGGACGAACTCCTGGACAAGCTCAGGGAAGGGTTCCGGGCCTTCCATTGCCTTTCGAACAAGGATACTGGCTTCGCGGAGGAGCTGTTCGACAGCCTGAAAAGAGGGGAAGTGCCCTTCAAAGAGATCAACCCACGAACCGGAAGGAAATCAAGCGGATCCTGCATAAGACCACCGGGGAGCTCAAGCGATTATGACGAAAAACAACACCGTCATACGGCTGGAGAACGTGTGGAAGATCTACAGGATGGGCGAAGTAGAGGTGCCGGCGCTGCGCGGCCTGAGCCTCGAGATCAAACGGGGAGAATTTGTGGCCATCATGGGTCCCAGCGGATCGGGGAAGAGCACGTGCGTGAACATGGTAGGCTGCCTCGATATCCCGACCAAAGGGAATATCTTTCTCGAGCACCGCAATATCGCCCACCTCTCTGAATCGGATCTGGCGCAGATCCGCGGAAAGCTGATCGGGTTCATCTTCCAGCAGTTCAACCTGATCCCGACGCTTTCGGCTCTGGAGAACGTGATGCTGCCCATGGTATTCCAGGGCATCCCGCGAAATGAACGCCTGCAGCGGGCCCAGCGGCTGCTGGAGATGGTCGAGCTGAAGGAGCGCATGCACCACCGGCCGTCGGAGCTGAGCGGCGGCCAGCAGCAGCGCGTCGCCATCGCACGATCGCTGGCCAACGATCCGGAAGTGGTCCTGGCGGATGAACCCACGGGAAATCTTGACTCCAAGACCGGATCCACCGTCATGGATTTCCTGAAGCGCCTCCAGAAAGAGGAGAAGAAAACCATCGTCATGGTCACTCACGATGCGTATGTCGCGAAACATGCGGATCGTGTTGAGATTTTAAGAGACGGACAAGTCGTCAAAAGCACAATCAACAGGAGGGAAAGAAAATGAACAAGAGAATCATAATGGTGCTGGCAATGGTATTGGTAAGCGTCGTGGCAGCCAAGGCAGCTTTCACGTCGTTCAATGTCGCAGATATCCGCGTCACCCTGGTCAATCAGGAGCCGGATCCCGTAAGCCCGGGTGACCGTGCGGACCTGCGGTTCAAATTCGAGAATAGGGGTTCTGAGAACGCAAAGGACGTGACCGTGGAGTTCATTGAGAAGTATCCTTTCACGCTGGAAAACAAGAATGACCGGAGCCGGAAAATAGGATCGTTGAGCGCCCAGCAGACCGGCGACGCGGGCGCGGTGCTGAAATACGGGGTCCGGATAGATTCCGATGCGATTGACGGAGAAAATGAGGTCACTTTACGGTACAGGATAGGGGAAGGGGAATGGATCCAGCCAAAAGCATTCAATATCAGCGTCCAGACCGCTGCGCCCTTATTGAGCATCCAGGCCATCACCATCGAGAAAGGCTATCTCGAGCCCGGCAGGCAGCGGGCCGTGAATTTCGAGATGAAGAACATGGCCTACTCGCTGCTGCGCAATGTGCGCCTAAGTCTTGATCTCAACAACATCCCCATTTCGCCGGTGGGATCCACCAACGAGCGGATCTACCGCGAGATCACGCCGCGGGAGGCGTTCAATGTCACCTACCTGCTGCTGGCGGATGCGGATGCCGCCTCGAAAGTGTATAAGGTGCCCCTGGACATAAAATATACCGACAACACCGGCCGAAACCAGACCCAGAAGCCGACGGTGGGCCTCATGGTGAAGGAAGTGCCTGATTTCAGCGTAAACCTGGAAGAGACCACGGCATATTATTCCGGCCAGAAAGGGAAAGTTGTCCTAAGCCTTTCCAACCGAGGAGCCAGCGACATAAAATACGCGTCGATGGAGCTGCTGGAGAGCGAGGATTATGAAATACTGTCGGCGCCGCGCATCTACATCGGAAACCTGGAAAGCGATGATTTCGAGACCGTGGAGTTTGACGTATTCCTCAAGGCAAAGAAAGGGGATGCATCGCTGCTGGTCAAGGTGGAGTACAAGGACAGCTTCAATCTGGACCACAGCAAGGTCGAGACGATTCCGCTGACGGTCTACTCAAAAGGGGATGCCAAGAAGTACGGCCTGGTCGCGGCGAGCAGCAAATCCGGATTCATCGTTGTCCTCCTGATCGTGGCGGGGGCGTATTTCGGCTATCGGAAATGGTGGAAGAACCGGAAGAATCCTAAGAAATGATCAGGGAATACCTGAAGATCAGCCTGGAGAACCTGAAGCA
>JAGVYO010000007.1 GCA_018303225.1 Candidatus Woesearchaeota archaeon
GGGACGGTCAACTGGAACGTTCACGACTCGCCGGTAACCGAGGGCATTGCTGAGGACATCACTATGCCGATGTTCAAGGGCAATTACACCTGGAATATCAGCTGCGTAGATACGAGTTTGCTGGCCAACGAAGGCGCTTCTCCGACACGGTCGCTGCGCGTCAACATTTCTGCGGGTGAAGAGGCTTTTATCGACAGCTGCGCGGGCTGGTGCGGGTGGCAGGGATTGAGCGACGGGGTGTGCGAAAATGCCATCAGCAAATGCAACAGCGGCTGCGGGCTTCCTTACAGCCAATCCGACAACTGTTATGCAGGCTCCAATGTTTCTCAAACCTATTGCTTAGGCGGATCTGAAGCAGACACCTGCTGCTGCAGACCTTAAATATGAAAAGATCCCAAATCAGCACAGAATTCCTTTTTTCCATCGGCATAATCATGTTCATCTTCCTTATCCTGCTTGCTTTTATCATGGCACGGCAAAATGATGTGCGCGATACCCAATCTTTTGTCAACCGGCAGAACGAATGCCTGAAAATTGCGTCGCTGCTGGCTTCGCTTTCCGAAACCGGGGACGGATCTGTTGCCCGGATCGATACGCCTTACTTCATCACCTTTTTTGAGGACGGCCTTATCAAGGTGGAGGAGATCCTGAACATGTCCCAGGCTGAAACGAAGATTGCGGTGCTGGTTTCTGAGGCCGGCGAAACGAGGCAGACCTTCTACGATACGGTCACCGAGCGCCTGGCACCGGCATGGTATAAGACCTGCTTCAGCGACATCGACAGCGCGGGCTGCCAGTCTTCCGGGGATGACGTAGATTATGCGCTCATCGGGCCGGATCTGGATGATCTGATTGCGGAAATCGGCAATTACAATGTCCTCTACCTGGAGGACTCCCACCTGCAGTACAATGCCCAATACGGCGGCGATACCTACCTGGAAATCCTGGAAAACTGGGTGAGCGACGGCAACATCCTCATCCTCTCGGAGCATTCGATGTGCCGTGAACAATCCTCGGGCAGCTATCCGTCCACTTCGTACCGCTGCAACCCTTCAGGCTATAATGATGATGTCTGGTCCATTGCGGGCGTTGGGCTGCATCAGCTGGGGGGCACATACGGAAATACAGTCACGGTTGTCCAGCAGCCCGACCCTGCCTTCTTTCCAAACCTGGACTTGGGCGAAAATTTTGATTTTGAAGAGCGTTCCTATATTGAATTTGGAATTTCGCCGGGCACCATAGAATCGGAAGATGCATCGTTGAGCGGCGGTTTCGATGACACCACCAATTGTGTCTGCGACACCCCTTCCACGTCGGGCGGCGAATGCATCCGGCATACCGGTTCGACCTCCATAGCGGCCAATGCCACGTTCACGTTCGGCCTGGAAAGCGGAACATACGACCTCACGGTACGGTACTGCGGGGAAAGCGACGGGAATGACCAATGGTGGCTCTACCTGAACGGCGTGCAGCAGGACAATTGGATGAGCACAGACGAGGAGCCGGATTGGCAGGACCGCACGCTTCAGGATGTAGCTTTGAGCAACGGCGATCAAATCCGGATCCGCTGCGACCGGGGCACGAGCAACAGCTACTGCCGCTCGGATTTTGTTCAATTTACCCTGCAGGAAGAGCAGCCTGCCCAGGAGGTGGTGGCGCAGTACAACAGCAATTCGCAGCCGGCCATCGCGTACTGGGATTACGGCAGCGGGAAGGTCTTTTATTTCGGCGACTTCCAGGTGGGCGGCGGGGAGCAGGAAGAGTACTCCAGCATCATCGCGGACCTGATCGAGAAAGCTTCGGGATATGTGACGCCCAAGAAAAAGACCGAAGCGACCTGCGTAGCGCCGCTGAAAGGACTCTCCTATGAAGTCACCGGAGAGATCGGCCTACGAAATGACAAAGGTGTTTTGAGCGTTGAAAATGAGCTTGTCCCGTAACGGCCAACTGGTAATATCCGACCTGTTTATTGCGGTATTCGTATTTATGGTCCTTTTAATCTCCTCTGTTATAATCTGGGATAAATATTCCGTCCAGCTCAGCGAGGATACGGCCTATAAGGAAATCGGATTGCAGGCTCTGCAGGTTTCGGATCTTCTGGTGAAGACCCCTGGAATGCCAAACGCCTGGGAGCAGGATCCATCTACTGTGGAGCGCATCGGCCTGGCGAACCACGACCGGAACCTCTCTGAAGAGAAACTCAACGCCTTTCTGGCGCTTAATTATAGTGTCGCACGGGATATGCTTTCGCCGCTCCATCACTTTTATTTCCAGCTGAAATACCTGAACGGATCGGATATCATTGATCCATACGGAGCTGCTCCCAATGGGACGTTTATTTTTCCGGCCAATCGGTTGGTCCGCTATCACGATGAAGAAGCCATCTTGCGCTTTACGGTTTGGGAATAAAGGGTTTGTCTTTACCCTTGACGTAGCGATAGCTGTCTTCATCCTTGTGGGCATTCTGGCGATCTCTTCCTTCTATATCAGCCGCACCAACGAAGAAAGCCTGTCGCGGATCCAGATGGAGCGCACGGGCAGCGATATCCTGGCATTGGTGGATTACAACGGTGCGCTGGAAAGCCTTTCGACTGATACGCTGCGGACTTCGCTGAATGTGCTGCTTCCTGCCAACTACCATGCCCGCATCGAGATCAGCGGGGGATCTTTGGAAGGTGCTATTGTGACAGAAACCTCCTTGCTTCCTTTCCAAAACGAATTTATCGTCACGGCCGAACGATCCTTCCTCAAGGACGGCCAATTTTACAAAGCGAAAATCTACGTGTGGTTGAAATGAAGAAAGGCATGCTGTTCACGGTGCTGATGACGTTTCTGGGACTGGTCTTGCTCGCGTCTGCGGTTCTTCTTTCTTCCAATGCCGGACATTCCGAAGAAATTGCAGCGCGGATATTCCTTCTTGACCGTGTTTACGAGATCAGCAATTCTATCGAGCGAATGCTTCAGGAGCTGGTTGTTTATTCCGGCGTTTCGATAGCTATAACCAACACCACAGTTTCATTTGAGGAGACGTTGCCCAATGCTACTACGCCTTTCAATGCCTCCATGGCCGGCTTCAAGGCGTTTATTGAATCCACCTATCCTTCTACGCGTGTGAACCTGACGCTTCTGACGACTGCGTTTCCTTTGATCATCACGCCCTACGAGATCAATTACGCGCATAACCAGCTGGGCGGCCGTGAGATTGTTATTCTGCCCACGGCTGTCAATTTCAACCGGTATTCTGTCAAAGCCACCTTTATAGAGAATATCACCGGCTGTCCAAATGCCGGCACGCACTCGCCTCCCTTGTACGTGGAGGCCTTCAGCCCTGCGCAGAACTGCCCTTTGAGGGAAGTTGGAGAGGATACCTATCTTTACACCGAATACGGATCATTGCATTTCGTGATGGAGGGCGGAAAACTTACGATGCGGGTGAATGGGACAGCGGCCCATCTCATCACCAACATAACCTTTACTGCTGACCCAACGACACGGATTGAAGTATATTATCCGGCGGTGGCATCCATAAATTTCACGGACTTCGGCATCTCTAAGGAAGGAAGAGTCCGTATACAATAAGTTAAGATATTTGGTTCAGCCGAACGCCACGACAACGGCCGCTGTCGGACATGCTCCGCATGTCCTCGCTCGGCAGCCCGCAACTGGTTACGCCCAGATTGACATGCAAGAAGGGGCATGAAGCCCCTTGCCGTGGCGTTAATGGATAACCCATATAGCCACGGCGTGCGACCTTGTGTCGCATTTCTTTTGCTCAATCTCTCAGAAACTTTGTTTCTGAGGATGCTCAGAAATCTTCGATTTCTGACATTTTCGTAAAAGATTGGGCGCAACCCCAGCCTCGCCAGCGCCGTCGTGGCGTGCGATGAGCCGGGGGACGTCCTGCACAGAAATCGCAGATTTCTGGCATCCTAGAAATCTTTGGATTTCTATGACTTACGGGGTGGCGAATAGGTTTTGCGGAGCAAAACCGCCGCACCGCCATAGACGGCGCTAACGTTTCACCTTAATCCTTTTCCAATAAGTTACCATTCCTTAATTAAGACATAGATTTAAAATGGTCTTTCTGCGTGATTTAAAGAAGTAGATATATCTATAAAAATGGCTACCAAAAAATCTCTCCCTTTCCCAAAAAACAGGATCCAGACAGCCCTGGAGATCGTGTTCGGCCTCAGCGTGCTGGCTGCGCTGTTCTTCCTCTTCAGCGGGAGAGGGCATTTTGTTTTCTTCCTGTCCCTTTTTTTCATTGTTCTTCTGATGCTGGAATACCTATGGTATCAGCTCCGGAAGAAAATCCATCCTTCCAAGAACCGCTCCAGGAAACCGATACGCAGGATTTCTTCCGTGAAGAAGTCTCATAAAAAGATCCTGCCTGCAAAAAAGAAACAGACACCCCTGCCTGCGAATCTGAAGAAGGCTCTCCTCTATCATCTCCTGTTCCTTGTTTCCATCCTTGTGATCCTTGCCGGCTATGTCTTCAGCGAATGGATTACAGCTGTCCTGGGTATTGCGCTCATGGGCCTTTCTCTCGTCGCCTACCGGATGGTCAGAAAATCGCTGCCTTCTTCCCGCATCGTGGAGAAGAAAAAGGAGACAGACAGGAAAACCTCTTCTCTCAAACAGGAACATCTGCAGAAGGAGCTGGATGCGCTGTTTTCTGCGCAAAAGACAGCCCTGGGGGAGGAGCGGGAGGAACGAAAACGGTACAAGGCGCTCCAGAAGAAGATCAATGCCGAGGAACGGAAGCACCGGTTTGAACAATGGAGGAAAAAATGGGCCGAGCGCCGGAAAGAGCGCAAAGCGCGGAGAGAGCAATTGCGGGTCGAGCGCGCCAAGAAACGCCTTGAGAACCTGCAGAAGGAGCGCGAGAAGCTTGTCCAGAAAGAAAAGACGCTGAGCGAGATGAAAAAAACCCGGGACGAGCTGTCCGGCCTTCAGGAAACGAAGCTGCACATCCAGTCGACCAGCAAATACCAGACCGATCTGGATCGGCTGATGGAGATGGTGCAGAAATACACGATTGTCAAGCTGTCCGAGGCAGCCACGATCTTCCAGGTAAGCATCCGCACCATCGAGGACTGGGCCCGCATCCTGGAATCTCATAACCTTATCCGGATCCACTACCCTGCATTTGGGGAGCCTGAACTTCGTAAGGTGAACCGCTGATGGAAAACGAACTGGAGACATACACCGTAGAGGCCGATAACCTCAAGATACAGGTCAAGATTGCCCAATACTCAGGGAAGCTCCCTTTTTACGAGCTGGTGGTTCCTTCGATTTCTCCTGCCATGCAGGCATTGCTGGATGACATCCGGCATTCGCTGATTACGGACGTCCACATCAGCGCATCTGAGATCCTGGACCCCACGGCGGTCACGATGCTCAAGAACAAGTTCAGCATCCGATCTAACGAGATTATCCGCGCAAAATTTCCCCATGTGGACCCTGCGACCAGAAACTTTCTCGTGGGCATGCTGCTCCATGAGATGATGGGCCTGGGAAAGGTCGAATTCCTTCTCAACGACGGCAGCCTCGAGGAGGTCGTCATCAATTCGGCAATGGAGCCTGTCCGGGTATACCATAAAAAATACGGCTGGCTGATCACCAATGTCACGCTTTCCAATGAGTCGCAGATCCAGAATTACGCCAACATCATCGCGCGCAGGGTCGGGCGGCAGATCACCACGCTCAATCCGCTGCTGGACGCCCATCTGGTCACCGGGGACCGCGCGAACGCAGTCCTCTACCCCATCGCCACCAAGGGCAATACGATCACCATCCGGAAATTTGTCCGGGACCCGTGGACCGTGACGGATTTCATCGCCAACAAGACCTCTTCGTCTGATATCTTTGCGTTAATCTGGCTGGCCATCCAGTACGAGATGAACATGCTGATCAGCGGCGGAACTGCGTCCGGCAAGACCAGCTTCCTGAATGTGTGCATGCCGTTCATCCCCCCTAACCACCGCCTGATATCGATTGAGGATACCCGCGAACTTCAGCTGCCGGAATACCTTTATTGGTGCCCGCTCACTACCCGCGAACCCAATCCGGAAGGGAAGGGCGAGATTACCATGCTTGATTTATTGGTCAATTCGCTGCGTATGCGCCCTGACCGGATCATCCTGGGAGAGATGCGCACCAAAGAGGCGGCGGAAGTATTGTTTGAGGCGATGCACACCGGTCATAGCGTCTATGCGACCGTCCACGCAGACAGCATCGATGAGACCATCCAGCGCCTGGTCCATCCGCCTCTTTCAATATCCCCTAACCTGCTCAATGCCGTCAACCTCAACGTGGTCATGTTCCGGGACCGCAGGCAGGGCATCCGGCGCACGTTCCAGGTCGGGGAATTCCTGACCTCGGACGAGGGCGATACGATGAAAGCCAAGGCCAATATCCTCTACCGGTGGAAAGCCGGCGCGGATACCCTGGTGAAGCACAACGAGTCGTTCCGCCTTTTTGAGGAGCTGGCAAGGAACACCGGCATGAGCCATTCGGAGATCATGAAGGACATCCAGCAGAAAGAGAAGATCCTCAACTGGATGGTCAAGAACAACCTCCGCGGCATCGAACGGGTCGGGAAGATCATGCACCAATATTATATCGATCCCAAGCCGCTGCTCGATATGGTCTCCAAAAACTCCTCTCCGGACAAGCTCCTGAAATAAAATGCTAAAACTTCCGTACTCTCTCCTGCCGCCGGCGCTTCTGTATAACCTTGCCCATAAAATCCTTGGATTGGGCCAGTTTTTAGAGTTCATCTTCCCTTTTCTGGATATGGACCTGAAAAGGGCCAAGCTGGAGATTTCGTCGAAGGCCTACCTTGGCATGTGCCTGATTGCCTCTTCTGTTTTCATGGGTTTCATGTGGGTCCTGCTTTCCATCCTGTTCTTTGTATTCGCATTGGACAATGCAGTGTGGGTCGGGCTGCTTATCGCTTTTCTTTTTGCCCTTTTTGTCTTCATGCAGCAGCTCATCTATCCGAAACTCATCACTGCCAAACGCATCCGCAATATCGAAAAGCACCTGATGGCAGCCATGCAGAACATGCTGGTCCAGCTCAATTCCGGCGTCCCGCTGTTCGATATCCTCGTCAATATCTACCATTCCAATTACGGTGATGTCTCCAAGGAGTTCGGGACTGCGGTCAAGGATATCAATTCGGGAAGGAACCAGACCGAGGTGCTGGAGGAGCTGGCTGCCACCAACCCTTCGCTTTTCTTCCGCCGGGCCATCTGGCAGATCGTCAATGGGATGAAATCCGGCTCGGACATCTCCAATGTCATCCGGCACGTCATCCAGTCCCTCTCGGAAGAGCAGGTGGTGCAGATCCAGCGCTACGGGAGCCAATTGAACCCATTGGCCATGTTTTATATGCTGGTGGCGGTCATCATCCCTTCGCTGGGCATGACGTTCATGCTGATCATCTTCTCCTTCATCTCCATCTCCGAGGGTGCGGCCAAGATGGTCTTCTGGGGGATGTACGGCTTTGTCTTCTTCTTCCAGATCATGTTTCTGGGGGTTATCCGGAGCCGGCGCCCGAACTTGCTGGGGGATGAGTGATGTACCGTTTTCTGGCCGGGCTCTATCCGCCGAATCTCCGTGAAAAATACTCGCAACTGCTGGTCTATGCGGATCTGAAGACAGAGCCCCGGCGCTTCCTGGGCTTTATTCTGTTCTTCGGATTCGGGCTTGCGTTGGGCGGTGCGCTGCTGCTGGGGCGTTTGATTCCCATGCCGCTCCTGCTGCTGTTCATCCTTCTTTTCGTATTCTTCGAAGCGGCAGCTTACTTTTATCTCCTGCTGCGGGCTGATACAAAAGCGCGCATTGTAGAAGGCGTCCTTCCGGATGCGCTGCAGCTGATGTCTTCCAACCTGCGTGCTGGCCTCACCACAGACAGGGCGCTGCTGCTTTCGGCCCGTCCTGAATTTGGGCCTTTGCAGCACGAGATCAATGAGGTCGGGAAGAAGATAACGATGGGAGATGATATCTCCACGTCTCTCATGCTGATGACCGAACGGATCCGCTCGGAGCACCTGCGGAAGACCCTGCTGCTGATCGTGGTTGGTTTGAAATCCGGCGGAGAATTGGCATCATTGCTGGAGCAGACGGCCGAGAACCTGCGCCAGCAGCGGTTTGTGGAGGAGAAGATCCGGTCGAGCGTCATGATGTACGTGTTCTTCATCTTTGCAGCAGTTGCCATCGGGAGCCCTCTGCTGTTCGGCCTATCGTCCTTTCTGGTCGAGGTCCTGAAGTCCAACATCTCCTCGCTTTCCCTTCCTGAAACAAGCTACTCTTCCAGCATGCCCCTCTCGTTCAGCGAGGTCAGCCTCTCTTCTGAATTTGTCATGTTCTTCTCGATAATTTCCCTGGTCACCTCCTCGGTGATGGGTTCCTTCATCCTGGGCCTGATCGGCAAGGGAAAAGAAACAAGAGGCATCCGCTATATCCCTATACTGATTTTGATCTCGCTGGGCATGTTTTTCCTGACCCGGGCCGGGATCCGGAACATGCTGGGCGGATTGTTTGGGCTTTAAGTATCTGATGAATCAAGATTTTTGTTGCCTTCAACTAAACATTTTTCTATAAACTCTTTTATTTCTTTTGTCTCGCTGTATCTCCAAGCATTATGCACTAAAAGTGCGTTATACTGTGGATGGTTAAATTTTTCTCTGATTTTTTCTGTGAGTGTCCTATGAAGTTCCAAAATTTCTAAATTGAGAGTTTCAAGAAATGGTTTTCCTTCAATTTTTAAATGATCTCTTTAGCACATTCTTTATTGTGGTGACCTAGTTTTTTAAGCTCATTGATGCTGTACTCCTCTTTACCCAATAAATACCCTAATTTTAAAAAAGTTTCAAATGAAAATACTAAACTATTTACTGATTGAAGGAAAAATCCGCAGCGATTTAGGATTCTAAAAGATATATAATACTTATCTGCTTTGTCTATCAACTTATCACATAATTCAAATGTTACCTTCTCTATTTTTTCTCCACTAATCATCGGCATCACCCTACTTAACAATGTAATCTGGTTCATGGATAATCAATGCAAGAATTGAAATTTTTTGGATTACACCTCAATATCCTACCCATTGTTTTTAACCATCCTTTAAAGAAACCATGCTTCTTCATTGCTGAAATTCCATAGTTACAATCTTATTGCGATAAGGAGATATTCTTTTCTGATGTAAGTTAACAATTAAATAAATTGACATTCGGACTAACATGTTACTTCTTCTCATATTCTATGGTTTTCTTGGTTATATCTGCTGAACCACATTTAGGGCATTTTTTGAATTTATTAGCTTGTCTTGCCAAATCTATTGATTTATTGGAATAAAGCGGTCCAAGTGGTGAACAACACATGCCTAACCCCACCATAGCATTCCCTACTTGCTGGGTTTTTATAGAACTTTCCTCACTAGGTAAATAATGCCAAACTTTTCCGCATTGGTTGCATTTGCACTTCATTTCTTTTATCATTTAAATCATCTATAGGCTATGATTCCTCGGTATATATCATTAA
>JAGVYO010000003.1 GCA_018303225.1 Candidatus Woesearchaeota archaeon
GGCCGGCATTTCCGCTTCGGATATTGATTTTGCAGAGGTGCACGACGCCTTCACGATTGTGGAGCTGATGGCATACGAGGATTTGGGGTTTGCGGAGAAAGGGAAAGGCAATGCGCTGATACAGGACGGCACTACAAGATTGGACGGGAAGCTGCCTGTCAATATGAGCGGCGGCCTGAAGGCCAAAGGCCATCCCATATCTGCGACCGGATTGTCGCAGATATATGAGCTGACGAAACAATTGCGTAATGAAGCCGGAGAGAGACAGGTTCGCGGCAAGATAGCGCTGGCGCAAAACATTGGAGGCTGCGGCGGCACGGTCAGTGTCCATATACTCAGGAAGGTGGCAGGATAAGATGCAACGATGGGTCTGCAAGAAGTGCAACAAGAAATGGATTTATCCGGTAGAAAAATGCATCTACTGCAAAGGCCCGATCGAGAAGATAGTAGGAGCCACGGCAAATGTAGTGGGCTTCACAAAAGTATTTGTCCCCTCGCCGATGCATCCGATTGTCCCTTATAACATCATCATCCTGGAAGACGAGAACGGCAACCGTATCCCGAAGAAAACCATGAGGGAATATAAGATAGGAGACCGATACGAGGAAAAGACCTCGGGAAATGGGCATGCTGTTTCCATCGTGAAAACAAAATACGATGTTGCAGAAGCCGTAAAAAAAGCGCTGATGCTGATCGAATGGAAGCCGAAGAAGGGCGCCAAAATCCTTATCAAGCCGAACATGGAAGAAGCCGCGTATCCCTACCAGGCCATCACCACCAATCCAGCGGTGCTGGAAGCAGTCATCCAGATTCTGAAAGAGCAAGGCGTCTCTTCCGAAAACATAACCGTAGCCGAGCAGCCCAATCCGGGCGTGGATAGCAAGAAAGCGCTGGAACGGAGCGAGCTCGGGGCTGTATGCGAAAGGCACAGCATACGATTCGTGAATCTGGCAGAAACGGAATTTGAAACGAAGACCGTGGACAAATATGAGTTTGAGATCTCCAAGGAAGTGCTCAGTAAAGATATCATCATCAATATACCTGTGCTCAAGACCAACAGCATGATCGTCGCGTCAGGGGCGTTGGAGAACATGCGGAGATGCCTGAGCAACAGGAGCCAGGAGGCGTTGATGAAGGGTAACCCGCTAGAAGCACTGGCGTATCTGCAAAAGGCATTGCCTAAGTATATTACCCTCGGCGACGCCACCATCGGCATGCAGGGAGACGGACCGCTGCAGAGCGGAGAGCCCGCATTCCTCAACCTGGTGCTGGCCAGCCGGGATCCGGTAGCCCTTGACAAAGTGTTTTGTGAGCTTGGAATGCTGCCGACAGCCCCCTACCTAAAGATAGCCGCACAGGCCGATATCGGACAGATCGAGAATATCGAGATTGTAGGAGACGAGCTGGAAGCCATCAAATACCCGCTCAAGCAACCGCGCATGAAGGTGAGGACGTAAAATGGAGCTGAAAGATAAGATCGCTTTGGTCACCGGCGCTTCCAAAGGCATCGGGAAAGAGATTGCCATCACATTGGCAAAAAGAGGAGCTGCCGTGATCGTGAATTACAACAGCGACGCAAAGGGTGCTGAGAGGACAGCAGAAGAGATAAGGAAAAGCAATGGGGAAGCATTCATTGTGAAAGCCAATGTCGCAGAGCGCGAAGAAGTGGCGTCCATGTTCAGGGAGATCGGGAAGAAATATGGACGTGTTGATATCCTGGTGAACAACGCCGGCATCACCCAAGACAGGACCTTGGCCAAAATGAGCGACGAAGAATGGGACAAGGTCATTGGAGTTAACCTGACCGGCGCCTTTAACGTGGCAAGAGAGGCCCTGAAGCTCATGCCAGAAGGGGGCCGGATCATCAACATGTCTTCCATCGCTGCCATGACCGGAAATTTCGGCCAGACCAACTATGCAGCCACCAAGGCAGGCCTGATCGGGTTCACCAAATCCCTGGCCAAAGAGGTAGGGAAGAGAAGGATTACCGTGAATGCAGTCGCTCCGGGATTCATCAAGACCGAGATGACCGACAGGATTCCATTCCTGAAACGAAAGATTCTGCTTTCGCTCATCCCATTGGGGCGGGAAGGCACAGCCACGGATGTGGCAGATGCGATCGTGTTCCTGGCATCGGAGAAATCATCGTACATCACCGGTGAAACCATCAATATCAACGGAGGGATGTCGTTATAATGTTCGTCAAAGGCGTTGGCATGACCAAGTTTGGGACCGGGAATAGGAGTTCGCAGGAGATGATCTACGAGGCCGCCTTTGAGGCGCTGCAGGATGCAGGCATGTCCATGAAAGATATTGAAGGCGTCGTAGTCACCAATATGGATTTTTTCTCCAACGGCGAGCGCCAACGGCATTCTGCCTCCATGATCAACAGTGTCCTCAATACCAAAGCGCAGGTCATCCGCATCATCTCAGGATGCAGCGGAGGGGGCAATGCAGTATGGGCCGGCCAGAATCTGGATTACAATAACGTGCTGGTGATAGGCTTCGAAAAACTCGTAGCAGGCAATACCGACGCAAGGACCGATGAGATCCTGATGGGAGGAGAGCGCATCTACGAGCAGGCCGAGGGGATGATATTTCCAGCTCAGAACGCGTTGGTGGCGCAGCAGCACATGCTGAAGTACGGCACCACCGAAGATGATTTTGCGCAGGTGGCGCTGAAGAACCATGAGAATAGATAAAAAAATCGCCGATGGTCGCTTCGCCGCTGCGGTTGTTTGACTGCAGCCTGAGCGTGAACGGCGCGGCAGCTGCTGTTCTTACCAAAGACAAGACCGACGTGGAGATCATCGGTTCGGGCCTTGCCACGGATTCGCTGCCCACGTTTGAGCGCGAGGACATCACGACGTGGGAAGCCACGAAGCGGGCTTCCGAAGCAGCCTATAACCAGGCCGGCATTTCCGCTTCGGATATTGATTTTGCAGAAGTGCACGACGCCTTCACGATTGTGGAGCTGATGGCATACGAGGATTTGGGCTTTGCGGAGAAAGGGAAAGGCAATGCGCTGATACAGGACGGCACTACAAGATTGGACGGGAAGCTGCCTGTCAATATGAGCGGCGGTTTAAAGGCCAAAGGCCACCCCATATCTGCGACCGGATTGTCGCAGATATATGAGTTGACGAAACAATTGCGTAATGAAGCCGGAGAGAGACAGGTTCGTGGCAAGATAGCGCTGGCGCAGAACATTGGAGGCTGCGGAGCCAACGTAGCAGTGCATATTCTGAAAAAAGTAGCGGGCTAAAATGGCAGGCATCGTAGGGTACGGCGCGTATATTCCTTTCTATCGTATTAAGGCAGAAGAGATCGCCAAGACATGGGGAAAAGAGGCAGGAGCCGTAAAGAAAGGGCTGGCCATGGAAGAGAAGTCCGTGGCCGCAGCGGATGAAGACACCGTGACCATGTCGGTGGAAGCATCATTGAATGCCCTGAAGAGAGCCGGCATCGACAGGAAGAAGATAGGAGCCGTCTATTCGGGTTCTGAATCCAAAGTCTATGCCGTAAAACCCAACGCAACCATCATCGGGGAGATGCTGGACATCGGAAATAATTATACAGCTGCCGATCTGGAATTCGCCTGCAAAGCCGGAACAGCCGGTCTTCAGGCGGCATTGGCCATGGTCAAGGCAGGGATGATCGAATACGGCCTTGCCATCGGTGCTGACACCGCCCAGGCAAAGCCCGGAGATATCCTGGAATACACCGCCTCTTCGGGAGCTGCGGCTTTTATCGTCGGCAATAAGAAGGAAGAGATTATCGCAGAATTTGAAGGGACCGCATCGGTCTCTTCGGATACGCCGGATTTCTGGCGGAGGAACCTGCAGCCGTATCCGGAACACGGAGAAAGGTTCACCGGCGAACCCGCCTATTTCAGGCATGTAGTGGGCACCACAAAAGCCCTCATGGAACAATTGAAGCTCAAGGTAGAGGATATCGACCACATGGTCTTCCACACGCCCAATGGAAAATTTCCGATGAAAGCAGGAAAAATGCTGGGCTTCCCGGAAAAAAAGACAGCAGCCAATCTGCTCGTCTCAGAAATCGGGAATACGTACTCCGGGGCCTCGCTGCTCGTATTGACGCATGTCCTGGACAACGCAAAGCCCGGCGAGCGCATCGTAGTGACTTCGTTCGGGAGCGGCGCCGGCTCGGATGCCTTCTCGTTCAAAGTGACGGACAGCATAACCAGGAAGCAAAAGAATGCACCCGCTACCCGATTGTATGCGGACCGTAAGAGGTATGTCGATTATGCATCCTACGCCAAGATGAGGGGGGTGTTCTGATGGCCGCCATTGTCGCGATAGGCATCACGCGTTTCGGAGACCGATGGGATAAAGACGAGCTGGGATTGGCAGAAGAAGTCCTGGAGAATCTGAAAAGAGAAGAGGGTAACGCTGTGAAAGAGGCAGAAGAAATCTTCCTGGCCAATACCTCTTATCCATTGATACGGAAAAACATGAGCCTGCAGCAGGAAGTGGCAGAAAAAACAGGCATATCCTGCATCCATACCTTTCATGAGGAATGCAGCGGAAGCATCGCGCTGCAGAACGCCGCCGAAGCCGTAGATTCCGGAAGGATATACAAAGCGCTGGTCATCGGGACCGACAAGATGTCCGACCTGACCTCGGCAGAGATACAGCAGCTTTCCGCCTTTTCGTTAAAGGAGGAATGGCAGAAAAACAGCTTATCATTGGCAGCCGCTTATGCACTGCTGGAAAAGAGCTATCTTGAAAGGTATAAGAAAAAGCCCGAGGAAATGGCCGCATTGGCAGTCAAGGCCCACGCGCAGGGCAGCAGAAACAGGAATGCGCAATTCCAGAATGTGCTTTCCAAAGAGCAGGTGAACCAGAGCGCCCTCGTAGCAGAGCCGATCCGCCAGCTGGAATGCGCAGATTGGTGCGACGGCGCTGTCGCCATGTTCGTCGTAAGCGATAAGGAAGCAGAGAGCTACAAAAAAAAGATTTATCTGAAAGAACATGTCCAGGTTGTATCGGGTTCGCCGTTGGATAAAGAAAACACGTTTGGATCCGCCATCCGGAAAGCAGCAGGCATGGTAAAGACGAAAATAGAGGACATCGACGTTTTTGAGATGCATGAGGTATTCTCATTCGGAGAAGTGATGTGCGCAGAGGGTCTGGGATGCTGCAGATCCGGTGAAGGCCTGCAATGGATCGGAAAAAATAATGAGAAAGTGAATCCGGGAGGCGGCATGAAGGCATGCGGCTACGTGCCGGCTGCCAACGGCCTGCGCCAGGCGGCTGAGATCGTGCTGCAGCTGAGGAATGCAGCAGGAGAAAGACAAATAAAGAATGCCAAGACCGGACTCAGCGTCAATCTTAACGGAACAGGTGAAAAAGCCGCCATAAACATATTTTCGGTGAAAAAATGATCGGTTTCAGGGTCGCAGAGAATTGGAGAGGACTGGAGAAGAGCAGGAAACTCCTGGACAAAGAAGGGACGCTCCTTTCGTACACAGTTGTCCATAGTCCACCTGCCGGAAAAGAGAATACTGTTCCATTTTATCTGGGCCAAGTCAGTCTGGAGGACAAAATCACCCATATCATGGAGATAGTGGACGCAGAAAAAGAAAAGATAAAAAAAGGGGCCCGTGTAAGGACCTGTCTGAGAAGGATCCATGTGCAGGGCAGGAAGGGCCTGATCGGGTATGGCATCAAATGCAGGGTGACCGGATGAAGTACGATGATTTCAAAGTAGGGTACCAGGGAAAATATACACGAACCATTACCGAAGAGCTCAACAAGCGTTTCGCGGATGTGATCGGTGACTACAATCCGGTCCACTTCGATGAAGCGCGCATGAAAAAATCTGTTTTCGGAAAACGGGCCACCAACGGGTTCCTGACCGAGAGCACCATCGCCGTAGCCCTGGTGGAGATGTTCACCTCCAACGAAAGCATCATCATCGCGCTGAAGAAAGAGGTCACCTTGCTGGCGCCGGTCTTCATGGGCGACACCGTGACGGCCATCGTGACCGTCAGCGAGCGCATCCCTGAAAAGAAAAGGCTGTGGTGCGATGTGAAGATAGTAAACCAGGACAAGAAGGCCGTGCTGGCGGCAAAGTATCTTGTGAAGATTCTGGAGATATGAGAATGGTATTCGAGAAGAACCTCCTGAAAGGAAAAGTCGCGATCGTGACAGGCGGCGGGACAGGAATCGGGAAAGAGATAGCGAAGCATTTCCTTGAGCTGGGAGCAAAGGTAGCCATCGCAGGGCGGAAGAAAGAGCCGCTGGAGAAAACCGAGAAAGAGTTCAAGGGAAAAGAGCTGATGGTCCTCCAGACCGACATCCGCGATCCAGAGCAGGCCAATAATCTGGTTCGGCAGACCGTCAAGAGGTGGGGAAAGCTGGACATCCTAATCAATAATGCCGGCGGCCAGTTCATCGCGCCTGTGGAGAAGATTTCCAATAACGCGTTTGATGCCGTGGTAAAGACAAATTTATACGGCACGTTCTACATGTGCAGGGCAGCCGGCGAAGCCATGAAAAAGAACGGCGGCAAGATCGTGAACGTCGTGCACATTTATGCGTTGCGCGCGGCCCCGGGCCTGGTCCATTCGGGAGCGGCCCGCGCCGGTGTGGTCAATCTGACAAAAAGCCTGGCAGTAGAATGGGCAAAACACGGGATCAACGTCAATGCCATCGCGCCGGGCATCACCGAGACCGAAGGGCTGAAGACCGAGATGATCTACGACAAGAAGACGCTCCAGGAGCTGAAAGACACCATCCCGCTGCACCGCTACGCCTCTCCCAAGGAGATTGCCGGCGTCGTCACATTTTTGGTTTCTCCGGCAGCCGATTACATCACCGGCCAGACCCTGGTGGTGGACGGCGGCCAGATACTCGGAAATTGGCCCGACTTCACCCGCTTATAATGCTCTATCCCCTCTCAAAGCTGACCCTCTACCACCTTGTCAAGACCTATATCGGGAAGGTGGAAGGGCTGGAAAACGTCCCGAAAGACGGCAGGTTCATAGCCGCCATCAACCACTCAAGTTATCTGGACGACCTTATCATCCCTACGGTGATGCTGAAGCATTTCAGGAAAAAGATCCATTTTTACGTCAACCATCTCTACTTTAGGAACCCAGTTCTCCGGAATTTCCTGCTGGGAGCCGGCTCCATACCTGTAGCCGTGAAGAAAAGCCCGGATGCAAAAATAATCAACGAGAAAGCTTTTAAAGAAGCGTTGAGACATTTAGCGCATAACGAACCGGTAGGGATATTTCCAGAAGGCCACCGTTCGCTGGACGGGAAGCTGCAGCGCGGCAAGACCGGCGTGGCACGGTTGGCATTGGCCGCGAAGGTGCCGGTGATCCCAATGGGTATTACCGGTTCCTACCAGATACTGCCAAAAGGAAAATCATTCCCGAGATTCAGACGCTGTACGATAAGGATCGGTGCACCGATGCATTTTGACAGGTACCTGGAAAAAGGAAAAGACAGGAAAGCGCTCGAGAAAATCACGAAATGCATCATGAAAGAAATCGCAAAATTGACCCGCCAGACGTATCCGTACTAAAATGGTCCATTCCATCGCCAAGATCAGCATCTTTCCCCTTATCAGGGGATTGTTCATCAAAAAGGTGAATGGGATAGAGAACATCCCGAAAGGGGAGGGGTTCATTGCAGCCGCCAACCATTGCAGCTACCTGGACCATTATCTGATCTCGTGCATCCTTGTCCCTCATTTGAACAAAAAAGTGCATTACCTGGCGAAAAAAGAGCATTTTGACAGCCTTCATCAGCGGCTATGGCACAAGTGGGTGGGGGCAATCCCCATCGACCGGCAAAAAGGGGGAAAAGAAGCGCTGCGAATGGCCGTAGCCTATTTAAGAAAAGGAAAAGTCATCGGCATCTATCCGGAAGGCACCCGGTCGCTGGACGGGAAGCTGCAGCGCGGCAAGACCGGGGTGGCACGGTTGGCATTGGCCGCGAAGGTGCCGGTCGTGCCGATTGGAATCATAGGTTCATTTGAGATTTTGCCAAAAGGAAGGTATATGCCCAGCGCCGGAAAGGCCGTCATCAATATCGGAAAGCCTATGCTGTTTGAGGCATACTACGGAAAAGAAAACGATTATAAGGGATTAAGGACTGTAACAAAATGTATCATGAAGGAGATTGCGAAGCTGAGCCATCAGGCATATAGGTTTGATTAGGATGACACAAAAGATAGCGGTGATCGGAGCAGGCGGCTGGGGCACCACGCTGGCCAACATGATAGCTGATAATGGCCACCCGGTGCATCTGTGGGTAAGGGAGCCTGAATTGAAGGCAGAGATAGAGAAGAAAAGGCAGAACAGCATCTATCTTCCAAGCGTTGTCCTGTCAAAAGGGATCATGCCGTCCACAGATCTGAAGAAAGTGGCAGAAGACGCCGCCATTCTCATCATGGCCGTTCCCTCAAAATTCGTCCGGGAGATGGCCCGTAAGATACGTCCGCTCCTCACGGTCAAGGGCGCGATCGTGATAAGCGTGGCCAAAGGCCTGGAGCACAACACCTATAGGACCATGTCGCAGGTGCTGGAAGAGGAACTGCCGGGCGCACGCGTCATCGCCCTGTCGGGCCCGAATCATTGCGAAGAGGTAAGCCGGAAAATGCCCACGGCAACCGTGATTGCCGGCAGGGATAAGAAAGCGCTGGAGAATGTAAAGAAGATACTTGATAATGATTATTTCAAGGTATATCTGCTGGACGACCGCACCGGCATCGAGATATGCGGGGCCATCAAGAATATCACGGCCATCGCCGCAGGCATCGTGGACGGCCTGAAGTACGGCGACAACACAAGGGCCAGCATCATCACGCTCGGGCTTACTGAGATGGCCCGTTTCGGAAGGGCGTTTGGCACCAAAAGGGCCACCTTTTACGGGCTTGCAGGAGTGGGTGATCTGATAGCCACCGCCACGAGCAAACACAGCCGGAATCATTTTGTGGGCGAGAAGATCGCAGAGGGGAAGAAGCTGGAGAGCATACAGAAGGAGATGCACGGCATGGTGGCCGAAGGCGTCTATACGGTGAAATCAGCCTATGAGTTCAGCCTGAAGCACAATATCGACATGCCCCTCACAACCCAGGTCTATAAGCTGTTGTACGAAGGGAAGAGTCTAGACAAGGCAATCAGCGACCTCCTCAAGTGCATCTAATCATTCTTCGGTAAATTCTTCGACCGTGGCGGTGAATTCGTCCGGCGACTTGATGACCGCTTTGTGCAGCAGGTACTCGCGGGCCAAGATCCAGAAAAAAAGCCCCAGGCTTTTCTTGCCCTTGTTGTTGCATGGCACCACCAGATCGATGTTGTTGGACTGGTTGTTGGTGTCGCACAGCGCAATGACCGGGACGCCCATCCGTACCGCATCCATGATAGCATTGCGGTCCGGCCACGAGTCCGTGACCAGGAGGATCTTGAATTCCTGGTAGATGTCCAGCTGCGGATTAGTCATCATGCCCGGCGGGTACCTGCCTGCGAACACTTTGATGCCGGTTGCCTTCTTGAAGGCGTTTACCGGCTTCCAGCCGTTCTCCCGCCGGCTGACGATCAGTATCTCGCTGGACTCGAACTGGGCCAGGAAATTGGCGGCAATCTTGATGCGTTCGTCGATCTTCTGGAGATTCAGCACAGAGAGGCCGTCGGAGCGTGCCTTGTAGATGAAAGGGTCCATGTATTTGGTCCTGAATTTGGTGCCGATGTGGATGCCTGACTTTAGGTACGTCTCCGCAGGCAAGAGCAGTTTTTCTTCAGTCATGATGATTCCTCCGTAAAAATGCAGAACGGCTCTGCAGTTTTTATCGCCTCATGCAGTTCTCTTTCCGCCGTGGCTGATGGCCGAAAGATATTGGCTATATAGGGAGGGAGAAAAAGGGCATTTATAAAGCTTTTGGGGCCTGAAAAGAAAAGAGAGTGCCATAGACCGGACCACCGGGAGTCAGCGTGCTTTCCATCAGATCGAACCGGTTGACGGGAAAAGACAATTTGTTCACTGTGACGTTTTTCAGGACGTCGTTGTAACGGACCTTGTCCTTCACAAAAGCAACCCGCGCCAGCGTGATGTGAGGATGAAAGCGGTCATCTTTCGGAAAAAGACCCGAAAGAGCGGCATCAATCTGCTGCTGCAGCTCCACAACCGGCTGATGCGGAGTTACTCCTGCCCATATGACCCGTAGGTGGTCCGTATCCGGGAAAACACCTACTGCATCCAGCTGAAGGTCAAAAGGCGTGAAAGAGACAAGCGACAGTTTTTCTTTAAGGGGCGCTAATTTGTCGTTGCCAACTTCCCCTAGAAATTTAAGAGTGAGATGAAAATCATTGACAAACCGCAGTCTGGCCGATTCATCGTTAATCAAGATCTGGAGCTCCTTCAAATGAGTTAAAAGCTCCTCCGGCAAAGGGATAGAAATGAACAGCCTCATAGGAAGTGGATAGGGGGAAATCTATTTAAAACTAGTGAGAAAAAAAAGAAATAAAAAAAGAAATCCCAGTCTATTTGTCTTCTTGCGTCTCTTCGCCAAAATCTTCAGAATCTTCTGAGGATTCTTCTCCAGAATCGTCAGAGGAAGGTTCCTCGGCAGGAGCCTCGTTCTGACCGGCATCCCCGGAATCTTCCGATGCGCCGGATCCTTCTCCGACCACTTCGGCAAATCCGACTTTTCGCAGTACTTTCGTAATGCGAATCTTTACCTGGTCGCCTTCCTTGGTGTTGGGCACAAACAGGACAAAGCCGTCTTTCTTGGCAATGCCGTCGCCTTTTTCACCGACTGCTTCTATCTTCACTTCCAACTCATCCCCGACTTTCACCGGAGCAGTTGTGTTATTTCGAGGCCTAAAGCCCCTGTCGTCGCCGTAATTTCCGTACATATTTTAGTTCACCTTTCTGTCTATTTTGCACCGTGGTGCAATAGGCCTTGGAAGCCCATAAGGGTATTTAAAGGTATGGGTTGAAATGGGCTGTGTGCTATCCTGATATTATTTGACCTCGATACATTTTTTGTGTTTTTCATATTTAAACCTCTGCTTTTTTCTTGCGCTCAAAC
>JAGVYO010000004.1 GCA_018303225.1 Candidatus Woesearchaeota archaeon
CCGAATTTCCTGCATAAAGAAGCGGCATCCATAACGTTCTGCTTCAGGCTCAATCCCTTCTCGGGCATTAGGATGGCCGTGACATGCTCTTTTCCAATGGCCTTTGCCACCAAAACCGCAGAAACCGCCGAATCAATCCCGCCGCTCAGCCCGATGACGGCTTTGGTAAAGCCGGTCTTCTGGAAATGGGCTTTGATATTCTTTGCCAGCTGCGTAGACATCTTCTCCATATACACTATGGAGTCGTAACACTATTTATAAACCTTATTAAAAAATAAAAAATCTCAGAATTTCTCGCGATGCACCATCTCCTCATAGCCTCTGCGCCAGACCCTCGGCAAGGGAGATTTTGCCTCGTATCCTATTGCAATCAGCATCACCACCTCGTAATGTTCCGGGATGCCGAATTCTTTCTTTACCTTATCTGCTTCAAAGCCTTCCATCGGGCACGTCGCAAGGCCCATATCCTGGGCGGCAATCATCAGCGTCATGGCAGCCAGCGCCGTGCTTCGGGTGGTCCATACCCGTTTGGTGGTTTCGTCCCTTTGGTCCCAGTCCTTCATCTGCTTCTTGAGATTGTCTGCCGTGCCCTGATCAAAATAGCCTTTTCGGGCCCAGTCGTCAAAATTATCCACGGCATGCGCAGAGGCCAGCTTGTTCCCCAGGACAATGACCGCAGCCGAAGCATCCGCGATGTGCGGCTGGTTGTACGAGACCGCTTTCAGCCGCTCCTTATTGGCCGCATCCCGGACTACGATGAACTCCCACGGCTGCAGGTTGTAGCCCGAAGGGCTTAATTTCACCAAGTCAAACAGTTGTTTGAACTGCGCATCGGTCACTTTTTTGTTCGGGTCAAAAGAATGCACGGAACGGCGTTCCTGAATCACCTTTTTTGTATCCATCTCTCTCCACCTCAAAAAAGGACGAAAGGATGCCGGTTTAAAAATATTGTCTTTAACTAAAGGACACGCGTAATATCATCTGCAATAGTGGCAAAAACGCATTAATGAAAATCTTTTTTAAGCGCGTTTGCCCATCCCAAAAATTCCGGCACGGAATTGTCAAGAACTGAAAGTTCTTGAGCATGCTCAGAAATCTTCGATTTCTGACATTTTGCAATGAACCCCTGCCATAAAAAAGGCTTATTTGCCAATGCGCCGTTTCTCTTTGAATTTAAACGTGTTTTTCCATTTTATCGAAGCAAAAGCTTTAAATACCGTCCATTTTTCACATCGTAATATGAAAGTCGCAATCCTGTATTCCGGCGGAAAGGACAGCACCTTTGCTATTGACATGGCCAAAGAGAAAGGCTGGGAAATCGCCTATCTGCTGTCCGTCAAACCCGACCGGAAAGACTGCTTTCTCTTCCATTTCGCCACGGTGGAGCACACCAAAAAGCTGGCGGAAATGCTCCATCTGAAGCATATCTGCGTCACCTGTACGGTAGCAGACCCCATAAAAGAAGCCCAAATTGTAAAGGAAGTCGTGGAAAAGAACCCCGTGGATGCGGTTGTCCTGGGCGGCATTGGGCTGCAGGAAACCCAATTGAAAAGCATCCAGGATGCGTTAAGGCCGCTGAAGATCGAGGCATTTGCCGCGCATAGCGGCGAGGATCATGCTGAACTGTTCCGAAAAATGATTGACAAGGGCTACAAGATCCACATAACGCAAGTGGCTGCCGACGGCGCCCTGAAATGGCTCGGCAAGACCGTCACTGTCGATAATTTTGATAACCTGATGGCCGATGCGAGAAAATACGGCTTCCACGAAGGCTTTGAGGGCGGGCATGCCGATACCTTGGTGACTGCGGGCCCGGTTTTCGGTGAACAAGAGCTGGAAATCACCGAAGCCAACAAGATTGTGGACGATGCGTACTGCGGCCACATGGTTCTAGAGACTGAAATTAAGAAATTGGTTCCTGTCCGATAAATCACATTCTTTATAACTATTATATAGTAACATTTTAAAATTAAAACCCATTCTTCCCCTCCATGGACCGTGAATTCGATATCGTTCCGCTGGAGCAGGCCAGGGGAAAGGAATTTGGCTATGATTTGACGACGCATGAATTTAGGTCGCTGCTCGGAACGGATGCGGACTGGCCTAAGATTATCTACGGAAGAGGCTCCCAGCGCGATTCCAACGGTGTGCTGGACATCTACATCCGCCGGGGGGCGACCATTGACGATACAGTAGTGCAGGCCTTTCAGAAAAAAAAGATTCGCTACATTCCTGTCCTGGAGGACGTGCATACGCGTGAACCCCGCCAGCGGCTCTCGCAATTTACCAAGGAGCACGCGCTGATACTGGCGGGAAAGGTCCATAGCGGCGTTCAGGAGTGGCTCACCCAAAGCGGGAAGGGTTTGGAACGGGGCATCGATCGGTACGTGCTCGAACAGAGGGGTGATCTCCAGAAGAGCCTCGTGCCGCACGTCCACGATTTGGGCCACATGGTCACTCATATCTTTAGGGAAATGCTCTCGGTCAACAGTTACCTGGTTACTGCGGCGTTGTATAAGGAGTTTATTGACGATATCCACAAGTATGCCGTGGAAGGGGAAGCGAAACCGCACGAAGACAGCTTAAATCATGTGTTGGCCGTGACAGCATTCGCCATCCTCCTCGGGAAACAGATCGGCCTTGACGATCCGAGGCTGAAAGAGCTGGCCTTTTCCGCGTTGATTCACGATATGGGGGTGCCGCTGGGCTACGAGAAGGCCCGCGAGGCCATGATTGAACGGAAAGTGGAAATCCCAGATTTCGACAAGGGGATACAGCGGTATTTCCGTCTTCATCCTACCTACGGCGCATTGCTGCTGACCCGAAAGGACGGCTCTGCTATAGAAGGCTTGGAACCCTCGGTCCGGTTCAATGTGCTGCAGCACCATCAGCACGTAGACGGCACCGGTGATGACGTCTATCTTTCCACCGTTGGAAAACTGCTGGAAAAGATAGGGGTTCAGACGCCTATCCGTTACCACGGTTTTAACCAATTGCCCTCCACGCCGTCTAAGGAGATGGACTATGAGCTCGTCGGTGAAATCGGGCCCGGTTCAAGGGCCATGACCATGGAGGCCCAGGTTCTTGCCATCGTTGAACATTATCTGACGCAGACCAGCGGGATGGACAGACGAAGAATCCTGGAGGGAATGATTGACGCTGCCGGCAGCCGTTTCAATCGTCCGGTTTTTGAGGCGTTCTTGAATACCATGGTGCCACTGGAGGATTACCCGTCCGGCATAAAGCTCGTCTTAAAGCCCAAACGGGGCGGCCCCTTTGAAAAATACAACAACTGCACCGTTGCCATCATATCCGGGGGCGGCAATCCTTCTTTTTTCTTGTACGAGGATGCCGCGGGCAATTCCATAACTCCAAAGCCCATCGATCTTCTGGCCCACCCCGGCATGGCACGTTTGACCGTGGGAAGATAATCTACCGGAACTTTTCCTTTAACTTAGAAGACTTGAACTCATGCTCCCGGAATGGCCCTATCGTCACCACGTCTGCCTTTAAGCCTCTTTTCTTCAGCTCCGCCTTCACATCGGTAGCGAACGTCTTCTGGTCATAGCCGAAGCAGATGACATCCGGATTGATATCCTCTACAATCTCGTACGGATCCTGGATGCTCTGCCCCAGAACCGCTTTATCCACATACGATAATGCCCGTACATGCTCCAGGCGTTCGTGCTGGTTATACTTCGGCTCATGCCCTTTCAGTTTCCGTATGGATTCATCGCGGGCCACAATCACGATTAACTTGTCGCCGTGCCTTTTCGCCTCTTCGAGATAATACAGGTGCCCGGGATGCAGGATGTCAAACGAGCCGAAGGCCAAAACGGTTTTCATAGAAGGTCAGGATAAAGCGCAACGATAAAAAGCTTTTGAATACATACGCAATAGCTCACCTGTAAACCGGTGTCATGCTACGTACAGATTTTCATATGCGCATTGGATGGAATCCATAAGGGACATATTTTTTAACGAAGAGGCAGGTACAAAAACTTCGGCACGAAATTTTTGGAAGTGCACTGCCGCAAAAAATTAAAGATTTCAATGGAAAAATTCTCCGTTCCAAATGGCGATTAGCGACGTTCAGGACGGAGAACAATCAAAAATCATCCTTTCTTCTTGATCTTCCGCAGCAGACGGGCATTCGTTTCAGAAACGTACGGGTATTTGAACGGCTCGATCTCGATGTTGCGGGGTATCTCGTGGCCGAACGCTTCCCGCGTGTCGAATTCCTCCTTGGCAAAATGCTCGTCCTTTTCCTGGATCTTCCGGTCTTTCATAACAGCCACCTCTTCCTCCTTCTAAGGCACCGGACCTTATAAAGGTAAGCTCGCCTTTCCCGCTCGAAATGGAAATTTCTTTCGTTTTTAAGCATAAAAAAAGAAAATATTATATATAATGCTCATTTAAATAAAAATAATGGAAGAAACCGATAAAAAAATAATAAATCTTCTACTGAAGGACGGCCGGGTCAAATACCGGGAAATCGCCAAGAAGCTGAGCATCTCCACCTCTACTGCGTTCAAAAAGCTGAACCGGCTGTTCAGGGAAGGATACGTCCTGCGCGTAGCGCCCGACCTGAGCGAAAAAGCCACCGGATTGAGCTACGAAGCCGTGATTGCGCTGCTGGTGGAGTCCGGCCACCTGGAAGAGGTGGAGAAGCGGATCGCGCACCTGGAGAACGTCAACGCCGTTTACGACATCACCGGCGAATGGGATGCGCTGATCATCGCCAAATTCCGCACCAAAGAGAAGATGAACGATTTTGTCAAGAATTTACGAAAAATTCCCCATGTGATACGGACCAATACCTCCTTTGTATTGAACAAAGTCAAGGAAGATTTTGTGTTCAAAGGCTTTGAGGTGACACCATGAACGTGTTTGAATGGTGCAATGCGAAAATAAAGAAACTGGACTGGCTGGACATCGGATTGATAAAATTGAGCGTGGCTGCCTTTGTTTTATGGGTGGCCAAATATTGGGTCCCTTTGCTGAGCCTGGAAGGGTATTGGTATGTGGTCATCTTCGTCCTTGCTGTGATTAGGCCGCTGGCCAGGGCGTTCAGGAAATCCTAAAAAAAATAAATTAAATATCAAAATACAGGTGGTATTCCCACGGGTGCGGCCGCAGACGGATCGCATCGATCTCGTTGGTGCGCTTGTAGGCTATCCACATGTCGATCAGGTCCCTGGTGAATACGCCGCCTTCCATCAGGAATTTGTGGTCCTGCTCCAGCGCGTCCATGGCCTCCCCGAGCGAAGAAGGCACGTTCAATATATTTGCGGCATCCTCGGGCTCCAGATCATAGAGGTTCTTGTCCAGTGGATCGCCCGGGTCGGTCTTGTGCTTGACCCCATCAAGGCCGGCCATCAGCATGGCTGAAAATGCGAGATACGGGTTGCAGGCAGGGTCCGGTGTCCTGAATTCGATGCGCTTCGCTTTCTCAGAGGATGAATACATCGGGATCCGCACGCAGGCGCTCCGGTTCCGTTTGGAATAGACCAGATTGACCGGCGCTTCAAAGCCAGGCACGAGCCGTTTGTACGAATTGGTCGTCGGGGCGATGAACGCGCAAAGCGCCGGCGCATGCTTCAGCAGTCCGCCGATATAGTATTTGGCCATCTCGCTCAATTGCGCATACCCGTTGGTATCATAAAACAGGTTCTTGCCGTCTTTCCAGATGCTCTGGTGCACGTGCATCCCCGACCCGTTGTCATTGAACAAGGGTTTTGGCATGAACGTAGCGGTCTTATGGTGCTTCCAGGCCGTGTTCTTCACGATGTACTTGTACAGCATGACCTGATCGGCCATCTTGGTCAATGGCCCGAAGCGCATGTCAATCTCGCATTGCCCTGCGGTTGCGACTTCGTGATGGTGCGTCTCGATGGCGATGCCGCACCGGATCATCGTGCTTACGATCTCGTTGCGGAGGTTCTGCAGCGCATCCAGCGGCGGAACAGGGAAGTAGCCTTCCTTATGGCGCGGCTTGTAGCCTAGGTTTCCGCCTTCTTCTTCAGCGCCGGAATTCCAGATGCCGTTTTTGGCATCGACATAATAAAAGCCAGAATGCTCGTTCTGGCCGTAGCGGATGCTGTCAAAGATGAAGAATTCAGCCTCAGGGCCCCAATAGCTGATAGATCCGATGCCCGATTCCTTCAGGTATTTCTCGGCCTTCTGCGCCACATACCTCGGGTCGCGGCTGTACCTCTCGTGCGTCTCGGGATCCTTGATGTTGCAGACCAGGCTCAGTGAAGACGCCGAAAAAGGGTCGATCAATGCCGTCTCCGGATCCGGGAGCAGCAGCATGTCGCTCTCGTTGATGTCCTGGAAGCCGCGGATCGAACTGCCGTCAAAACCAAGCCCTTCTGTAAACGTGCTTTCCTCCAGCTCGGTGCTGGGGATAGTGAAATGCTGCCACAATCCCGGCAGATCAACGAATTTGACATCCACAAATTTAAGGTCCTTGGACTTTATCGCATCGAGAATCTCTCTGGGGTTCATACTATTAGCCTCCTGGCATAGAACGATCTTCCACAGGCTTTTTCTTCTGTATTTTCGATGCTTCCTTCGAAGCACCGCCTATGGCATTCACCCCTCTTTCTCCGGTACGTATACGGATGGCTTCCTCCAGAGGAAGTATAAATATTTTTCCATCACCGATGGATCCTGTCCGGGCGCCCTGGATGATGGCGTCCACCGTTGTTTTCACAAAGCTGTCATTGACGGCCATTTCCAGGCGCACTTTCTTCAATAAACGCACTTCATGGATGACGCCACGGTACTCTTCCAGGTAGCCTTTCTGCTCGCCGCTGCCGATGCAGTTGGAAGCGGTCATGCGGAACACGTCCGCATCCAACAATGCTTTCTTCACATCCGGCAGTTTCTCCGGCCGTATGATCGCTATTATTAATTTCATTTTTTATTCCGTGGTGAATATCTCGAATCCGGCATATGCCTCGGCATTGTGCTCCGATAAGTCCAGTCCCTTCAATTCATCCTCTCGGCTCACCCGCAGTCCGATGGTCACATCGATGAGCTTGAAAAATACCATCATAAGCCCGAACGTCCATACAAACACCGCCCCGATACCTATCAGCTGGCTGATCAGCTGCGCCGTGCCGCCGCCAAAAAAAAATCCATTGATGCCGCCGAAGGCTTCCTGCGCAAACAAGCCTACGGCCAGGGTGCCCCATACGCCGCACGTCATATGCGCCGATACCGCGCCTACGGGGTCGTCCACCCGTATCTTATCAAAAAATTCAACGGAAAACACATACAATGCCCCTGCGATAAGGCCGATGATCACTGCGCTCAGCGGGCTTACGTTGGCCGTTCCTGCCGTGATACCCACAAGGCCGCCAATGGTCGCGCCCAACGTCAGTGAAACATCCGGTTTTTTGTAGCGCATCCACGAAGTCAATAAACCTCCGACAGCTCCGGCAGAGGCTGCCAGGGTAGTGGTAACTGCAATGGTTGCGATGCTCCAGTTCGTTCCCGCCAGCGTTGACCCGGGATTAAAACCATACCACCCGAACCACAGCAAAAATACGCCCAGCGCAGCCAATGTGAGGGAATGCCCCTTGATGGGCTGGATTGTTTTGCCAACATATTTCCCGATTCTCGGCCCCAGTACAATCGCGCCTGCCAATGCCGACCAGCCGCCTACGCTATGCACGACCGTAGAGCCTGCAAAATCAATGAAGGGTGTTGAAAGCTTGGACAGCCAGCCACCGCCCCATATCCAATGGCCTACGATGGGATAGACAAAGGCCGTGATGAAAACCGTATAGAAGATATAGCTTTTAAACTGGATGCGCTCAGAAACCGAGCCGCTCACAATGGTGGCTGCCGTAGCTGCAAACACCACCTGGAACATCCAGAAAGCATATTGCCAATGGTCGACGGTTCCTCCCAAAAAGAAACCGGACGTGCCGATGAAAAGATTTCCCGTACCGAACATGAACGCGAAGCCGACGGCCCAATATGCGAGCGAGCCAAAGCAGAAGTCAATCAGGTTCTTCATCATGATGTTGCCGGCGTTCTTCGCCCGGGTCAATCCTGTTTCCAGCATCGCGAAGCCGCCCTGCATAAGAAACACGAGAAAGGCTGTCATCAGCAGCCATACAAAATCAATGGATTTGGCGTTGTTTTCAGGGGTTGCTTCGTATCCAAAAACAGCCGAAAGGGCCAGCAGAAACACCAGAATGAATAGGAAGGGTTTGCTTGTTTTCATGTCTTTTTTCCAAGATTTATAGCTTATTTATATATCTATTCCAAGAATTATTGCATCTTTGTTTAGTTTTTTCAGAAAAATTTAAATACTTGTTTAATTTTCAATATGGAAATATCCAGAAAACTAAACAGGTGATGCGCATGGAGCTCGACGCTGTGGACCACAACATCCTGAACGCGCTATTGGAGAATGCGCGGCTGTCCTACCGGCAGATCGCTAAGAAAGTGAATGTCTCCG
>JAGVYO010000022.1 GCA_018303225.1 Candidatus Woesearchaeota archaeon
GCCCTTTTTGTATTGACGGGGCTGTTGATTGCGTTCTTCATCATGGAATACCTTCGCCTTGAGATGAACTGGACGCCGAGGATCGTCGCGTGGTTCATACGCCCCAAGGAGAGCAACAGGGTTTCCGCGGTGATCTTCTTTTTGTCCGCCACCATCATCACCCTGGCGGTGTTCGATTTCCGCATTGCCATGGCAGCGCTGCTGATGGCCACGTTTGGCGATATGGCTGCTGCGTTGATAGGCACCCGCTACGGGTCCACGCTTTTTTTCCGGGATAAGACCGTTGCGGGAAGCGTGGCCGAACTGGCCGTAAACCTGCTGGTGGGATTCCTTGTCCTGAATAACGTCTACGTGATATTGGTCATGGCCTTCGGTGCCACCATGGCAGAAATCCTGGTGTCGGAGCTGGACGACAATCTGGTGGTGCCGGTCGTCGCCGCTTTTTTGGGCCAGATCACGATGCTGCTGCTGTAGCGATATGATTCAGCACGGTTTTCTCGGTTAGCATTTCCACAGAGTCGAAGAGGGCCTTCAGTCCGGTCTCCAGCGAGGCCTTGTCGGATATGCGCTCGTGCGTATAGGGGAAGATGATCCATCTCTTGTCTGTCGCGGAGAACGGGTTCACGAAGTAGATGCTGAAATGCCTGAATTCGGCAAGCTCTTTCCAGCCATCCAGGAGGCCCCTGAAGTTCTCGGCGGTGTTGAACACCACCCACGTGATGTGCTTCTCCTGGTCCAGCCCCTGGATGAGCGTCCGGAGGTCCCTGATGAACGGGCACACGATGAAATGCTGTTTCTTGTCCTTGAACTCTACGAACACATCCGCCCCCTCTTTATCTCTTTCAATGGACACGATGCTCCGCAGCAGGAGGTCTTTGTTCTTCAGGTAGCGGACCAGCCATTCCGTGAGAAATTCCTTCGGATCAGTATCGCTCATCCCCCTCTTTTTAGAAATCTGATTTAAAAATATTGCGATTAAAGGCCTGTATAAGCCAATCTGCATGGCGAGGCATATGACGCATTTAGGAAAATCAGCATTATTGAAAAAATTTTGTTGCGATAGCGACTATTACAAAAATTTCGGCACGAAATTTTTGTGATGAACCTATTCGCAAAAAAGGTTAATTTTGTCAATGCGTCTTTTTTAAAGAAAATCTCGATGGAAAATCCTTAATCGTTTTCCACACGGGGAGCAAGAATGAAGCTCAGCAGCACACGGTCCACCGCCTTGTACTCCAGCTTCAGCGGATAGTCCTTGTTGAACTGGATCGTGACATTGTCCGAAATCTTGGAGGCGCTGATCATCTTTTTCAGGTATTCAATGCTGTACTTGGCCTTTACTTTCTCCGTTCCGGTTGTCTTTATTTTTGTGGTCTTCCCCTCCGGGATATCGATATGCGCCTGCGACAGGTCGCCTTCTGCCAGGACCGTGAAGCGTTTCGGCTCGGCCGACAGCGTGATGGATTCAGAGACGATGTCCGCATCCTCGACCGCGCTGTTCAGCACCGAACTGGCGGTTTCAATGGTGATAGGAAAGGAAAGGTCTGGTATCTTCTGCTGCTTCTCTTCCAGCTCGATAAGCGGAAGGTTGAACGTCCGTACCGAATCGCCTTTCAGCTGGATGCGGAGCTTGTTCTGCGGGTCCAGCTCGAGGCTCAGCATGTCGTTCGGGCCTGCTCTTCGCAAGATCTGCTTGAGATTGCTGAGATTGATGGCAATCTCGACCTCTTTGTCCACCTTGTACTCGGTAAAGGCGCTGCTGAACAGCTTGAAGATCACCATGGCCACGTTGGCCGGATCCATGGCCACCAGCTCGATGGCATTGGGCGTGATTTTGAAGCGCCCTTCGTTCACAAGGTCAGAAATGATAGAGATGCTGTCTTTTAGGTATGTAGGTTCTGCCAGAGTTAATTTCATAAGGTTTGCCCCCATTGGGCAGAAGTACAGCGCTATTTATATTTTTTGTGGTTAGTCAAACCGGACCCTGTCGCCGTTGCTCATGAGGTGAACGGTCTTTCCCACTACGTATCCCTTCTCTACGGCCAGCTCGGCAAACGCCTTGTGCATGCTCTTGTCGCCGTGGGCCGGGATGATGTGCTGCGGCTTGACAAGGTTCAGCAAATCCCGCAGGTCTTCCCTCGCGGCATGGCCGCTCACGTGGATGCCCTTGAAGATGCGGACCTTATAGCGGTGGAGCTCCTCTTCCAGGCGCGCCCGGTTCTCGATGTTGACCGGGCTGGGGATTATGTTGCACGAGAAGATGATGTGGTCCTCGGGATACAGGGGAAAGGGGATTTCCTTCCGGGCAATCTTGGACAGCGTGGCTTTCGGCTCGCCCTGGTGGCCCGTGATGACCAGCAGGTACTTGTGCCGATCCTCGTCCTTGATCTGCTTGAGCCTCTTCTGTATTTTGTTGGAGTACCGGACCATCTCGATCTGCTTGGAGAACTGTATGACGCCGGCCCGTTCCCCGGCCTCCACGTACTTCGCTAAACTTCTTCCGAGAAAGATGATTTTCCGCCGCAGATGCTTTCCGAACTCGATGATGCTTTTCAGCCGCGCGAGATGCGACGAGAACGTCGTCACGATGATGATCTTGTCCCTGTTCTCCGTCCCCAGCATGACATCCTTCAGCATCTCCTTGGCCACCATCTCCGACGGCGTCTTGACATCCTCTTTGGCCCGCGTGCAGTCCACGATCAGCGTATGCAGCCCCTTCTTTCCGATCTCTTCCAATCGCTTGTAGTTGGGCTTGTTTCCGATGACCGGATGGTTGTCGAATTTGAAATCGTTGGCGTACAGCACCGTCCCTTCGGGCGTGTGCAATGCGACCATCACGGTATGCGGAGTCGAATGGGTGATGTTGATGAACTCGACCGTGATGTGTTTGGAGATGTGGTACGTTGAATTGACATTCAGTTTCTTGATGGGATTCCTCAGCCGGATCTTCTCGTCTGCGGAGATGGCCTTTATCACCTCGGCGGTGAACGGCGTGCACAATATCGGGGCCTTGTACTTGTTCGAGAGGAAGATCAGTGCGCCGACATGGTCCAGGTGCGCATGGGTCGGGATGATGGCCTTCACCTTCGCGCGCCAGTCCTCGATGACCATATCGTTGGGAACCGCTCCGACTTTGGCCAGCGCAGAGGCCGTGACGTCGTGGATGTCCTCATCCTCGGTATACCGGATGTAGGTGTCGAGATGCAGGCCCATATCCAGAATTACCACTTCGTCATCCACCTTCACAGCGGTCATGTTCTTTCCGACTTCATTATAACCGCCGACCGTGCATACTTCAATCATTCCGGACAAAAAGAAAAGCGTATCTTATAAATCTTTGGGAAATAAAAATGCGGGGACGAGGATTTGAACCCCGGTACCCACTAAGGGAACAGATTCCTCATGGAATGGGTGCTGGCGCAATCATCGCATGATAGCTCATCACTCAATTTCTTGAGTCTGCCGCATTTGGCCGCTCTGCCATCCCCGCAAAAGAAAGGTAAAGGATTAGAAGTAGGTATAAAAACGTTACTGCTCTAGCCGAGATCTTTCAGCTTGGACTCGATCGCGTCCAGCTCGCTCTCCAGCCGCTCCAGCTGGGTGGACTCTTTCCGGGTCTCTTCGCGCGCCTCTTTCTTCTTGCCCTTGTCGAGCGCTCTCTTCTTCTCCTCTTCCCGCTTCCGGGCCAGGCGCTCGTGATCGTGCAGCCGGACCCGTATATTCGTCTTGGGCAGCGCGTTCTTCAGCTTGGCCATCAGCTTGTCAATCTCCTTCATGGCGGTCTTCAGGTTTTCCGTCTCCCGGACCTTGGCTTCCCGCGACTCCTTGAACTTCTCGAACTTGTGCAGGTCATCCACCACGTCCTTCAGCATTTCCAGTATAGTCCTGCGCAATTCTACAGGATACTTCAATCCTACAAAAAATACGCTGTCTTCTTTCGGTTCGGCCATTTTAGAGACTTTCCGGTTCGAACAATGCCTTGTCGATGTACTCCACTTTCTTCCCGATCTCGTTGAGGGTGCTGCTCCATGCCTCCAGCTCCGCATCTTCCTGATTCTTCAGGTCGTTGATCTTTCCCAGCGTGCCTTTGGCCTCCTGGAGCTTGTCCTTCAGCAATCCGACAATGTCCAGCACATCCTTGTACTCATCCACTTTCACGAAAACAGGAGCATTTCCGACATCGGTTTCTTTCATAGGGCCTCACCTTTTCTTGAACAATGTTTTATCCATGTAAATCAGCTTCCGCTGCATGTCCATATGGACTTTCTGCCACTTCTCAAACTGGGCGTCTTTTTCGCTTTTCACATCATCCAAGGATATGAAAAGGTTGTCCATCTCCTTCAGCTCGTTCTTGATGAGCGAGATTTCGTCCATCACATCCCTGAAATGCTCCATCCGGATGAACGGGCTTTCCGGGACCGTCCGCTCGAGCTCCATGGGCCTCCTCTCGAATCCGCTTTCCAGTTCGTCGAGTCCGCTCCGCACGGATCTGGCTTTCATAGGCCTCATCGGAGGCGCCGGCAGCTCCTCGGCCGCCTCTCCCTTTGAATAATAGGAAGGCTCGGTCGTTTCCTGCTTGTTGTAGTAGCCGGGCTTGGGTTCCGGGGTTTCGCGTTTCGAATAATAGGCCGGTTTTATGCCTGCGTCCAGATCCTCGGAAGATGGGAATTCGGGGAGGTCTTCGTCCGGTGCCGGAAAATCCTCTCCCAATGACGCAAGGCCCAGGTCCTCTTCGCCGCCCGGCGGCGGAGGCGGAACGTCCAACTCTTCTTCCATCGCCTCTTTTTTGGCCTTTCGTTTACCCAGAAAGTTCAGAAACTTCATTAGACCCCTCTCAATTCAGTGTTTTCAGGACCGAACTCATTATTAAAACTTTTAGTAGCATTGGGGAATGGTAATATTCTGTTCTTATTCCTGAATTGCATTGCCCTCTTTAAAAAGATAAATTTAAATAGTTATGTTCGGAGGGAAAGGTCATCGTTTACCATGGATAGTAAAAAAGAAGATATTTTCGGGCAGGATTTCTCGGAAAAAAAGGAGGCTCCGGCAGCAGCCAAGGAGGACAAGTCCATCGCAAGGGGCATGGACAATCTCCTGGACGGGATAGTCCTTATCCTGAGGGGCTTCAAAAGCATCCTTTTCAAGAGCTTCCGCATCAATCTCCTCATTCTGCTCGTTCTGCTGCTGCTGATCTTTTTCGGCGCCCGTTACCTCTATCAGCAGCCTCCGGCACCTGTCGTGGAGAATGTCACCTGTCCGGTCTGCGATACCTGCCCGGAATTCAATGTCTCCTTATGTCCGAAGACCGTCGAGAAAGAGGTCGTGAACAAGCTGCGCTATGTATGCCCGAGCGGGGAAATCGTGGACAGCAGCGAGGACTGCGTAGCCGTCTATCCGAAAATCACCTCAGCCGATGTCGCCACCACGGACGACGTGACCTTCTCTATTGATGGCCTCACCTACGAGCCCGATGAGAACAACGCGATCCGGATCAAATGGGTGAACTTCACCATCGTCAACAAAGGCACGGCGCGCATCGAGCCCGAAATCCAGGTCAAGGTCTATGACGTATGGGGTTCATCGGTGGCGAAGGAAGCGCCCAAATTCTTCATCCCGGTCGAGGAGACGGTGGAGCCCCAGGACTGGGTCATCAAGCAGAAACGCACCAACCTGTACGTGCCTGCCAGCAACCAGACCCTGCGCTTCTTCCTGGTAGACACGCTGCCTTCTCCGGACCTCGAGCTGGCCAGCATCGAGAAATCGCTGAGTTAGATTTTTAAACGAATCCTTAATTCTGACCCCTTTGAGGTAGTAACTTGAAACGATTATGGATTTTGATGGTATTTCTGCTTATTCCTGTTGTAGGTGCAGAGGTGCGAATCAACGAGATCATGTACGACCCATCGGGAACGGACGATCAGCACGAATGGGTCGAGCTCTATAACGATGGCGCTGCCGCGAACCTATCCGGCTGGAAATTGCACGAGAGCAACGTCAATCACGGCATGAGCCTCGCGCAGGGCAGCGGGATTATTGAAAGCAACGGGTACTGGATCATCGCAGATGACGCCGCTGCCTTTCTTTTGGATTATCCTTCCTTTAACAGTACTTTGTTCGATTCTTCCTTTGATCTGCGGAATGCCGAGGGCGAGCCCCTTGCATTAAAAGACACCAACGGCACGGTTGTCCATAACGTGACGTACGACGTCTCGTTGGGCGGAGACGGCGATGGCAATTCGCTGCAGTTCATCGACGGTGTATGGTATGCATCGGCTCCGACGCCGGGTACGGAAAATGAGCCGGATAGCGCCCCGCCCGATCAGCCAGGTGTTCCGGACGAGGAAAACGGCCTTTCCATTTCTGTCATTCTGGAAAGCCCGCTCTACATCGGCTTTTCCTACACCAAGCTGTTCCGGATCGAGAACCTGGACCATGTGAGCGGGCAGACCTACCGTATCAACGCGACGGTGTATTACAACATTTCCGGTGAAAAGGAAGATGCGTTTGATGTCATTGATTTGAATTCCTTTAAGACCGCCAATACAGGCATCTTTACGCCCGCAACTGCCGGCAATTTCACGGTTTGCGGAAAGATCATATCCTCCACCATAGAGAACGATCCGGAAACAGACAATACCGCATGCGGCACCGTGGAAGTGATCAACCCGTTCACGATCCCCTGCAATATCTCCATCCGCGTAACCAGCGAAAAGCTGATTTACGAGCAGGGCGAGACCATCCAATTCGACAATAACTTGGATAACGAATCCTTCCCGTTTGTCATCGAATACTGGGTGGAAGACCTTTTTGGGACGATCTTCAAGAAAAAGGTGAATACCACCAATACCGACGCTAAATCCTATACGCCAAAAATTGACGAGAAAGACCGGGTTCTTCTGATCAAAAACAGATTGTACCCATTCTGCAACGATGCTTCCCTGGAAGACAATACTGCGGAGAAACTGGTCATCGTAAAGAACAGCCAGGGAACCGCAGCAGCCTGCTGGACGTAGGCTCCGATGGCAAAGTGAAATTCGGCGATGCATTCCGCGTGAACCTGAACATCTACAAGGGCAATACCGCCAAAAGCGCCATAGCCGTATGGCTGGAGGATCCGGACGGCAATAAGGTGGGCAAGGAATCCAAAGCCAATGCGAATACGAAATATACCGAATACGATATCAGCGTGCCCATCTACCTTCCGCCGAACTGCGACGAAAAGCTGGAAGAGGGCCGCTACACGATAAAGGCCGAGGGCCTGGACGAGGAGGACAAAGAGAAGATCGACGTGGAAGGGCTGACCAAGACGTTGTGCGTCCAGAAAGGCGAGAAAACAGAAACGACTCAACTGGCCGCGTCCGAAGCAAAAACAGCTGTTTCTTCGGTTCCCGCGGAACAGAAGGTTGTGGAAGTTCCTGTGATGCAGCCCGGACTGGTCTACGAATCCACCACTCAGAAGGCCAAAAATCTGGTGCCGGCGTTTTTGATGGTGCTGACAACCTTGCTGAGCATTGTTCTCCTGTGGCGAAAATAAGCATTAAACGGCGCATTAAGAATCGGCCATTATAAAAAAGAATTTTGTTGCGATAGAGCAAGACCAAAAATTTCGGCACGAAATTTTTGTTCCTTCCTTACCGCAAACAAAAAAATAAAAAGATCAATGGCAAAATCTTCCATCGGAGCCGGATGAAAGGATGTTCCTATGGAGATCCCGGCTATTGGAAATCTCCCTATAGCGATACTTTTTTATAGCTACAGCCGTTTGCAGGAATCATGAGCGAACTTGAAAAACCGCAGGCAGAACATTTACGGTGCCGCATCATCATCGAGGTGCTGGGCAAGCCGAAAGAGCATATCGAAAAGGCGCTCCGCAGCTACGTCAAAAAGATCAGGGACGACGGGAACTTCATCGTTCTGAAGGAGGAATTTTCCGATGCAGCCCAGCAGGAAAGCGTGTACAGCATCTTTGTCGAGCTGGAGATGATCATCAAGGGCGTTTCCAACCTGATCGGCTTCTGCTTCGATTACATGCCTTCTTCGGTGGAGATACTCAAGCCAGATCACCTGTCCATGACCAACCTGGACCTGGCCAACATCATCAACGACCTCCAGGCGAAACTGCACAATGTGGACATGGTGGCCAAGCAATTGCGCGGTGAGAACGACCTGCTGCGCAAGAATCTGCACGCTTCGCTCACCAACACGGTCAAGATCCTTCTGAACAGGCGCGGGATGGCGCCCGAAGAGCTTGCCAGATTCATGGGCCTTCCCGAAAAAGAGGCCGACGAGTTGCTGGGAAAGCTGGTCGAACAGAACCATATCAAAAAAGAGGACAATAAATTCAAGTTAGCGTAAGATGGACGAGCTGAAACAAAAAATCGAAGCACTGCTTTTTTCTTCAGGCCGCAAGATGCCGGTTGACGAAATCGCCAGGCTCTGCCATAAGCACACCGACAAGGTCGAAGAGGCATTGAGGGAGCTGAAGAAGGAATACGATGAGAAGAACTCGAGCCTGATGGTGGTTGAGGAAGGCACTTCGTGGAAATTGACCGTGCGCGAGGAGCACCTGTCCCTTGTCCAGAACATCGTTACCAAGACTGAGATGAGCAGAACCCTGATGGAGACCTTGGCCGTTATCGCGTTCAAATACCCGATCAAGCAGTCCAATCTGATAAAAATAAGGACGAACAAGGCCTATGACCATCTCCGGGAATTGGAAGAGATGGGTTACATTACGCGGCAGAAATACGGCCGCACCAACCTGATCAAGCTGACCGAGAAGTTCTTTGAATATTTCTCATTGTCCGAGGATAAGCTGAAAGGCCATATGGAGGACTTTTCAAGCATCGCGAAGGCCATCGAGGAGAAAGAGGCCGAGATCAAGAAGACCAAGGAAGCGATGAAGGAGCAGGCCATAAAAGAAGGCGCCAAGAAAGAGAGCAAGGCGCCCGAGGTTGACCTGCTGGACGAAAAAGGCGAACCGCACAAATTGGAAGTCTATAGGGACAAGAATGCAAGGAAAAAGCACGTTATTGAGCCGTATGAAGAAAAACTGGGAAGCCTTGAAGTGATAGACGAGCCCGAGGAAGAAAGCAAGGGCGAAGAGGCCCAGGACACATCCGGCCTGGAAGAACCTGCTGAAGAAGGCGGCGTCGAAGAAAGCGACGATGTGGATAAAAGAGTGGAAGCGCTGATGCAGGAAGCCCGGGAAGAAGTGGAAGAAGAGAAGAAAGAGGCCGGCGGAACAAAAGAGCAGGAAGATGAAGCTACGGAAGAGAAAGAAGAATCCTCTGAAGAAGAGAAAAAAGAAGACGAAGAGCCTGCTGAAAACAAAAAAGCTAAAAAAAGCGATTACTCCAAATCGGAGCAGCCTGAAGAAGAAAGCGATACAGAAAAAGAGGATTCGGAAGAAGATGCAGAAGACGAATCCAAGAAAGAAGAGCAGGATTCCGAAGAGGATGCCGGTTCAGAATCCGAAGAAGACAAGGATAAAAACAAGGACGATTAAGATGCTGCTTCTTCAATGCCCTAAATGCAAGAATAAGATGAAGTACCAGCCGCAGCAGGCTTCGCTGGCCAACAAGAAAAAAAGATGCGTCTATTGCGGATTCAGCATTTCCGTCGCCAAAAATACAGCGGGCACAATAAAAGCCTAAATGTAGAATTCTGCCTTTATAGCCGTTATAAAGCCTAAATTCAAGCAAAACCTTTATATATCATGAGCCATTCGTAAACCCTGAGAAAATTCCTTTTCTCCGTCAAAAAATGACCGAAAATAGCCCGCAGCCTAATCAGAAAATTGTCCTTCGCGAGATCGAAGACGAGATGAAGGAGTCCTATCTGAACTACTCCATGTCCGTCATTGTGGGCCGTGCCTTGCCAGATGTGAGGGACGGCCTGAAGCCCGTGCACCGAAGAATTCTCTTTGCCATGCACGACATGGGCATTCTTCATAATAAGGCTTTTAAGAAGTCAGCCAGAATCGTTGGTGAGGTTTTGGGAAAATACCATCCGCACGGCGATATGGCCGTCTATGACGCCATGGTGCGCATGGTGCAGCCCTTCTCCTTAAGGTATCCTTTAGTCCAGGGCCAGGGTAATTTTGGCAGCGTGGATGGCGATTCGCCGGCAGCGATGCGTTATTCAGAGGCAAGATTGGCTAAAACAGCCGAGGATATGTTGCAGGACATCGATAAAGAGACCGTTCCATATGTTCCGAATTTTGATGCTAGTTTGCAGGAACCCACCGTCCTGCCTTCCAAGATGCCCAATCTGCTGTTGAACGGCTCTGCCGGGATTGCCGTAGGCATGGCTACCAACATTCCTCCCCATAATATGAACGAATTGGCCGATGGCATCATCCATCAAATTGGCAACCCAGAGATATCCTTGAATGAATTGATGCAATCCATCAAAGGTCCGGATTTTCCGACAGGAGCACTGATCTGCGGAAGGAACGGCATTGTCAATGCCTATTCTACGGGCCGTGGAAAACTGACCGTACGCGCCAAAATGAATGTCGAGGAAATCAAAAACCATAACACCATTGTGGTTACAGAGATCCCGTACATGGTCAACAAAGCCGAGACCATCGAGCATATTGCCGATTTGGTACGTGATAAACGGATTGTAGGCATCTCTGATTTGCGGGACGAATCCGACCGGGACGGCATGCGTGTCCTTGTCCAGCTGAAGAAAGACGCGAATCCGGATGTTGTCATAAACCAGCTGTACAAATACTCCCGATTGCAGGTTACGTTCAGCGTCATCATGCTCGCGTTAGTAAACAATGTGCCAAAGATCCTCCCGCTGAAGCAGGTCATTCACCATTTCATCGAGCACCGGCGGGAAATGGTCAGAAAGAGGACACAGTATGATCTGAAGAAAGCCGCGGAAAAGGCGCACATCCTGGAAGGGCTGATCATCGCCCTGGAAAAGATAGGACCTGTCATCCAGCTGATCCGGAAGTCCAAATCCGCGGAAACCGCCAAAGCAGACTTGGTCGCCAGCTTTTCATTGACCGAGATCCAGGCGCAGGCCATCCTCGACATGCGCCTGCAGCGTTTGACCAGCCTGGAGCAGGAAAAGATCCGCACCGAGCACAAGGAGCTGCTGCAGAAGATCGAGGAGTATAAGGACATCCTGGCGCATGAGCAAAAGATACTGGATATCATCAAGAAAGAGCTGCTCGAGCTGAAAGCCCAGTACGGCGATGCACGAAGGACCGAAATCATTGATCTCGAGACCACGGAGCTGAACATGGAAGACCTGGTCAAGGATGATACTGTTGTGGTTACCATGACGCATTCCGGCTATCTCAAGCGGCTGCCGGTGAGTACCTACAAGCAGCAGGGCCGCGGCGGCAAGGGCGTTATCGGCGCCGGCACCCGTGAGGGAGATTTTGTGGAGGATGTGTTTATTGCCACCACCCATTCCTATATCCTGTTCTTTACCAACAAGGGCCGGGTCTATTGGCTGAAGGTCTATGACATTCCCGAAGGCAGCCGCGCTGCGCAGGGAAAGGCCATTGTGAATTTATTGGAGCTGCAGCCCGATGAGAAAATAAGCGCCTTTATCCCGGTAAAAGAGTTCAAGGAATCCAATTACCTGATTTTGGCCACGGAAAAAGGCACGGTGAAGAAGACCGCCATGTCTGCCTATGGCAATCCGCGCAAGGGCGGCATCATCGCCATCACGCTGGATCCGAACGATGCACTCATCGAAGCCGTCCAGACGGATGGAAATCAGCAGCTGATTTTGGCCACGCGCAATGGGATGGCCGTGCGTTTCAATGAGCAGGATGTCCGTTCTACAGGCCGTTCGGCCATGGGCGTCCGCGGCATTACCTTGCGGGAGAACGATTCGGTGGTGGCCATGGTGATCGCTTCGGATGACAAGACCTTATTGACCGTTACCGAGAACGGCTACGGAAAACGTTCGGCTGTTTCGGAGTATAGGCTGGTGGCCCGCGCCTCCATCGGCGTCAAGAACATCATCTGCAGCGAGCGCAACGGCCGTGTGGTGGCCGTGAAATGCGTCTCCGACCAGGAAGATTTGATATTGATCAGCCAGCAGGGCATTTTGATCCGGGTCCCTGCATCGGGCATCTCGGTGATTGGCCGGAATACTGTAGGGGTTACGATCATGAAGCTGGAAGCCAGCGATAAGGTGGTAGCGGCTGCGAAAGTGGCCCGGGAGGAGGCTCCCGTTGAGGAAAATGAAAGCGCTGATTCTGACCAGTAAAGGGGTTGAATTTGCAGCGGCTCTGGAGATTAAAGAGCTGATTGGCGCAGAAAGCACTGTAATCGAAGAAGGGATTCTTTTTGATTTTGAGAAATTGGAGGATTTATTGGTGCTGTGCTATAAGGCGCAGTCTGTTGATAAAGTGCTTCTTGTCGTGAACGAGTTTTCCTGTTCCGAAGAGACGTTTGAGGAAGAGCTGGAAGACGTTATTGATACTAAAGAATTGGGCAAATGGCTGAAAAAAGGCTTGAAATTCAAGATCGGGGTCAGGAATGCTTCCTCTTCCATGGACATCATCGAGAAGGCTTCCTCGGTGGTGAAAGGGCTGCCGTACGGGATGGGGATGGATTTCAAGGTGCCGGATATTTACTTTTATGTGTTTTTTTCCAACGGAAAAGCGTATTTCTGCGTGGATATGACCGGAACGGATCTCTTTAAAAGAAGCTACCGGATTTTTACCCATCCCCAGGCATTGCGAGGCACGATTGGCTACGGGCTGCTGCGCTTTGCGGGCGTTGGTGAGAAAGACGTTATCCTGGACCCCTTCATGGGCTCCGGCATCATCCCGATTGAAGCCGGGTTTTATTTATCCGGCTTTCCGCTGAATTATTACAATAAAGACAGATGGGCGTTTTTGAACTATCAGCCTTTTTCTAAATTCGATTTCAGAAAATTCTTTGAGAAGCTGGATGTGATTGAGGAGAAGAAGCTGGACATCTACGGCTCGGATTATTTATTGGCTTCCCTGTCCATGGCCAAAAAAAATGCGAAGATCGGCGGCGTGGACAAGTTCATTGCCCTGACCAAGATGGAAGCCGAATGGCTCGACACCAAATGGGAGAAAGGCGCTGTGGATAAGATCGTGACCCACCCGCCTGAATTTTCCAAGCACCAGAACCCTAGGACCATGGAGAAGCTTTATGATGCGTTTTTCTTCAATGCTGAATACCTGCTGAAGAACGACGGCGTTGTGGCGGTGGTTGTCAGGGATACTTCTTTACTGAAGAAAGCCGCCTCCAAGCACAAGTTCAGACTGAAGGAAGAAAAAACAGTCTGGTCGGGCCAGCAGGAATTGAAATTTGCTCTGTTCTCAAGAAAAACGTAATAATCGATCAATTACATAAAATCATATCTTGTAAAAATAAACTTTCTTCTCTTTTTGCCTAAACAGAACGTCAAAATTGTCAAAAATTATCTTTCTTCCTAATATCATTTCGTAGTCTTCATTAATCTTAAAGGGTCTGGTTACCCAAAAAATGGGCACATTAAGCCTATGCTCCCCAATCCAGATATCCATATGGGTCGGGAAAGCTTTTTCCGTTCCAGTTAAGCCTCTTAATTCATCCGGCTCGCCTTCTATAGTGTCGCCAACACCGAACTGATATCCAAACGGATTTAAGAACGAGATTGTCCTATCGGAGCCGGTATCGATCAGGGCGTTCATCTTGAAATTTTGCTTCTTAACACCCACTAAGGCCATTGGCCGCAAGACTTTCTCCAGTTTCCCTTTTACGTATATATCCTGGTGCTTATAGGGAAAAACAATGGGTTCTTTTTTAGAATAATCTAGGTCCATGTTTAAAGCGACATGGCCATCTTAACTTTAGGAACACAGATCAAGGCCACTTCCTTGTCCTCTTGTTGATCCAATAGCCTTTTCATTACCTTCCTTGGGTTTTTGTCCTTAAAGGCTATTTTCCCATCTATAATGCCAACTGCCATGCCTGCATAATCCCTTAAATCCATGGTATTGAATCTGTCCAGTGCGGTTTTGATTGCCATATGCGCTCCTATTTAGTTAAGGTTTGATGGTTTATTAAACTTTTCATTTCACGCCGTATACGCCGCTCTTAGGGCAATAAACCAGCCGATCAGGCAGAGAAGGACGAATCCGCTGATAAACACGATTAGGAACACCGGAATCTCCGGCGGCCCCAGCAATAAACCTGCCACATACTCCTGGCTTCCGAACAATAAGTTGACGATTAAGAATCCGACCACAATCCCGTACATCACCATCAATCCGAATATGAACAGCAGGTTCTTCCGGTGAAGGTGCTTATCATCCTTCTTTGGTATGGGTTTCTTTTTCACAACGGGTTAAATGGAAGCAGGTTTATTTAAAGGTTTTGAAATGGATTGTATTAAATCCAACCTTTGAAAAACAGTTAAAAACTGCATTGACAAAGAAGTGGGCATATCGGAATATTTAGGGGACTTATAAAGAAGGATTTTGGGAAATAAATAGTTTAAAGAGTTTTTATCTCTTTTCTTAATTTATCTACACTTTTTTTTGCAAAAATTGCACCTAACTCTTCTGGTGTTTTAATATCTGCTAATTCATTCATCGGTAAAGTTAGGTAACTCTCTTCTAATTGATTCTGTATTCTATTCTTTTTCATTTTTTTCCCCCCCTTCAATTACTCCATGATAATACTTTCTGAAATAATGGTGATTGTATATTGGGTCAAAGTAATGTTTTCGTTTTATCCATATAAACCCATCACCTTTTGTGATGATTGCTACATCAATAGGGCCACCAACAGTTTCTTTTGTGAAACTTACCCTTCTTTTAAATGACGTTAAGTTTACCAAAGATTCCGCCATGTTTGCTAACTCGTCTTTTGGTAGGATAGATGTATTTCTTGTGATAGGGTCTTGAAATCTATCTTTCCTATACCTTTCTAAAAAATCTCTTAGATTGTTAAGGAGCTTTTTATTTGATTTCAATATGTTATTTCTAAGATTTTTCTTCCTCTTATTGGTCAAATTTTTAAGCTCCTTAACCGAAGATAGCAAGAAATCAGTATAATCTTCCATTGCTTCTTTAGTAGAGGATTCCTGAGTTGTTTGATAATCTAAATCAACACCTTGCATAAACATATCCACCACATCTCTTTGTGCAAATGGAATTATTCTTGAAATAAAATCTCCGATGGAGAAATCTTCTGCAATACTATACCTTAATTGCCCATCTAAAAG
>JAGVYO010000013.1 GCA_018303225.1 Candidatus Woesearchaeota archaeon
ATGCTTCACAGCGGTCACCGTCTTCCAGCGGAACAAAAACAACGTCTGCTTTGCAGATGCCTTCCCTGTTGCAGAACCTTCGGTTATGATCGATATACTCCAGGACGGCATTGCCGGGCATCAAGATATTTTCTGCGCCCTTTTTCTGCAGGAGGGTTTTGATATTCTTTTCTCTTTTTTTGGAGGCGTGGAAGATATTGACTTCCAGCGGCGCCGGAATCACTTTCGACAGCCGGACCAATTCGACAGGGACCAATGCAGCGGCATTTCCATTAACAGAAATGACAGGATGCTTTGCGGTCAGAAGCAATGCAGCGGCCGCTTTTATCGCTCTTTTTGCAAACGGCTGTGTTTTTTCCCCGATCAAATAATCAAAGGCTTCGCCCCTTCCATGCGCCAACAGGCCGTGGGGACTGGTAATCCCCATTTCGACGCCTTCCACAATGGCATTGCGTATTCTTAACGAAACAGCTCTTGGGTGTGAATCCGGAACATCTCTCATAGTACACCTGCGCTCCTTTTTGTGATTTGCATCCTTTTGGCCCCTTTGAACGGGATGTTGCTGAAGACCGCATGGCCGAGCATGATCATGGATGCTTTTCCCCCTTTGTTTTCAATCTCTTTAATGGTTCCTATCACTTTTTTATTGCGCAACAGGCCGCTTTCTTTGGCGAATGTCTTGGATATCTCTATGACTTCTGCCAGTTTCATATCTCTTTTTATCTTTTTCAATGCCATATCACCTGCCTTGTTGATGCGTTTCTCTGCTGCTTTGTTGGTGATCACTTTTTTGGTGTCCAGCTTTCCGAACCATTGGCAGTAGACGATTTTCTCCTTTACATTCAGGCGCTCGGCTTTCAAGGGGTTGCCCTGCTTCCGCTTGATGAGGAAACCGCCCTTTAGCTGGCCGGCCACATCCCCCAATCCGGTATGGTTCACGACTTCGGCATAATGCGCCGCCTTCGCTAATTCTATCCTGCTTTTCTTCAGGTTAAGGAGCTTGTTCACTGCCAACGCAGCAGATAAGGCACAGGCACCGCTTAATCCAAATCCCATACCCAGGGGAAGTTCTGACCGGAAATCAATGGCTATGTTTTTATCCGTCACTTGCCCGAGGGCCGTCTTCACGGTTGGCATGCCTATCCTTTTTTTATTGAAACGCACGGTTGTTTTTTTGGATAGCGATGCGGCGGCAGTAATGCCCTTATTGATGGTGAATCCGACACCTAGGGAGCCCATTCTCAGAGGATCTTTATGGCGGCATATCCTGAAGATACAGCTGACGTTTCCGGGCGCAAAGGCTTTTGCTTTCATAGGAGCTTATGGATGCTGTCCAGAATCTTTCTGGCAATCTCCTGCTTGGAATCCAGCGGAAAATGGGTTATCTTCTTTTTTCTATCAATCAGGAAGACTTCGTTGGTGTCCGTCTCAAATCCACGGCCTTCTTTTCCCACGTCGTTGGCTACCATCATATCCGCATCTGATTTTTTCAATGTCTCATATGCTTTTTTCATCAATTCCTTTTCTGAAAGCCTGTATTCGGCCTTGAACCCGACCAGCAGCGCCTTTTTGTTCCACTTCCTGACGTTCTCCAGGATTTTTGCAGCAGGCGTCAATTCCAGATGAAGACTCTTTCCGGAATCTATCTTCTTATCCTTTTTGTTTGCTGAAAAATCACTGACGGCAGCGGCGTGGATAACGATGTCCTGCTTTATGTGCTCCTTTATAGCTTCGGCCATCTCATTGGCCGACTGGATTTGGATGTCCTTCAGTTTCGCAGCTGGTTCTATAATGGTAAGGCCTCTGATTAAAGTCACTTCGGCGCCTCTCTTGGCTGCTTCTTCTGCGATGGCGATGCCCATCTTTCCGGAGCTTCTGTTGGTGATGACACGCACCGGATCAATCTCTTCGGAGGTTGCGCCTGCGGTAACCAGGATGCGTTTCCCCTGCAGCTGATTTCTGTATCGGAAATATCCCTCCATCTCCTTTACGATGGCGCCTACATCGGCCAGTTTTCCCATCCCGACGTCTTCGCAGGCCAGAATGCCATATTTTGGGGGGATGAAGCAGTACCCCACTCTTCTGAGGGCTTCCACATTCTTTTTCACGATCGGGTTCTCGTACATGTCCATGTTCATGGCCGGCGCGATGAGGACGTCTTTCTTGTGGGTGATGACTACCGTTGTAATCAAATCGTCTGCGATGCCGTTCGCAATCTTGCCGATCAGATTAGCGGTTGCCGGTGCTAAAACAATCACATCTGCCCACCGGTTCAGGTCGATATGGGCGAATTTCTTCTTTTCCAGATACTTTTTGTAATTGTAACCTTTCAGAAAAAGCTCTGTTATGACTTCGCATCTAAACTCCCGGGGGTCAATCAGCTTTTTTGCATTCTCGGTCAGCATCACTTTTACAGTTGCGCCTTCTTTTTTGAGCCTTTCTGCAAGCTCCACTATCTTGAAGGCCGCAATGCTGCTGCCAATCCCGATCAGGATGTTCTTGTTTTTCAGGCTCATTCTCTTTTTTTCAGAATGTTTTCTTGAATAAGGCATGGCCCCACTGGATGATCAGGTCAGCGCCCAATTCCTTGACCTGCACCGGAACGTCGCAGGCGCCGTAGCACGAGCCCATCCAGATGATAGCCTTTGCATCGGTATTGCTTTCGATATGATCGGCTATCTCCTTGGCTTTCGGCTTCAGCCCTTCCGGCAACTGGATGCAGACCAGTTTAGCATGACTGTCTTTGACTTTGGCGACGGCTTTGTCCAATTCTAAGTCATAATTCATAAGAAGGAGAGAAAATAAGGGTATTTAAAAGGGTATTGCTCTTTATCCCCTGTTCATTGCATCTTGGATTTTATCGGGAAGCGTTTTTCCGTCTGATTCATAGGATCCAAGAATTTCGCGGCTCAGTTCCCTCCCTCTAAGATCAAAGTAAGATTCTTCAATGGCTTCAAAAGCTCGGCGCAAATCTTTTTCGAGATTTTCTCCGAATATGGAAAAACTGACCTCCCTTTCTGTGGCTTCTTCTTGCAATCCGAGGACTGATACGCTTTGTCGGGTTTTGGTGTGGATTTCCACTCCTACTGTTCCGTTATCCCTGAACGTATAATCAAACACCCTGTTGACAATCGGGTCAAATCCAGGGTCTAACGGGTAAGTTATGGTGACGTTCAGCATCCCAAAATTTCCGTAGGGCGTGAACTTAACCCATGTTGATGGCTTAAACGTAGAATTCGGTGTTTCTTTCTGATTTATGTAGGTGCGTAATTGCTCCATTTTTCCTATTCCAGAAACAACTCGTCCATCTCGAACGGGGATAATTTGCCCTTATTTATACCTTGCTTGAAGGACCGCTTTTTTCGCTCCTTCTCTTCTTCCACTTCCCTCAGGAATTCCTGGTCGTCTTCCAGCATCTTTATTCCCCTTTCAGCATCCTGTCGGCATCCTGCTGCAGGACATATTGTTGGATCTCCTTTTTCTTCTTCTCGTCCACTTTTTCGTCCTTTACAAGTTCGCCGAGTTCCATGTTGGAGCAAAATACAAGAACCCGGGGGAAGGGAGTTGAGGGGGAAAGAAATCTTCCCCCGGGCTCAGTATTATGCTGGAAAACAAGGGTGAAAGGGGGTATATAAATCTTTCGATTATTTACTATATCTTAGTAGTAACATAATGGTAGAAATGGCTAACAGCCTGTATAAATTACAAAAACAGGCTTTTTAGACTGCTTCCTTTAGCTCTTTTTAGGATGCTTCTTGGCTACCCAAAAGCTGTTTTCAAAAGCAGGATGGATCCCCGGCATCTTCTCATTTTTTATTGCGGAAGGGCAGTCCCAAAAATTTCGTGCCGAAATTTTTGTAATGATCCAATGTGCTTAAAAAAAGATTATTTAATGGCTTTTTTATCCTAACTGCTCTCCCTACAAACTTGATTTTATCCAATGCGCGCTTGGTTAAATGGTGAATCCTTCTTGCACCCTGATTTCCCGGCAGGTAGAAAGGTTTTTATAGGTTATAACGGTAGTTTCTTTGTATGCTGGACATCCGCTTTATCCGTGAAAATGCTGCCTTGGTCAAGAAGGACCTGAAGAAGCGCAAAGCCGAAGACAAGCTAAAATTAGTGGATGATATCCTCCAGAAAGATGAAAACTACCGGAAGCTCTTGCAGGAAGGGCAGGAATTGCGGCATAAGCGCAATATTGCCACGCAGGAGATTAATGAGCTGAAGAAGGCCGGTCAGGACATCTCCAAGAAAATAAAGGAAGTAAAAGCGTTGCCGGATCAAATCAAAGAGCTCGATGAAAAAATCAACACCCTGAAAGATGAAATAAAACACGCGCTGATGCGCATCCCCAACATCCTGGACGAATCGGTCCCGGTCGGGAAGGATGCCGAGGATAACCAAGTTGTCAGGACCTGGGGTGTAAAGCCCAAATTTGATTTTGAACTCATCAACCATGGCGAGCTGGCGGAAAAGCTGAAGGGTGCAAACTTCGACGATGCTTCCCGGGTCTCGGGCAACGGCTTCTATTACTTGCTGGGTGAGATTGCATTACTGGAGCAAGCCTTGATTCAGTTTGCGATTCAATTTCTGTCCAAGAAGAGCTATATGCTTGTCACTCCGCCGTTTATGCTGCACCGCGAACCGTACGAAGGCGTGACAGACCTGGCGGATTTCGAGACCATGATGTACAAGATTGACCAGGAGGACTTGTACCTCATTGCCACGTCGGAGCATGCCATCGGCGCCATGCATATGGGCAAGACGTTCGATGAAAATCAGCTGCCTTTGCGGTATGCAGGCCTCAGCCCCTGTTTCCGCAAAGAGATCGGGAGCCACGGGATTGATACGAAGGGCTTTTTTCGCGTCCACCAGTTCAACAAGGTCGAACAGTTCATCTTCTGCAAACCCGAGGATTCCAAGAAGCTGCATGAAGAGCTTCTGGCGAATGCCGAGGCCCTCTATCAGAAACTGAAGTTGCCCTACCGGGTCGTGAACATCTGCACCGGAGACATCGGGACAGTTGCGGCGAAGAAATATGACATCGAAGTATGGATGCCCCGGGAGAAGACATACCGTGAAGTGGTGTCGTGCAGCAATTGCACGGCGTACCAGGCAACCCGCCTGAACATCAAGTACCGAAAAGGGGTGGAGAAAGAATATGTACATACATTGAACAGCACGGCTATTGCTACCGGGAGGACATTGCGGGCGATCCTGGAGCATTACCAGCAGAAGAACGGCACGGTCAAGGTTCCTGCTGTTTTAGCTCCTTTCATGAACGGCATTAAAGTCATCGGAGCCAAAAAATGACCAAGATCCACGGCATGGTGTATATCGTTGTAGGCGTCCTGTTAATTGCGGGGGTGCAGTATTTCACCCAGACGCGTAGCGATGATTCACTGAAGCTGTTCAGCTATCTGGGCGGCCTGATGATCCTGGTGGGCGTCGGCAAGATGGGCATCAACGCGCTCCGGAACCGGAGCGGGACGCCTAAAGCAGCGCCTCGCCCTGTTTACTCTCCGCGGGCAGCGCCCGGCGGTCGTTTTTGCCCGCAGTGCGGGGCCGTGCAGCCGCCGCATGCGCGCTTCTGCTCCAACTGCGGAGCGCAACTGTAGGCACCTATTTACACAAAGTCCCAATAGTCACTTGTGTAAAAAGTCCACATTCTGTGTAGAAAGTCCGGTTTTTTGGCTACTTATTACACAAAACTCCCTATTGGCAAAGCTTTAAATAGTAATCGATTGTTAAGATTACCGGTGCATACATTGGGACTAAAAAATTTCAACTGGACATCCGGGATTTTTATCATCACCTATCATCTGGCGCTCTTTATCTGCCTTCCTATCTATCTTTATCGCACAACCCCTTCGTCGATCTTAATACTAGCTTCTGTTGCGCTTCTTTTTTTGAGCGGTGTCAGCATATCAGCGGGCTATCACCGGTTCTATGCCCATAAAGCCTACCGTGCCAGCAAGATTGTTGAAGCGGTTCTTCTCTTCTTTGCGACCATGGCTATGGAGGGCAGCGTTTTGAAATGGTCATCCCAGCACCGGTTGCATCATCGGTTTACCGATAAGGAAGGGGATCCCCATTCGATCAAAAAAGGGTTTCTGTACGCCCATATGCTGTGGATTTTCAAAAAAAGGGGCCCTGTCGTGGATGCTGCTATCGTACAGGATCTGATGAAAAATAAACTCGTCATGTTTCAGCATAAGCATTATACTCTTCTGGGGGTGCTGACCAATGGCATCTCAACCCTTTTTGTGGTGTGGCTGACCGGCGATGTTTTCGGGGCTATTGTCCTCTCCCTGATTGCCCGGATATTCCTCCTTCATCATTTTACCTGGTTCATCAATTCGCTGGCGCATACGTGGGGCGCAAAGACCTATTCGGGGGAGCAGTCGGCGGTGGACAACTACCTCATTGCGCTCGTCACGTTCGGGGAGGGCTATCATAACTACCATCATGTCTTTGCATCGGATTACAGGAATGGCGTAAGATGGTACCATTTCGACCCCAGCAAATGGCTTGTCTGGACCCTGAGCAAGCTGGGGCTGGCAAAAGACCTGCGCAAAATCAATCCTTATTTCATAAAAAAGACCATGGTAAAGAAGGATACGGTCATTCTTCTTGACAAGCTGCGGGAAATCGACCATGTCCAGAAAAAGCCCTTTGAGGAAAGACTGAACGAAGTGTCGGAGAATCTCCTCTCCAAACTCTCGGAGTTAAGCAGGCTTTCCCATGAATATGCGCAATCCCGGCAGCGCGCCCTGAAAAAACAGATGAGGGAGTTCAGAGAAGGCCTTGACGGGCTATGGAATGAGTGGGGAAGGCTTTCAAGGCAGATCATGAGCCTTTCCTGATGCTGCTAATCTACATCTAAACAGAGCCGATTCAATCGACATCTTTAAAAACCTCTTTGATTTTTTCCCGCCTATGTCGATTATGAAGGACATGCTGGGGGCGAATGAATCGCTGTTCAAGAATGAGATTGCGCTGGATTACAGTTTCATCCCCAAGCTGATCCCGTTCCGGGAGAAGGAGCAGCGGCATGTCGCGTTCTGTTTGAAGCCGTTATTCCAGGCGCGCACTGGAAAGAACGTCGGCATTTACGGGCCGCCGGGCGTCGGGAAGACCGTGGCATGCCGGCATCTCTTCAACGAGATCGGGGAGGAGAGCGAAGACATCTCCCCCTTGTATGTCAACTGCTGGCAGCGGAATACCTCTTTCAAGATCATGCTGGAGCTCTGCGAGCAATTGGGCTACAAGCTGACGCACAACAAGCGGACCGATGAGCTGTTTGCGGTCGTCAAGGGCATCCTCAACAAGGACAAGAAAGCGCTGGCCGTTGTCTTCGACGAGATCGACAAAGTGGAGGATTTTGACTTTCTTTACATGATGCTGGAGGAGCTCTACCGCAAGTCCCTGGTCCTGATCACCAACTATAAGTCATGGTTTGATGAGCTGGACGAGCGCATCAAGTCCCGATTGGCCATGGACGGTGTTGAATTCAAGCCGTACAATCCGGCCGAGACCAAGGCCATCCTGAAGCAGCGCATGGACTATGCGTTCGTGCCCGGTGTATGGGATGAGGATGCGTTTGAGCTGATTGCGCAGAAGACCGCGCAGCTGGAAGACATCCGTTCCGGGCTGCACCTGATGAAGGAAGCAGCCTTACTCGCCGAGAACCAGTCTTCGCGGAAAGTCACCAAGGACCATGCGCAGGAAGCGCTCCGCAAGATTGACACCTTCAATCTCAGGCGCAGTTCTGATCTGACGGATGACGAGCGGAGCATACTGGACATCGTGAAGAAGCACACCGGGCAAAAGATCGGGGATTTGTTCAAGCTGTACACGGATCTCGGGGGGAACTCGGTCTACAAGACGTTCCAGCGCAAGATCAAGAAGCTGGAGGCCGAGAAATTCGTCACCCTGGAGAAATCCGCAGGCGGCAAGGAAGGCAACACGACCCTGGTTTCCTACAAGGATATCGCCAAGAAACTGACCGATTACTGATTCTCATATTTTTTGAGAAATACGGCGCATCGACAAAAACCCTTTTTTGAGCGAGCAGGTTCTTCCCAAAAATTCCGTGCCGGAATTTTTGTACTCGCACTTCCGTAAAGAAAATAATTTCTATCCAATGTGCCACGATGAAATTCTTTCCGGCCGGTATCACAGAAAAGTGATGGTAGTGATTGATCCTATCTAATGCGCTTTCTATTGCCCTTTCCTTAACCTTTCATAAATCTTGTTCAATTCACCATATACCTTGCGCTTATCCTCTGTGCTTAA
>JAGVYO010000016.1 GCA_018303225.1 Candidatus Woesearchaeota archaeon
ATGTCCCTGACCTTCAGGTCGCGCTTTTTGTAGCGCGTCTCCGGGATGTCGCCTTTCTTGATGGCCTGGAACATGCTGTCTTGCAAGGGCTCGACGCGGAAAAAGAGATGGTTGTGCTTGTTGGGCGATTTCCCCATGGCCTCCTGACCCGGTTTCGTAACGGTCTCGCGGTACACGACAATCGGATTGGAGGTCTGGACCTCGACGCCTTTTTCCGTGCGGATACGGTTCTCAATGACTTCCAGGTGCAACTCGCCCATGCCGTGCAGCAGATGCTCACCCGTCTCTTCGTTGATCTCGATCTGGATAGTAGGATCCTCTTTGTTCACCTGTCGCAGCACATCAATCAGTTTTGGAAGATCGGACGGTCTTTTTGCCTCGATGGCCTTGGTGATGACCGGTTCAAAAATATGGGTGATCTGCTCAAACGGCTCGGTCTGCTGGAACGTGATGGTCTCCCCGGCATACGTCTTGACGCCCGCAATGCCGATGATGTTCCCGCACGGCACGTTGTCCACGATGTCCCGCTTTGCGCCGTTGTAGACAAATACCTGCTGGACCCTTCCGGGCTGTTTGCCGCGGTTAAGGTAGACATCCGCGCCTTTCCTCATCGTGCCCGAGAACAGCCTTCCGCCGGAGATCTCGCCCGCCTGCGGATCCACTACGATTTTCGTGACCACGAAAAACAGCGGCCCGTTGGCATCGCATTTCAGCAGCGACTTCCCTTCCTCGCTTTCGATGTCCCCGTGCCATATCTTCGGGATGCGGTAGCCCTGCGCCTGGATCGGATTGGGCAGGTGCCGGATGACCATGCTCAGGATGACGCGGTGCAAAGGCGCTTTCTTGGCCAGCACTTTATAGGCCTCTGACTCCGTGCTGGTATAGGCCGAAATGACATCCTTGAAAGTGATCTTGTTGGCTTCCATGAACGGCACGGACAATGCCCAGTTGTGGAACGCAGAGCCAAAAGCGACGCTGCCGTCCTGTACCTTGACCTGCCATTTGTCGCCGTATTCTTTGGGCGCGATCTGCTTGATGAGCCGGTTGACGTCGTTGATGATCTTGACGAAGCGCTCCTGCATCTTTTCCGGCGTCAACTGCAGTTCTTTGATCAGCCGGTCCACCTTGTTGATGAACAGCACGGGCCTTACCAGCTCGCGCAAGGCTTGTCGTAGAACGGTCTCGGTCTGGGGCATGACGCCCTCCACGGCATCGGTGAGAACGATGGTGCCGTCCACGGCCCTCATCGCCCGCGTGACGTCGCCGCCGAAATCCACGTGGCCCGGCGTGTCGAGCATGTTGATGAGGTATTCCTCATTTTCCTGGGTATGGACCATGGACACGGCAGCAGTGTCGATAGTGATGCCTCTCTGCTGCTCGTCCTCGTGGAAGTCCATGACCAGCTGCTTGCCGGCCAGCTCTTCGGACATCATTCCCGCTCCTGCCACCAGATTGTCGGTGAACGTGGTCTTTCCGTGATCGATATGGGCGCTCGTGCATATGTTGCGGATATGCGTAGCATCGCTCATGATTTTCTGGATCCGTTCCGACATCTTGGCCATTATGCATCACTCTTTTTCCCGGGTTTCCAGGTCTTGGTTTCCTTCCAGAAAAATGTCTGTTTTTCCGTCACTGCGGACTCGACCGGGTAGATGGTGTGCACCAGCTCGTCCGGCCGGAACCACAGCTTGATCTCGCGCTCGGCTTCCTTGGCATTCTCCGAAGCGTGGACGGCGTTCTCGTAGATGCCCGTCGAGGTGATGCGGCCGTATTTTCCGCGAATAGAAATAGGATCGGCCTCTTCGGGGTTGGTGGCACCGACGATGCGGCGGATCTTTTTAATCGCATTTTCCCCGTGGTATACCAGCGCCATGATGCGCTTGGTATGGTATTCACCCATGATGTAGTTGATCAGTTCATTGAAAAATTTCTCTTCGCGCAGATGCTGGTAGTGCTCCTCGGCCAGCTCCCGGGTGACCTGGACGATCTTAGCGCCCACAATCTTCAGCTCGGTTTCGGATAGAACGGTGATGATATTGCCGGTCAGCGACTTGACGAGGCCGTCCGGCTTGATCAGAACCAGGGTTTGTTCGACTGCCATGGTGACGGTCACTCCCTAAAGCGGCCGCTCCATCGCGTCGTGATGGGCTTCCGGCGGAGTTTCAGCATGTTCTTTTCGCATTTGGAAGAGCAGAAATGGAGCACTTTCCCATCTACCTGCACAAACATCTTCCCGGTGCCCGGCTCGATCGTGTCCCCGCAAAAAATGCATTTAGCCATTTAGCCACCCATGCCGCGCCCGCCTTTTGACAATTGGCGTGCCTCAAACTCGGTCTCGCGCAGCATCAGAATATCGCCGTTCTGGACCGGCCCTTTGACGTTCCGGCGGAGGATCTTGTTCTTGTCCCGGCCTTCCAGCACCCGGCAACGTACCTGGATGGCCTCACCGCGTGTGCCGGTCCTCCCGATAACCTCTTCCACCCGTGCCGGAAACGCCACGGAAAACTGGACCGTGCCCTTAGGGGCATCCTGTACGCCCGGTTTTCTTCGCGGAGGCTCCTGCTGTTGTTGCCTGGAATCCTGCTGAGACGGAGCTGCCATACAATCATACCTTCTTTACGAGTTGACCGATTTCTTTGATCAGGTTTTTGGATTCGCCTTCCTGGACGATGACGACGCTGGCTGTTCCCACATCAATGCCGGCCGCAGCGCCCAATTCCTCTTTGCTGGGCACCTGCACGCACAACACGTTTTTCTCTTCCGCCAACAGCGGGATGTGCATCGTCAGCTCCGGCGGCGTGACGTCTTTGGCAATGACGACCAGTTTGGCCGTGCCTTTCTCAATGGCCTTGGTCGCTTCATTGGTGCCTTTCCGGATCTTGCCCGTGGTCTTCGCCACTTCAATGGCCTCATAGACTTTATCCAACGCTTCCTTAGGAACTTCGGTTACCATGGTTCATCCCCCCTAGACACGAGGCATCATCACGACATGAGAATGCATACCTCTCTCACCCGTTGATACGGGCTCATCAATCATAGGTAAACCAAGGAAAAACAGGGGTTGTTTAAAAAGTTAACGGAAAACCTGCGGTTTTACGAGAACTTAGAAAGCCGAGGGCTTTCGTAAGGTTGCGGAAGCATTCGGCTTCCGCGGCCTTAGAAACGTTAGTTTCGTAAGTTAACGGAAAACTTGCAGTTTTCCGAGAAATTAGAAAGCCAAGGGCTTTCGTAAGGTTGCGGAAAACCGTCTCGCCTCGCCGTTGTTGATGCCCCGCTGGATGATTGCCTCATTCTACAGTCAAAACAAAAGTTATTAAAGATAAAAGAAGGGTTGAACAATAAAATGGGTTACCCATCCATAACCATCAACTGGATTTCTACGATTATTGCACTTGTGGCATTGGGGATTGCTTCCTATACCGACCTGAAGACCCGTGAAGTGCCCGACTGGCTCAGCTACGGGCTGGTGATCACAGGAGTGGCCATGAACGGCATTTTCTCAGTGGCCCTCGGCAATGCCTCCTTCATCCTGCACAGCCTTCTGGGCTTCGGCATCTTTTTTGGCCTGGCCATGCTGATGTTCTACACCGGCCAGTGGGGCGGCGGGGACAGCAAGATACTGATGGGCCTCGGCGCCGTGATCGGGTGGCCGCTGCCGTTCCAGCAGCCGTCGCTGCTCTTCGCGTTCCTGGTGAACATCCTGGTCGTCGGCGGGGCGTACGGGCTGCTGTGGAGCATCTCCCTCGCGATAAAAAATTGGAGAAGGGTGAAGAAAGAGCTGAAGAAGCTGCGAAAAGAGAAAGGGTTCGTGAAAGCGTTCCCCGTTGCGGCGGCCCTTGCCATCGTATTGCTGGTCGTGGCATTCATCGTGCAGGACGGGCTTTTCCGGATATTCTGGGCAATCCCGGCCTTCATGGTGATGGTCATGTTCTACGCCTGGATCTTCCTGAAGGCCGTGGAGAAGGCGTCCATGATTAAGTGGGTAGCGCCCGACAAACTGACCGAGGGTGACTGGATCGCGGAAGAGGTAAAAGTCAGCGGAAAGTATATCTGCGGCCCCAAGGATTTAGGCATCGAGAAAAAACAGATTGCGTTATTGAAAGAGCTTTACAGGAAAAAAAAGATCGGAAAGATTTTGGTAAAAGAAGGCATCCCCTTCGTGCCGAGCTTCTTCATCGCGTTTATCGTTTCGTTGGCCTGGGGGAACTTGATTTTAATAATCTTACAGAATATTTGAAAGCCTCTGGCGAGAATTGAACTCGCGACCTCGTCCTCTTTGAGCGTTGACGGATACCAAGGACGCGCTCTACCACTGAGCCACAGAGGCATCGGCGTTGAGATTTTTTGCGTCATATATATAAGTTTTTATTTTCAGCCCGTGATGAAAAAGATTTATATAGCATGTCCATTTCCAGCAGCTATGCAGCATCGCAAGACTTCCGCCATCAACACCCGGAAGATATTCTTCAAATACTACAAGATCGACGACAACAAGACCATGGCGGTCATGGCCGGCCGGTGCAAGCGGTGCAAGAAGATCACGGACCTGTTCTGCGGGAAATGCAGCGGCTTTGTCTGCGAGAACCACGCCTACAAAAAGCACGAGAGGCTCCTCTGCTACCTGTGCAAGGATGAAGACTCTGAGCCGCTGTCAAAGAAAGAGATCCGCGAGATACGGAGAGCGGAACTGAAATTGTGAAGAATTCTGGCGGAATAAAGAAGATTTAAATAATAGGAAAGGGTAAAGTCAATGATGGATGTATTCGTGCAACTGGTGATCCTGTTCGCGGTTATTTTCGATCCGCTGGCAAGCCTGATGGTCTTCTTCACCGCAACCCGCTATATGGAAAAGCAGGAGCGGCAGCGGATAGCCACGTACGCAGTATTGGTGGCAAGCGGTCTTTCCCTGGCGGTCCTTTTGCTGGGCGACAAGCTGCTGGCCCTCTTCAGCACCAGCCTTGACGAGTTCAGAGTAGCAGGAGGCATCGTATTGGGCATACTGGGCATCGAGATGGCGTTGGGGCTCAATCTCAACAACATAGAGGATGTCAAGAATAAATCCGGACGGGCCATCGCCGCGATCATCGGCACCCCGCTCCTCACAGGGCCGGCCGCCATCACCGCCATCATCGTCTCGGTCCAGGACAACGGCAGGACCATAACGGGCCTTGCGATACTCACCGTCCTGGCGGCCACGGCATTGATCTTCTACCAGGCAGAGAAAGTCAACAAGATGATCGGAAAAAATTTCATCCAGGTGATGTCCACAATCCTTGGATTGGTCACGCTGGCATGGGGCGTAAAATTCGTGACCACCGGCATCATGAATATTCTTTTCGGATAGAGAAAATGCGAGGGAGGGGATTCGAACCCCCGGACGGACTAACCGACAGGATCTTAAGTCCTGCGCATTTGGCCAGGCTTTGCTTTAAGGATCACAAAAGATAACCCTCGCAAAGGTTGCCCGGCTTTAGTCCCTCGCAAAATAGAGGAAACAAAGTGCCAGCCTGTTTAAAAATCTTTGGTAAAAACAGCGCAACGAAAAAAGTGCATTAATTAAAAAATATTTTCGACGAGTAGGGAAAAGCAGCAAAAATTTCGTGCCGAAATTTTTGTTATGGGCCTAATCGTAAAAAAGCAATAGTGGTAAAAAAGAAGAACAATCAAGAAAAGCAAGCTTTATGTGGAACCGAAGATTCCGGAAAGAATAAGGGAAGATTTAATACTTATACAGATTAAAGAACGCCTTCAGGCTGTTGAACAGGTCATAGGTGTATTTCCGGATCCGCTCGTCATACCGTTCGCTCCAGATCTTCTGGATGAGCTTGTCGTAGATGGCCCGGAGAAAAAAGAACCACGGCTTCTGCACCCAGGTCTTCTCGAAATCCGTCTCTAAAAACGCGTCAAAGATCAGAAGCGCCTTTCCCTTCTGGAACGTCCTCGTGACACCATCCTTCACCATCTGCACGTCCGTGACGTCCGTGAACAGGGCCCTTAAACGCACCACGCTCTTCGCGAACTCCGCCTCTTTCTTCCAGCACTCGATCATCCACTCGACCTTCCTTCCCTGCGGCTCGACATGCTCGCCCTTCTTCTTGATCTCCTTCTGCATGTGGTGGTCCTGCATCCAGTCCTCCACGTGCCGGTAGAAGTCGACGATGTCGAAGAGGCCGTCGTACGAAAACCGCAGCCCGTCCACGAGGATTTTCTTTTCGACCATGGTCAGTAGGAGAAGTGCGACACCGAGGATACCGGGCGGTAGTGCTTGTAGGTGTTCAGGAAGGTCTCGATGTGGTCATAGAGCTGGTGCAGGTCATGCACGATCCTGTGCTCGAAGCGCTCGGTGTACGCCTTGTAGATGAACTTGTCGTAGATCGTGCGCAGGAAGACCAGGAACGGCCGCTCGTCCCACCGGTGCTCGTAATCGTGCTCCAGGTAGCCGTCAAAATAGAGGATCATCCGGCAGTGGCTCAGCTGGACCTTCTTCTTGTCCCGGACGGTCTCGATCTTGTTGATGTCATAGATCAGGGCCCTTATCTTGAACACGATGCGGTTGTAATCCGTCACTTTCTTCCAGGTGGAGGTCTGCCATTCCATGAACTTTCCTTTGGGGGCCTGCTGCTCGAATTCCTTGTCGGTCCTTTTCTCCATGCCCCGCTCGTAGAGCCACGCATCGATCATGCGGAAAAAGCCATTCAGGTCTACCAGGCCCGTGTATTCCAGCTTCAGATGATCGACGACGATGCGTATATCCGCCATCAGCGATGCACCCCGGTCCAGTACCGATGCTCGTAGCCCTCGCTTTCCATCTTCAGCTGTCTCCTCACCAGGTCATGCAGCGGGTAGATCTCGCGGTACCATAGCCTGTCCCACCATATCTGATCCATCCGCTTCTTGATGATGTACTTGTTGTAAAAATTCCGCAACTGCGCGTAAAAAGCGCTCCGTTCCCACCGCTTCTCATGGTCGTACGTGACATGGCCCTTGAATTCCATCCAGATGCGGCCTTTGGTGAAGGTCTTGCTGGTGCCGTCTTTCATGACCACCTCAACGTCATGCGCGTCATAGGTATGGAAGTAGATGTCAATGACGAACTCGATGTACTCCTCTTCCTTGCGCTCGGCCTGCCAGATGTACTGCCGCTCCACGCCGAAGGGGCTGGGATGCTTGTGCTTGTATATTTTTTCATGGAACTTGAATTTTCTCCCTCGGAGGTAATCCACCATGGTAAGATACAGGTCTTCCATGTCCCAGACGCCCTTGTAGCGGATGTACACCGTGGGCGTTGCGGATTGGACATATACGTCGCTGGCTTTCATTTTTGGTTTTGTGATTTATAAACGTTATGTTCTCCGGTACAGGCCTGCCAGATGGCGGTGCTCATAGCCCTCGCTTTCCACCTTGAGGCGCTCTTTGATCAATGCCTGCAGTTCGTAGAGTTCGACGCGGTGTTTTGGCGAGTAGCCCTGCATCCACCGCTTCCGGAGGACATATTTGTTATAGAAATCCTTGAGATGATGGTAGAAGGAATTCTTTTCCCAGCGGACGTCGGCATCGAACTGGCCCTCCACCTGCAGCTCGATCCATAATTTTCCTTTGGTAAAGACTTGTTTGCTGCCGTCCAGCATGGCCACTTCGGCATCGTGCGCATCGTAGGTGTGCATGTACACCTTGTACTTGATCATCAGGTATTCGGTCTCTTTCCGCTCGGCTTCCCAGATGTACTGCCGCTCCACGCCGAAGGGGCTGGGATGCTTGTGCTTGTAGATCTTCTCATGGAACTTGTACTTTTTCTTCCGGAACCAGTCCACCATGGTCTCGTACAGGTCCTGCATGTCCCAGACTCCGGCGTAGCGCACATACGCCACCGGTGTACGGAAAGTTCGTATATAAAAGTATCGAAAAATCTTTGATTTTTCGAGACTCCAGAAAGACGTGTTTTTCGCTGGGTTGCGGAAGCTTTCGGCTTCCGTGGCCCCAGAAAAAGTTGTTTTTCGCTGAGTATCGGAAATCCCATAATATTTTCGAGACTCCAGAAAGCTTGCTTTCGCTGGATTGCGGGATTTAGAATAAAGGCGGTTATTTTTTAAATCAACGTAAACTCCTTTCGTTGATGAAGCAGATAAGAAGGATTGAAACAGGCCATTACAATCGGGTGTACGAGGTGGAATACCGCGGCAAGGTTGCCATCGCTAAATTCAGGAAACCCGTGACGGCCTTAACGACCAATATCGATGTTTTTCTGGGGAATGTACTTTTAGGAGATTGGCGAAGTTACAGCACCCCCGCATCCCGGCAAAGATATGAGATGGACAAATTGGAAAGTCTATATGAGAGAGGGGCTGCTGTACCCCCTATTCTTGAGAGAGGCGATGATTATTTTGTGATGGAGAAATTAGAAGGAGACACCCTGGATAAGAAGCTGGGAGATGAAGAGGTAATACGTTGGGTTTTTCAGGAGTTGGGGAATCTCCATACCGAGTTTAGAGTTTACCATGGAAGCCCGCATCCCAGGAATATTCTTGTCAACAGCAGAGAGATTTTCTGGGTGGACTGGGAAACAAGATTAAAAAATCATTCTCTGCAGAGAAATCAAGAGAGGGATACTCGCATAGTATGCGAAGATTTGAGAAAAAGAGGGGTTCCGGCCGGGCTGATTCTTGATGTGATGCAGGGTGCTTACCCGAAAGGTATGGGAACCGCGTATCAAAAAGGGATGGTTACCCAGACGGCATGAGAGATTCATTTCCTGAAAATATCCCTTCACGTCCTTGCACTAATCGCCGGCCCATGCACTGTAGAATTTACCGTCCTTGTAGATAGTATAACGGGTATCGTACAAATGTAGCACATATTTTCCATCTTGCTCTTCCATGTACTTATTTGCCTCCGCTACGATGTCCTGGATAACCGATTGGTTGGTAAGACCGGCTTCTGCAGTTATATAATCCCGGAAAAGGGCAACCGCTTCCTCTTTGGAAGCGATTACGCGCTGATAATCAGTTACCAGGACTTCTTTGCCCAGATTGGCACACTGGTCCACCATGGCAAAAGAAAACAGGTTGAGGATAAAAGCAACAAACATAATCACGATGAAGAGGGGGATAAACCAGTACTTTTTCCTGGATTTTATTCGCTTGAAGGGAAGATAGAGCAAAAGCCCTATAAGGACAGCTGTAGAAGCCGCCATGCCTATCCAGAATGGGATGGAAGCGAAATCAGGATAAATGGTGCACACGGTCATGAAGAATAGGTATCTCGGCCCATTTATTTAAACCTTGTCAAGGCTTCAAACAGGATAGAAGTCATTTTATTTCCTGAAATACTCTTCCGTGCCCTTGGCTTCAATCGCAGCAACAATGCGCTTCAATGCAAGAATATAAGCCGCTGTCCTTAAATCCACCTTCTCCTTCAAGTGGATCTCGTAGATGTTCTTGAATTCGCGGACCATGATCTCCTGCAGGCGTTCATACACTTTCTCTTTTTCCCAGTAGAAGCCCTGCTTGTTCTGCACCCACTCAAAATAGCTGACAGTAACACCGCCGGCGTTGGCCAGGATATCGGGGATGATGTGGACTTTCTTCTTCTCCAGGATTTCGTCTGCCTCCGGAGATGTGGGTCCGTTGGCGACTTCGGCAATGACTTTTGCTTTGATATTCGAAGCATTCTTCTCCGTGATCTGGTTCTCCAGCGCCGCAGGAATTAAAATATCCACGTCCAGCTCCAATAATTCCCCATTGGTGATCTTCTTGTGCCGGATGACATCGCAGACCGTTCCCTTGCAGTAGACCCCATCTACCGTGCCCTTCTGCAGCTTGGCCTGCATGATCGAGTCCGGATCAAACCCATCCGGGCTGTAGATGCCTCCCTTTGAGTCGCTCAGCGCAACAATCCTGAAGCCGTCGTCATGCAATAATTTGGCGATATGATAACCGGCGTTCCCAAAACCCTGGACAGCAACGGTTGTTTTGGAAGGGCTCATCTTCCAGACTTTGGCAGCCTCCTTGATGACGTAATACGCCCCTTTTCCAGTGGCATCGCCCCTGCCTTCCGAGCCGCCCATGTTCAGCGGCTTTCCGGTGATGACTGCTGGGCTCAGTTTTCTCGAGATCTTATTGTACTCATCGGCCATCCAGCCCATGATCATCTCATTTGTGTACACATCCGGCGCCGGGATGTCAATGTCCGGCCCGATGAAGCCATAGATGGCATCGATATAGCCCCTGCTCAGCCGCTCCAATTCCTTGGCAGATAGTTTCTTCGGGTCTACGATGACCCCGCCCTTGGCTCCGCCGAACGGGATATTTACAACCGCGCATTTGAACGTCATCCAGAATGATAAGGCTTCCACTTCGTCCAGGCTTACATCGGGATGGTACCGGATACCTCCCTTGGTCGGCCCGCGGGCATCGTTGTAATGCACCCGGTAGCCCGTAAAGACTTCCAATTTGCCGGAATCCATGCGTACCGGGATGCTGACCTCAATCAGCTCCTTCGGCCGCGAGAGGACCTTCTTGGAATCCGGGCTCAATTTAACGTACTTCAGCGCTTTCTCGTATTGCTTCTGCGCATTGGCCAGGAGTCCGTTTTTTTCCATGTTGTCTAATAGAACAGGTTGCAGATATCCTTCCCCAGTTCTTCGCTCAATTTAAAGTTTTCCCTGTAATCCACAGGAACTTCGATGATGCTGATCTCTTTCGCTTTGATGGCTTTTTTCAGCAGCGGCAGCAGGTCTTCTGTTTTTTTGACAGAATATCCCTTGGCGCCGAAGCTTTCCGCATACATGACAAAGTCAGGATTGGTGAAATCAACCCCGAACGTCTTCTTGTAGTGGTCCTGCTGCTTCCATTCGCACAGCCCGTATTTCTTGTCCGTGAAAATGACGACCGTGAAATGCACGCCCAGCCGTTTCGCTGTTTCAAGCTCCTGGGAGTTCATCAAAAAGCCGCCGTCCCCGGTAGCGGCCACGATGTTCACATCCGGGTTGGCCAGTTTCGCGGCAATCGCCCCCGGAACGGCAATGCCCATGGACGCAAACCCGTTGGAGATGATGCACGTGTTCGGCTTCTTGGTGGGGAACATCCGCGCGATCCATACCTTATGGGCGCCTACGTCAGAGATGAGGATGTCATCCGGGGCCATGGCTTCCCGTAAATCCCAGATCAGCTTCTGCGGCTTCACGGGAAAATCCGTGCTTTGCCTGTTTTCCTCAAACTGGTTGAGGATGAACTTGCGCAGCTTGTTGGGGTAGTCGGGCATCTTCTTGTTGAACTTGGTCAGGTGGGTGAGCTTCTTCAGCGTTATCTTGATGTCCCCGACCAACTCGACTTCGGGATGGTAAAAGAAATCCACCTCGGCCGGCTTGGAATCGATGTGGACGATGCTCTTGGTGTTGGTCTTGTTCCAGAACGA
>JAGVYO010000009.1 GCA_018303225.1 Candidatus Woesearchaeota archaeon
TGGGGGAGGCTGTTTACGGCGCCGGAAAAAATTACGATGTTGCCCTCGGTTTGACGCTGGGGACCGGCATTGGCGGCGGTCTTGTCCTTGGCAAGAAGCCCTATCGCGGAAGGGGAAATGCGACTGAATTTGGGCACATCCTTATGGGGGACAGAGATTGGGAGCATTACTTTCAGAAACTAAAAAATAAAGGAAAAATAATAGATTACGGGAAATTTGGAAAATTGCTGGGAAAAGGCATTGTCTCGCTGATGCATGCTATTGATCCGGATATCGTCGTTATCGGCGGCGGCATTTCTGCAGACTTTCCAAGATTTAGGGGGGAAATGGAAAAAACCATTCGGAAATATGCGCTCTTCAGGCCCTGCCCGGTCGTCAGGAGCCGGCTGAAACATGCCGCTCTCTTGGGTGCGAACCTTCTGTAGCTCTTCGTGACCAAAACATTTAATAATCATCATCTGCGATTTGGCCTATGAGACGATGATCCCAAAACTGGAGCACTATACGCGCCTTGTCGGAAAAGACGTCATAAAAAATATCCGGGCTTCTGCTGAGCCGCTGCAGGGCAAACACGTGGTGCACATAAATGCCACGTCCGACGGCGGCGGCGTTTCGGAGATGCTGGACAGCCTGGTTTTTCTGATGAATGACATAGGCATCCGGACCGGCTGGCGCACGCTGAAAGGCAGCCACTCTTTCTTCAAGATCACCAAAGCCTTCCACAATTCCCTGCAGGGGAGAAAGATGAAGATCACTTCCAACCAAAAGCAGATTTATGAGGAATACTGCAAGCGGAATTCCATCATCACCCATATTGGGGACTATGACCTCGTGATCATTCACGACCCCCAGCCGCTGGGGATGATTGCGGATTACGAAAAAAAGAGCACTTGGCTGTGGCGCTGCCATATCGATTTATCGCATCCCTACCTTGATACCATGAAATACCTTCTTCCGTTCATCAGGCACTATGACGGTGTCATCCTGTCCTCAAAAAAATTTTGCATAAAGAATTTGCGCAAGCAGCAATTCATCATCCATCCCAGCATCGATCCGATGGCCCAAAAAAATAAGAAAATCACCCATGCCAAGGCACGACGCCTGCTACAGGAAGCGGGCCTTGATCTGCATAAGCCCATCCTGTCGCAGATATCCCGCTTTGATCCCTGGAAGGATCATTTTGGGGTGATGCGCATTTACGAGAAGGTACGCAAAAAAATGGACTGCCAGCTGGTGCTGATGGGGGATATGGCAGCCGATGATCCGCAAGGGCCGCTAATCTACCATGAAATCCAGGAGAAATGCAAGACCTGCCCCGAGGTGACGATCATTACGGAGAAAAATGACCTGCTGGTCAATGCACTCCAGCAGGAATCTGCTCTTGTTTTCCAGAAATCGTTTCGTGAGGGATTTGCGCTTACGGTTTCGGAGGCGATGTGGAAATACACGCCGGTGCTTGGGACCGATACGGGCGGGATTCCATTGCAGATAAAGGACGGGGAAACCGGCTATCTCATTAAAAGCGAAAATGATGCGGTCAAAAAGGCCGTTAAGCTTTTGGACGACAAGGAGCTGCGCGTCAGGCTGGGAAAGGAAGGGCATGAGCATGTTAAAAAGAACTTCCTCATTACGCGGCATCTGCAGGATTACGTCAACCTGTTCAATCGCTATCTAAGGAAACCATGAGGCCATTACGTTGAGCCGCTTTTCTTCTGCGCACCGCTCATGGCATTTTCTTTTTCTACCTTTTGGATCTTGAAAAACAATCACCACAAAACTTTTAAAGGGTTGCCTCTTTGTTGGCAGGATGCAAGGAGGCGTTCGGATACGTGGCATCTCTCCAAAAGAGACTGTTCCTGAATGACACATTAACCAAAAAACGAACAAGTATTTTTGTTTGGCCCTTCCGCTTGAGAAGGGGTTTTGATACTATTCGTTCTACGCTGTTCTGCTGCCGGGGCGGCGTGCTATGAAAATCTATTTCGCCAGCCAGTCCTTTTACCCCCTTATTGGCGGCGTCTCTACCTATCTGCTGAACCTGCAGAAAGAACTCAAGAAAAGAGGGCACAGGGTTGTTGAATTGCACCTGCGCCCCTCCAATGCACCGAATCATGAGGTAGTGGAGGGCATTGAGGTGCATCGCGTTCCGAAAGAGCCCCTCAATAAGAAGATGCTGAAGGGCTACGACAAATTCAAGGAAGCCATCTATAAGGAATGCCACGACATTAAGGGCTCTTTCAACCATACCCCTATCGAGATGGAGGGGTATGACGATTTTCTGCAAATCAACGAAGCGTTCGGCCAGGAGGTACGCGAAGTGCTGAATGCGGATCCGCCGGATTTGATCCATATCCATGACTTCCAGCTTATCCATCTTTACCGCTATGTGCCCAGGGGAACCCCCTTGGTATTCACGTGGCATATCCCCTTGTCCAAACGCATTTCGACGCCTTTGAAGAAATACTTGGCCAAGCACCTTAACGAGTATGACAAGATTGTCTTCTCTTCACCGGATTATATCGAAGCGGCGGTTGCGATGGGCCTTCCGCGGGAGAAATGCGAATTGATTTACCCGTTATGCAATACGCATCTCTTCCGGAAAAAAGAGGTGCTGCGGGAAAAAGTGCTTAAGAAGTTCGGCATTCCGCCGAGGTCGAAGGTCATCCTCAGCGTCCAGCGCATCGATCCGAAAAGCGGCCATGAGCAGCTTATAAATGCCATGCCGGCGGTCCTGAAGGTCGTCCCTTCTGCCAAACTGGTTTTCGTAGGGGGAAAATCATTGAGCAACAAGATCTCCAAAGAGCGGGAATGGTATCGGGAACGCGTGGAAGCGCTTGTCCGGAAACTTAAGCTGGGACGGCATGTTCTTTTTACAGGGAATATCGACTACACGGAGTTGCCAGATTTGTACAACGCTGCGGATGTGGTGGCGCTCTGTTCCCGCACAGAAGGCTTTGGGCTTTCCATTACCGAGGCCATGAGTTGCGGTAAAGCGGTTGTAGGCACCCGTGTTGGGGGCATCCCTATCCAGATAAAAGACAACGAGAACGGCTTTCTGGTGGAGCGGGAGGATGTTGCGGCCACCGCCGAGCGGCTGGTCACATTGCTGAAGAATGACAAATTGAGGGACGCATTTGGAAGCAAAAGCCTGGAATTGGCTGGAATGCATTTCAGGCTGGAAGCCGGTGTGGATAAGCATATTCATCTTTACAACAGCCTTCGGCGGGAAAAGAACGAAGGGCTTCGTCTGGAGACGATGGATGTCAATGACGTCAACGCGTTCATTGCGGACTTTGACCGCACGCTGACGGACGAGCCTGGCGCGCTGAAAAAGACAACGGTGGAAATGCTGCGGAAACTGGACATGATGCATATCCTCTCCACGGGCCGGGAGCTCCACTACGTCAAAAGTCTGGTCCGGAAATTCAGGTTATGGGACTGCGTTGTCTGTGAAAACGGGGCGGTTATTTATTTTCCAAAATCTCGGAAGACCATCACCATCCTCTCCGAATATATGGAGATGGCCCGCACCCTTCTCAAGGCGAAAAATGTAAAGGCAAAATACGGGAAAGTGGTGGTGAGCATTGCCCAATCGCAGCGGAAAAAAGCCGAGCAGTATCTTTCCAAACTGAACAAGCGCTTGAATTATGTGGTGAATGTGGATGAAGTCATGATCCTCCCAAAATACGTAAATAAAGGGCAAGGCGTGAAGATGGCATTGGATTACCTGGGCGTTGAGCCCGAGCGTACCGTCGTGGTGGGGGATGCGGAAAACGATTTGGACCTGTTCCGCATCCCGGGTTTCAAAGTGGCCGTGGCAAATGCCCACCCAAAACTGAAACTCCTGGCGGATCAGGTGACAGAGAAGCCTTCTTCAGAGGGCATCCGGGAAATCGTAGAGAAACTGCTCAGATGATCACGAATCGTTCTTTATCCTCTTCTTCAGCAGCGAAACGGGCTTTCTTTCCTCGTAGCCGTCAAATAATTCATGCCAGTACTTGATATCCTTCTCGTCCATCTCGTAGCACAGGAAGATTTCCCGGCCGTCGCAGGCGGAATAGAAATCAATCAGCCCTTTGTTGAGGTCCTTCACGATGATCCCCATGTCCAGTATCTTCTCAAAAAGACGGTAGAAATCAAACGAGAGCTTGTGGAAGCGCTTGCTCATCCGCGTATTGCTCACCAGGTCCTGGTACTCGTCTTCCAGCTCCACCTCGACGGTGTCCAGCAAGGACAGGGTCTGGTTCAGCCGCACCAATCTTTTCAGGATGGGATCTACCGCCGGTATGATCTGTTGCGCCTCTTCCAGAGTGAAATATCTCTTCTGCATATTCCTTCCCACAGCACGCTTATTTTTATTTCTTTCGATTCTGAAGCAGCTCTTCCCGCTTCTCTTCCTGCCGCACGGCCGCCTGGATGCGGCCCAACGGGTACTCATTAAGATCCACAAATTTCATATACGCTGCGAATGCAGGGTGCACGCGCTTAATCTCCTGATACATCTCTTGCGCCACTTTCCGGTATCCCGGATGGCCCTGCGCAATGCTTCTCAGCTCGATGAAATGGAACGCTTCGCGCAGATTCATCTTCATATACCATCGGATGCGGAAGGCCATCGGCACCACGTACTGTGCTTCTTTGGGGTATTTTTCCGCTATCTCGCGGTACGCATTTATCGCCTCGTTCATGGCGTGGCTGTATTCCTTATTAAATCCTGCATCGATGATTTCCTGCGGCGTCACATAGCCGTGGATGACCGTAAGGTCCTGGCGCTCCTGGGTCAGGACCCGGTGGCGCTGGAGGTCGCGGTAGATGCCGAAATCCGCGAGGATGTCGAACGTATAATAGATGTGCTCCAGTGCCCGGCCCGGCTTGTCGCGGCGGTGGCTTCTTCCGTCGAGATAGGTCTGCATGATTCTGAAGCATTCCTCCGAGGACATGGCCTTTATTTTTGCCCTCAGCTGGAGCAGCGACAGTTTTGTATAGGGATATAGCATGGCCGCCAATGCGGTTGCCTCGTCTTTGTCGTAATCCACCAGCGTGACTTCTTTTGCCGGCTGTATGCCGTTGGCTGGAATCATTTCATCTCTTATTTTTTCTATGGCCCCTCTTTTCTTTACCAGGAACCCGTCCTTTTTGGCCCTCCTCACAAACGAGGGGATGAGGTGGTCCAGTTCATGGTGGATTTGCGCGGCAAGAGCCTGTATCTCTGCAACGGGGTGCGAATACATCTTGGTCAGCAGCCCCTGGAAGAAACGGCCGTTTCCGAAAATCCCCACATTGGTGAGGGTGCTTGCGGGGAGCAGATGGCGCAGGATGTCGCACGCTTTGGCTTTCACGGCCGATGCATAGCCTTTCTCGGCCCTCGCCCTCACTTTGCCGTCTTTTATCTCTTTGAACGGCATCTCTTTCTTGGCGGCCGCGTCGAAGAACGGGAACTCTTCCAGCGGAAAATGCTTCGTTACAAACGCTTTCATCGGATCGATCAGCTTCACGTACGTGTCAAACAGCAGGCGGTTGATGCGCAGATACGTGTCCTTGAATTCCGATGCCATGAGCACCGGCTCTTTGTAGAACAGGTAATCGCCGTCTTGCTTCTCGTCAAACCAGACATACCTTGTCGATTTTTCCAGCGGCGAGCCTCCGATGCGCGCATCCTCCAGGACCTTGGAGGCGTAGTTAGAGATATTTTCGCAGGCCAGATGTGCACCGCCCAATTCCCCCACAGAGTCGTCGCCGTATCCGTCCAGGACCCGGTCATAGAATGCCTGGGCTTTCTGGACGGCTTCCTTGAGGTCAATGCCTTCTTTTTCCTGGTGCTGCACCATCTCGCTGAAGCCGGTCTCCTTGTCTTTGATGAACTCGTCCAGCAGCAGCCTCCGCAGGGATTTCTGGGATCGGGAATACCTGGAGAATAAGGCGCCTTTGATGACTTCGGGGAGGTTCCTCAGCACGAAAACAGGCTTATCGACGTTAGAGACGAAGGGTCGCAGAATCTTTTTCTCTTCTTCGGTAAACGATTCAGGCATTGCATTTCTTCCCACGTTCAAATGTTTATAAACATTTCTTTGGTGGATGCTATAGGTTGCTTTGGAAATGACCGTTTAGGTGTAATGAAAAATAATAAAAATGTCAGAATTTTCCATCCAGTCTTTGATGGGTGATGTAAATTCACACTCCATCTCTTGGAAAATTCTGAGCATGCTCAAAAACCACCTGATATGGGCTAAGCGCTGCTACAAGCACCCACCCATCACAGGTGGGTGGTTTTTGACAGAAAAAATCATCGTTCCCTCAGTTCCGGATATAGCTTTTCGATTTGTTCTTGGATTTGCCTCATTTCGGATTTTTCTACCCTGACTATAGGGTGCATCCTCAGAAGGATCCAGTGGGCTTTCCTATACCGGCTTAAGACCCCTAATTCCTCGGCGACATCCTCGAAGGCATAGCCGGGATAATCCACCATGAACGGGTTTTTTGTAAGCTGGTCACCGGTGGGTGTTAACCCCCACTCTACTTCAACCAACTTGTTGAGGTATACTGTCCCGTCGCTTCTTAACCTTACCGAGGCCTGACCCGGACAAACCGCAGCTACAGCCACCAATTCCGACTTTGAACCTCCCTCGTGCCGGAACATCTTGTCAAGGGTTATACCCCCCAGACTTCCGATCTTCATAATATCCAATTCATCCGAAGGCAAAACTGCTGCGATCTTTTGCCTTGCCTTTAGGCTCCCATAAGGTATATGCTCTCTGGATATTATACTATGGTATAGCTCTGTCATGCTCATCATTATCCCTCCGGTTGTTTTCATTCACGTTAATTCCAAGAAATCTCTTTTTTTCGTTCCAGCATGCAATGGTTTTTCAGACCTGTGCCAAAGACAGAACTTATTAAGAGATTTGAAACTAATTAAAGCAGAATTCAAAAAATATTCTATTGGTTTGCATCCGCATAAAAGACAGTAACCTGTGCTTATATATAAATTTTCTCATGAGCGACGGCGCTTCTCATCAAATCAAAAACTATTTAAATTCCCCGAGGATTAACTATTGTTATGGATGCGCTGTACAAAAAGCTCCTGGAGCGGCAGCAGTACCGTTTTATCGGCGAGCACAGCGCCGTGAAGGTGTGCGGATGGACCAAGACAGTTGTCAAGGGAAAAGGCGGCTGCTACAAGCAGAAATTCTACGGCATCCAAAGCCACCAATGCGCGCAGATGTCGCCGGCGGTGAATTTCTGCAATCATGATTGTGTGTTCTGCTGGCGCGAGCGGAATAATTCTTCATTTGGGAAAATAGACGATCCGGTGGAAGTGGCTAACGGCGTTGCAGAAGCTCAAGTTAAATTGCTGGCGGGTTTCGGCGGGCATCCGAACGCGGACCTGCAGAAGTTTGCGGAATCCAGGCAGATCAAACACGTAGCCATTTCTCTGAACGGCGAGACATTTGCCTATCCGAAAATCGGCGGGCGAGACATTGGCCTATCCGAAAATCGGCGAACTCATCACCGAATTCCATAAAAAGGGCCAATCCACTTTTGTGGTGTCCAACGGAACCTTTCCGGAGCGGTTGAAGGAGATGATAACGAAAAACCAATTGCCTACCCAATTGTACATCTCTTTGGAAGCACCGAATAAAGGGATCTATATCAAGGTGGACCGGCCGATTTTTGAGAATACATGGGACAAACTGATGGAGACCCTTGATGTATTGCATGAAATCAAAGACAAGACAAGAACCGTTATTCGGGTAACATTGGTCAAGGATGTCAATATGGTGGATCCGGAAGGGTATGCCAAGCTCATTGAAAAAGCGCAGCCGAAATTCCTGGAAGTGAAGGGCTATATGTTCGTCGGCGCTTCCCGGATGCGGTTAAACATTTCCAACATGCCGCGGCATCCTGAGGTGAAATCCTTTGCGGAAGAGATCGGGAAGCATTGCGGCTATAAGGTGATTGATGAGTCTGAAATCTCGCGGGTGGTGCTGATGATGGAAGAGGACAGCCCTGATCGAATCATGAAATTTGATTAATTCCTCCTATCTTTCTGTGATGTGTCATTCTTCCCTGTTCACCCTTTCCAAAAGAAGCTATAGAGAAGGTAAACATTGAAAGCCAATATGACCGTCCCGAACAATACGGCAAAGAAAGTTGTGGCTTTCTTGTTCACAAGCTCTCCCATTATCTTCTTATTCGAAGTGAATATGATTATGGGGATCAATGGCAGCGGAATAAGCAGGCTTAATGCGACCTGGCTGTAAACCAGTATATTTAATGGTTCCATACCTACCAAAATAGCTATCGTCAGAGGTATGACGTTAATGAACCTTGTTACAAGCCTTCTTATCCACACGTTTATCCTGAATCCTGTCAGGCCTTCCATCACAGCTTGGCCTGCCAATGTTCCCGTAACAGAGGACGAGATGCCTGATGAGAGAAGTGCAACTGCAAATATAGTGGCAGAAAAACCGCCAAATAAGGGGATAAGCGTCTTATAAGCCTGGCCAAGAGTTGCAACCTCTCCAACCTGGTAGAATGCAGCAGCAGCCATAATCAGCATTGCAGCATTGATGAGTCCTGCTATAATCAGATATACAATATCATCTACCATATGGAACCTAAGCATCTGGAGCTTATTCCCGAAATTAGAGCTGGCGATCTTATTTTTTATCAGCCATGAATGCACGAACAGGGCATGTGGCATTACTGTTGCCCCTATGATCCCGACAGCAATAAGTGCGCTTTCCTTATTAAGCACCGGAGTCACGGAATGGATCAATATGGAAGATATATTCGGCCTTGTTACTATCACCTCATAAAGGAAAGCCAGGCCTATGATGCCTACAAATACTACAAATGCCTGCTCAAGCACCCTGAATTTTTTTCTTGTCAAAAAAAGTATCAGCAGAACATCTGCAACTGCAATGTATGTCCCCCACAACAGGGGTATCCCGAAAAGGAGGTTTAACGCCACCACGATGCCGAGAAATTCTGCCAGATCGGTTGCTAAAATTGCAATCTCAGATGCAATCCAGTAAAACATCACAGCTGCCTTGCTCTTGAATCTCAGTTTGATGAGCTCCGGCAAGGAATATCCAGCAATCCCTATCTTCCCGGACAGATACTGGAAAAGCATGGCCATGCCGCTTGCCATCCATATTACCCAAAGAAGGTCGTAGTTGAAGGAAGCCCCCCCCGCAATATTGGTCCCCCAGTTCCCGGGATCGATGTAGGCCACGCTCACAATGAGGCCGGAGCCCATGAACAGCCATAGCCTCCTGTCCGCTAATAACCTCAGGAAGCTCCTGAATTTTTCCACAATTGCATTTGTTTTCATAAAACCTGAAACCCCTCTCAACTCAGCTCGGATTTCTCCAAAAAGTGCCGTATTGCAGGCTTAACCTTATTCTGGGCATTGCCGTAGAAGGCCCGGGCTTTCTTGTTTACGCTCTTGGTAAAAAACACAAGAGTCGCGCCGCACGCTGTGACCAGCCAGATGAAGCACGTCATGAAGAAAGTCTGCATGACAGGATGCAGGTTCTGCAGCGCTTCGATAATCATCCATTCACCTCTCTCCTTTATCCCAGCACCAGCACGCCGGTCATGTACATGATGATCAGGCCCGCCAAAAACCCAAGTACGTTGGTGACGGTGAAGACGGACATCCACTGGCCCTTGGACATCTGCTTGGTGATGTCAAACGCGACGTCGAATATGGCTCCTGCGCCGATGGCCAGGAAAAATACGGCAGCGGCGGCGGAATACGAGAAACCGCCTATGAGCGCGCCGGCTATGGTTGGGGCGCCTGCCAGAATGCCCATCACCACCAAATGCACGAAAAAACGCCTGATAAGGCTGAAGGTCCTTGTCAGCGGGGCCACAATGGCGATGCCTTCTGTCACGTTGTGGATCATGAACCCGATCACCAGTGTGCTGCCCAGCGTAATCTCGCCAATGGCATAGGCGCTTCCGATGGCAAGCCCTTCTCCCAGATTATGCAACCCTATGCCCAGCGCAATCAGATACCCCCAGCTCAGAGCCTGGTATTGCTCGCTCTTCTGCCGCTGGAACTGGGTCTTGTAACTCACCGCTGAGAGAGTCATGACCGCGAGGAGGAACCCTATCACCAGGATGCCTGTGCCGTTGAACGCATTGGGGAGGCTGCCGGCAAGCTCGACGGATTCCGAGAGCGCATCGAATCCCAGAAATACCAACAGGCCGATAGTGAGGGAAAGGAGGAAGCTGTACCAGTTCCCCCGCAGCCTCTTGAGGAAAGGGAACCACAGCAGGCCCAAAAGCACAGGGATGACTCCCACGTAGATGCCGAGCAGCACAAAGGTCTTGAAATACGTCCAGTTGAACATTGGCGTCAGGGTTGCAACGCCCACTTCCCCTTCAAACGTGACGCCGTTGCTGGAGAAGAGGGTGATAAATAGGGGATCGCCTTCCAGCCACGGATAATGGAGCTTGATCCTTCCGCGCTCGAGAGGGCTTAATGTTTTATCAGCTCCCATGTCAAACTGCCAGAACACCTCGTTCACCGCGACCTGGGCGATGGTCACGGGCTCGGGGCCGTCGTTTATGATCTCGACGACGATCTGCTCGGGCTCAAGGATAATCCGTTGAATCGCGACTTCCTCTATAGGTGGCAGGGTGGCCTTAAAGACGCCGAGCGGACCGAAGATCAGGAAGCCAAAGAGCAGCATGGCCAGCAGCACGATGGGCAGCAAAGCGCTGCCCCAGAACCAGAACCACTTCTTTTTCGGCTCTTCCATCATTCCTCGACCTCGAACATCCCATTCCATCCCAGCTCCGCAAACTCGGTCTTGTGGGCGTGGAACATGTACATTCCCGGGTACTTGAACCGGATGTCAAGGATCGAGCGCTGGCCCTGGCCCATCACAGTGGTGTCGGTGAAGAAATCCGGATCCAGCTTTGTGCCGGTCGGATATTCGTCAAAAAAGTTGGCGTGGAGATGGAAGGAGTTTACCGGGTCGAACTCCAGCAGGTTGCTCAGGTGGATCCTGACCAGCTCTCCCTTCTTTACCTTGATGGGATGGTTGGCGTAGTAAAACGCCGCTGTGTTGACGGCATACACGTCGTTCGCGCCGTCAAAATCAGTGTCAAAGCCGTTCATGACCATGACCATCTCCTTGTCCGGCTTCGGGCGGGTGTCGTTCTTCGGATCCACGATGTATGCTCCGTACAATCCTTTGCTGATGTGCTGGGTGAGCGGAAGGCCGTGGCAATGGTACACATGGGTGCCGAAAGGCTCTGCGGTGAACTCATAGGTGAACTTCTCGCCGGGCAGCTGGAGGTCGTGCACCATGGCACCGTCCATCTCAGCCGTATGGAATCCGTGGAAATGCAGGCTGTGGGGCTTGCTCCCGCTATTCTCGAAATGGATGCGGAT
>JAGVYO010000010.1 GCA_018303225.1 Candidatus Woesearchaeota archaeon
GGGCTGACACGGATCCATCTGGAAGAAGATCCCGCTGCATTGGTGCATCCCTCCTCGATCCAGAAATCACCGTACGTGCTGGTGGATTACAACCGGAGCGGCAATCCGCTGATTGAGATCGTTACCGAGCCCGATATGGAGGGCCCGGAGGAAGCGCGGGATTTCATGAAGCAGCTGATTACGGTTCTGGAGTATCTGGAGATTTTTGATTCCAACACATGCATCCTCAAGGCAGATGCCAATGTTTCCATCAAAGAGAGCGGATATGTCCGTGCCGAAGTGAAAAACATCACTGGATTTAAAGAAATTGAACGCGCGCTGAACTATGAAGTGGCAAGGCAGAAGCAGGCGGTCGCGGAAGGAAAAAAGCTGAAGCAGGAGACCAGGGGCTGGGACAGCGCCAACGGCGTTACCTTTTCCTTGCGTGCCAAAGAGACCGAGGAGGATTACGGCTATATCGTTGACCCGGACCTGACGGTGGTGGACATCACGAAAGAATGGATTGCGGCTGTCCGAAAAACACTGCCGGAGCTGGCGGCGGATAAGGTGCAGAAGTTTATTTCAAAACATAAGATTCCTGAAGAGGATGCCAAAATCATTGCGGCGGAGAAAGAACTGGCGGAGCTGTTTGAATTGGTCGCGGAAGAGATCGATCCGGTTCTGGCCGCCAAATGGCTGCGGCGCGAGCTGATGCGCGTCCTGAATTACAGCAAGAAGACCTTTGCCGAAGTGGAGATGGACGAGAGGCATCTGATTGATCTGTTGAAACTGGTGGAATCCGGCAAGATCACCGAGAAAGTAGCGCAGAAATTGCTGGAGCAGCTGGTCGAGAAGCCGTTTGACGTGAAGAAACATGTGGAGAAAGAAAAATTAGGCGCGGTCTCGGACACCAAAGAACTGGAAAAGTTCTGCAAGGAGGCGATTGCGGAAAATCCGAAGGCCCTCGAGGATTACAGGAAGGGCAACGAGAAGGCGCTGAATTTCGTGGTGGGCGCGGTCATGAAGAAATCCAGGGGCAAGGCGACGCCGAAAGAGGTCAATGAGATATTGAAGAAACTAATTCAATGAGTCTTATTCCAGAAACTCATTCCCTTTGACTTCTTTCCTGATCCGTTCCTCAAAATCAGCCTGCCGTTCTCCTTCCTCTTTTTCGATGGATAAGGCCCTGACCAATGCTTTCACCAGCTCTTTCTCTTTTTCTACGCTCAGATTGTCCATCTTGATCTGCCCGAGATGCTCCCTGATCAGGGCATCCTCTATCTCCTCGGTGTTCTTGGCTTCGATCTTGATCTCTTCAAATTCCTTGGTGGTTAAAGCGGCCGTGTTCTTCATGACGAAATAGGCGGATTTGTCGTACAGCATGGTAAAGATGTCTTTGAAATTGATGTCCGAGGGCTTGCCGGCCTCTAAGGTGCCGCTCAATCGTATTGTTACGATGGTGTCGTTGAATTCCTTGTCCTTGATTTCGTCCAAGAGCATCTCCCTGACTTCTTCTGCGGTCTTGTGGTTGCACTCCAGGCTAATGCTGTGCACATTGTAAATCTGGATGGGATGCCATTCTATCCTATCGTCTTCCACGATATAGAAGCCGCCTCTCTGCAGGTCTTCTAATTCTTTGAAACTGTTCGGAAACAGCGGTCCTGGATAGGCTATCATCCCAAAACCCTCCTCTTTCTTGTCAAACTGCTTGACGTAATGCACGTGGCCGCCGGCATAGTAGTTGAATCTTCTCGGCAGGAGGGATAGCGGATGCACCACGGCTTTCTCCAGGTCTTTCGGCTTGAACTCTTCTAATGCTGCATGGAACATGAAGATCTTGTAGCCGTCTTCCTCCTCCAGATTTTCTCTCGCCAATTGTTCGTAATACAAACGGTCCAGTCCGGCTCTCTTGCCCAATAATCCGGTTATCTTGGCGCCGGTCTTCGGGTCAATGGTGAAATTCAGCCGCAATTGCTTGTCTTCTACGCTTCCCTGGGCCACGTTAATGAACAAGCCTGCACTCTCCAGGACATCCAGCATGGTCTTTCCCGAGGGCGAGAAATCGTGCGAGCCTGCGATGATGTAGACTGGAATACCCTGGTCTTTCAGTTCTTTCAGCTTTTCTACTGCGCCTTTCAACTGCTCGATAGCCGGCAAAGAAGTCTGAAATAAATCGCCGGCAATCAGGATAAAATCCACTTCTTTTTCGATGCAGATATCGATGGCCCTAGCGAACGCTTCGGTGCTGATGTGCCTCAGCTTCGGGTCTCTCCATGAGCCGATGTGGCAGTCTGCGAGATGGGCGAATTTCATAAAAAGTTTTTAATCAACCTCTGATATTGTTCACGTTTCTTTACCATTTGGAATTTCCAATCTTTTAATCTTTTTTCCGGCGGCAGGGAAAAGCGGCAAAAATTCCGGCACGAAATTTTTGGTCTTGCGCTTTCGCTCTAAAAAAATTCTTTTTTTAATGCGCAATTTTTTTGTAATAGCTGCTTTTATCCTAATTTAACGCCTGTGAACGAGGAAATGGTGGTTTCCTTCCCTCTTCGGCTCTCTTTGGTGAATTCTTCAAACAGCGGGATCTTGATGGGCATGGCAAACCTGGCAAAATTGCTGGTGACAATGGCCTCGCCGATGTCCAGGGAAGCAATCGTCCGGTTGTCTTCGCTCAGGTCCTGGGCAGCGCTTTCGATAATCGCCTGGCGTTCGGGAGCCATCTCGATGCCCAGGATGATCTTGGTGTTGATGTTGGCCAATATCTCTCTCGGAATCAATGAAGGAAGCTGCGTTATAGCAGTCAATCCGACTTTAAACTTTCTTCCTTCTCTTGCAATGGTGGAGAAGATGTTTGGGCCTTTCTCCAGCACTTCCTTTCCCAGCACTCTTGGGGCTTCTTCCAGGATGACCGAAATGACCGGTTTCTGCGCCAAGGAACCGTCGGTCTTGCATTTCTTGTAGCGCCGGAAGATCTCATGGGTGATTAAGCTGCCGATCAGGATTTCGGTGCTGCTCTGGAAGCCCGAGGTGTCCACAATGACGGTCTTGGCGCTTTCCAGCTCGTTGCAGATGTCGTTGATGGTGGTTTCGCCCGCGTTCAACGCAAAAACGCCTTTGTCGTACAGCTGCTGGCCGTCGAATTCCAGGTCCAATAATGCCAATAAGCGTCTTTTTACGACCGCCAGAGTGCCTTCATAGAAATCCATGCCTTTGGAAAGCGGCTTTTCCAGGACAATGGATTCAATCCATTCATTCCCGAACTGCTTGTAGAATGCGTTCAGCGCCTGCTGCTGCGGATCCGACCAATCCACGACCCCATTGAAATGCGCTGGTCTAATGGTGCGGAGATTGATTTTTAATGTCTTTGCGCCCGGCGGTGCGTTGAATGGGGTGTAGTAAACCACATTCTCTCTCCTGGGATGGTCTTTCAATCCCAATTTGTTTCTGCCGTAATACTCATCATGGGGGTCTAGGACTAGAATGCCGCAGAAATCCTTGGTGGTGGTGTCCCACAGCATGCAGGAGGTTAAATTGCTCTTGCCCCTGCCTGTCGTAGCTGCTATCAGGATGTGGTGGGCAAATACATCACTTCCTTCCAGGAAAATGTCCATGTCCAATGTCTTGGAGCCGGATCGCAATTTGCCGATGAACAGCGGCGTCTTCGGTTTTGTTAAAAAACTTAAATCTTCTTTGGTCACATCCCTAACTTCACCGAAGAAATGCGGCAGCGTCTTTGCCATTGCGGCTTTTTTGCTCTCGATGGAGACAAGGCTTTTTGTCACGGCCAGCGTGTAATTCCTCAGTTTGGGGTCCATGAATTCCAGCGGCAGGTTGTTTTCCAGCTTCATGCCCGAGATCAATTCTAAATTCTGCTGGGAGATCTGGCTGCCGTAGATCAGGCCGGTGACCTGCAGCAGGATTTTCTTTTCTGCGGCTTCGGCAATCAATAATTCGCCCAATTCCAACGCCTGGTCGGATTTCTGCCTGACGAGAATTTTCCCGAATTCGCCGCTTAAGACCTGGCCCCTCACCATGAGCGCGGAGAACGGGAGGGATTTTATAAAGGTTGTTGCGATTTTATTCTCTGCTTCTGCCCTACCGAAAACTATATATAGTGCCAATTTAGGATTATTCTAAAGTGGTGTCTAGAGATGATTAAGCTTGTAAAGACGTTCATTGCTAAAGTTCTTAAGAATATCTTCCGCAGGAAGAAACACATCAGGCTGGGGCTCTACGGGCCGCCGAACGGCGGAAAGACGACCTTGGCCAACCGAATCTGCCAGGACTGGCTGGGGGAAGAGATGGGCACGGTCTCCAACATTGCCCACGAGACCCGGGAAATCCAGATCAAAGAGCAGGTCACGATCGAGAGCAAGGGCAAGCAGCTGACCTTTAACCTGGTGGACACGCCCGGTATCGCCACCAGGATCGATTACGAGGACTTCATCAAGGCAGGGATGAAGGAGTTCCAGGCCAAAAAGCGCGCCAAGGAGGCCACCAAGGGCGTCATCGATGCCATCAAATGGCTGGATGACATGGACACGGTCATTGTCGTTTTGGACGGCACCAAGGACCCGTATTCCCAGGTCAACATCACCATCATCGGCAATTTAGCGGCACGGGACATTCCGGTGCTGATTGTGGCCAACAAGGTTGATTTGCGGCGCGCCTCGGTCAAAAAAGTACAGGCCGCGTTTCCCCAATATGAGGTCATCGGCATTTCCGCCAAGCTTGGCAAGAACATGGATCAGTTTTATGAGGGATTGTTCGCATTGGTAGCTTAAAAAAAGAGGTCGGTAGTATGCTAACGTTACAATTTGTCCCCTACGCAGACATTGAGGATCTGGGCAGCGCCCGCCGGGTCAAGAAATTGCTCGACCTGGTCAAGGAGAACAAGATTGTGCTGATGGAAGGCCGCCTGAAGAAAGAAGAGGAAGCGGATCTGATTGCGATCACCATGGAAGAGGTAGGCGACAAGTTCAAGGGCATCGAACTGGCGACCCTGGACATGGAACGCAAGGACAAGAACTTTTTCCGCGGCTTTCGCGACGGCCTGGCCAATGCGATCCTGGGTGACCGCAAAGGCTTTACGGTCATTGGTCCCGCGACCATCGTCAAGGAGATCAAGAAGGACCCGGACAAGATCCAGCTCTTCACGGATGAGAAAGGCCTGAAGGCCATCCGGCGGAAGAGGAAAAAGAGGTAAATTATAGAAAATATATAGGTTAAACTTAAAAGTCCGCTCACCCAGCACATCCTTATGCCCCATCAATGCGTCCGCTGCAACAAGTTCTATGACGACGGCTCTATAGAGATCATTAAAGGCTGCACCTGCGGCGGCCGGCTCTTCTTCTTCATCAAGAAGGAGAAGCTGGAGGAAGCCAAGCAGGTCACGGACCATCTGCAATTGAGCGTGGACGACCGGAAGCAGATGGAGGAGGATGTCTACGACCTGGTGGGCATGGAGATGGACAAGGACCAGCCGGTGGTTCTTGATTTGGAAGCCATCCGCGTCCTCAAGCCGGGCCAGTACGAGCTGGACCTGGTGCATCTGTTCAAAGGCGAGCCCCTGGTCTTCAAGCTGGAAGAAGGCAAGTACATGATTGACCTGGCGCAAAGTTTTAAAGATTTTAGGAAGAAGAAATAATCAAACTCCTTTTCAAATGCGTTCTGGATTAGCTTTCACAACTTTTACCACTTTTGACTTTTACCTTTTCTCTGCGGTAGCGCGGGAGCAAAAATTCCGTGCCGGAATTTTTGGGATGATCGATGTCGTCGTAAAAATTAATTTAATTATTGGCAGATTTCTACTTTTTATTTGCTGGTCACAATCTCTATCCATCTTTTCCTCCTCACGTTGTTCGGAGCAAAACATTGATGAAAAATAGGAGCTTGCTTCGCAATCTCGTTACTTTTTCAAAAAGTAACCAAAAAACTCATTTGCTGGTCACAATCTCTATGACATCCCTATGGTTTAGAATGTGCTCCTTTCCAACTGCTTTTTTGGTTTTCACGTCAATGGCCTTGATGAACCCTTTTCCGATGTCGGTGTGCAATCGGAAGGCAAAGTCCAGCGCTGTCGAGTTCCGTTTCAGCAAATAGCAGTCCGGCAGGTATCTTCCGTCCTTGTCCTGCAATTTGCCTACGCCGCCGGGGAAGATGGCCACATAGCCCAGCAGCCCAAATACAGCCCTGTCCAATACTTCCTGCACGCCGGTGCTGCCGAATTTTCTCAAAACGTTTTCTCGGATGAATTCCAATGCCTTTTTCTGCCGTTCATTCAGCTTAGGCTCGTTGATGATCTTAAAATCACTTTCTCCCGGGATATACTCAATCAATCCGTGCTTGGCGGCTTCCCGCAATGCCAGCTCGGATTCGGCGCTGCAGGCCACGAGCATCCGGTCTGGGAACTCATTCTCCAGCCGCGCGAAGTTCTCGGCCGCTCCGGGGACGTCGATCTTGTTGCACGCGATGATCATGGGTTTTGTGCGCTTTCTGAATTCAGTGGCCAGTCTCAGCAATGTCGCATCGTCCCATTCCGTAGGCTTCTCGTTCAGGTTCAGCTTTTTGCGCATCTCATTGGCCATCTCTTCTGTTACCCCCAATCCGGAAAGCTGCTTGGTCAGGGCTTTGTCAATTTGTGCCTGCTCCTGCACGGTCTGCCGCGCGAATTTTTCCCAGCCTTTCTTTAAAATGCGCAGGTACCACATGTCCAGCTCTTTCTCCAGGAAACGGACGTCGTTGGAGGGATTGTAGTTTCCCGGGTCGACGGATTCACCTTTGGCGTTGGTGCTGCCTGCTACGTCAATGACATGGATCAGGACATCTGCCTGATTGAGGTCATCGAGAAACTGGTTTCCGAGTCCGGCACCCTGGTGGGCCCCCTCTACCAGGCCTGCTACATCCAGGAGCTCTACCGGCACAAAGCGGTTATGGTTCAGGCAATAGCCTACCCGGGGGTTGCATTGGACATTGAATTCCTTATCCACGCATTTTACCTTTGCATGGCCGGCGCCGCGGTTGGGCTTGATGGTAGTGAACGGATAATTGGCAATTTCGACCTCGGCCAGCGTGGTGGCTTTGAAGAACGTCGATTTTCCGGTGGATGGCTTGCCTACGATGCCGACTAGCATACCAGTATGGATTCTAAGATATTATATTAAGTTTTCCTGTCACCGCTTATCGAAACGTTTATAAATTCATTTTCCCGGGAAGAAGGGTATGTCTGTCATTGTACGTACCATCCCGCAGTTCAAGGTGAAGTACAAGGATGTCTTCCACCTGAAGAACCTCTATGTGATGCTGCACGAATACCTGGCGGAAGAGGGTTTCCTGGATATCAA
>JAGVYO010000006.1 GCA_018303225.1 Candidatus Woesearchaeota archaeon
CGCTGGCAGATGCCCTGGATGACGACCCGTTTCTTCGGATCCACATAATGCGACGTCCGGAAGAAGTACGCAGGCAGTAATTTCCTCAGTTCCTCATCACTGGCATGGAGCACCTTTTCCGTAAGCCCTTTCTGGTCGAGATAGGCCTGCACTGTGGAATGGAACACCTTGAAGCGCTGGTTGCCGAACGACTCAGAGCGGCGCGTATAGTAAAGGGCAAATATGGGCTCGATGCCGCCGCTGACTCCGATATAATGCCGGCCCTCATGAATATAGCCCAACACAATATTTGAGATCGTTCCCGTCGGCGCAATGGACAAGAGGGCAATATTGCGCAACCCTTTCTGCTCTACCAATTGCTGCGTTGCGGGCTCGAGCATCTCCCGGAAAAATGCCCCTTTTGAATATTTCTCAAAGTCAAACACCGGCGAAGAGCCTTTCTCTTCGGCCAATAAAGCAGAAGCCTCGTACGTCACGTTGGCGATGAATTTCCCGATCCTCTCCATCAGCTGGATGCCTTCCTCGCTGTCGTACCCGATGCCCAATTGGTTGAGCATGTCCGCAATGCCCATGTATCCCAATCCCAAGCGCCGGGTCTCCTTGGCGGCCTTGCGCTGCTTCTCCAGCGGGTTTAATGATTCGTTCCAGATCACCACATTGTCTAAAAACCGGGTCAATAAGATCGTAGTTTCGCGCAGCGCATCCCAGTCTATAGAGGCATTCTCGCTATAGCCGTTGTTCACAAAACGGGACAGGTTGACAGAGCCCAGATTGCACGCGCCGCCATCTTCCAACGGAACTTCGCCGCACGGGTTCGTGGAGCAGATCGGCTTCCCCACATAATTCGAGGGCGAGTATTTGCGCATGGTGCTCCAGAAAATCAAACCCGGCTCTGCGGTTTTATAATTTCCGTCGATGAACAGGTTCCAGATGTCGCGCGCCTTCACCATCCGCTTGAATTCGCCGGTTTCCGCAGAGTCGTAGTACAGCATGAAGTCCCCGGCGCGGTGGATCGCAAAGTCATACTCTTCCGTGGGCATCGGCACGATGAAATCGCCGAACGCATCCCTCTCCAGGGCATCGTTGAAGCGCTGGCTGTCCAGCGCTGCACCGATCTTCTGCTTCAGGAAATAGGCCAGCTCGGTCTCGTCTTCAAAGGCCTTGAAGAACTCGTAATGCTCCAATGCCTTGGACGGGATGCCGAACGAGAAATGCTCGGTCTGCAGCGCGTCTACGCCGTTGAATTTCTTATAGACCAGGATCTTTTCGGTCCCGTAGTCGTTCTGCTCTTTCACGGCCTGCATGAACTCATCCGAAACTTTTAAGCTGATATTCGCGAACCTGACCTGGGTGTTTTCACGCACCTGCTGTTCAATCTCCTTCAATTGCTTCTCATCAAACTTGTTGGACCATTTGCACTGTTCCACGATCTGCTTCGTGACCCAGTTCGGGACTTTCTTGACATTGATGAAGTGCTGCGCATCCGGATGCTTCACGTCCAGCGTAATCATCAATGCACCGCGACGGCCGGATTGCCCAATCAATCCCGTAGTCAACGAATAAATCTCCATGAAAGAGACCGCGCCCGTAGACTTGTCAGCGGCATTGTGCACCACAGAATCCCGGGGCCGCAACCCGGAAATATCGACGCCAATCCCCCCGCCATACGAATACGTTCGGGCGCAGTCATAGGCTGCCTTGTAGATGGATTCGATGTTGTCTTCCGCGATCAGCGTGACGAAGCAATTGGCCAAGGTCTTCAGACGGTAGAGATCACCGGCTCCTGCGATGACGCGCCCGCCGGGCAAAAACGACCCGCGGTAGAGGCTCTTGTAGAAATCAACAGCCCATTGTTCCTGCTTCGCGTCGGTCTCTTCGACAGCGGCCACATAGGCTGCCAATCGTGCGAACACATCCTCGGGCCTTTTTTCAATAGGCGCCCCTTCCAGATTCTTGAGAAAATACTTGTTGGTGTAGATGCTGGTGGCCAGCTCGCTGTTGCCGAGATAATTGTTCGCGGGATGCACCGGCAGTTCGCCCCTGGCCTGCATCTCGCGCAGCTTGAAGAGGAGTCTTTTGTATGCCTGGATACGGGAAGGATCCACCAGCTTGGAAAGCTTGCTTTTGTGCTCAAACATCTGCTGCAGCGTCTCGTCCGATATCGCTGCTTTTAACCCCGATCCCCGCTCCTCTTTCTTCATCTAACCATCCCACCTCTTTAAGGTATTTAATGCCTGGCCAGCTTCTGCAGCTCCTTCTGGAAGGAGCGCAGGTCCGCAAATTCCCTGTAGACAGAAGCAAACCGGATATAGGAAACCTTGTCGATGCTTTTAAGCTTGCTCATGACCAGCTCGCCGATGATGCGGCTCTCCACTTCCGTGCTGTCCCGGTTGCGCAGCTCAATCTCCACCTCATCCACAATCCGCTCGATCTGCTGCTGCGAGACAGGCCGCTTTTCGCACGCCCGAAGGATGCCCTGGAACAGCTTGTTCCGGTTGAACCGTTCTCTTGTACGGTCTTTCTTGATCACCATCAGCTCCACCATCTCCACACGCTCGTACGTGGTGAAGCGTTTTCTGCATTTCAGGCACTCCCGCCTTCGCCGGGTGGAGAAGGAATCCGTGGTCTCGCGCTTATCCAGGACCCTCGTGTCAGAATGGCTGCAGTAAGGGCATAGCATGCGCGGTTCCTCCGGTATATTGTGTCTGGTCAGCAAAACACATACAACAGGTTGTGGTGTCGCTGATATTTAAATCTATCTTTTTTACGATGAATCCCCACCACCCATGGTAGAACAGCAACAAAAAAAACACAAACTATCGGATTCTTTCTCCGTGCAACTTCTATTTAAGCATTTCTGTTATAAAATATATAATCGGGTTACCTGCCATATGGAAAAGATGTAAATATAACAGAAGACCTAAGTTTTTAATAATATTGTTAGGTCTTCTGAATATAATGGGGCCCATTCAAATATTAATCATTCATGTCCCCCATTATAGAAGCAAAAAAGAAACGAATTCCTAAAAATGTCAGAATTTTCCATCCAGTCTTTGACTGGTGGCACAAACTTCCTGTGCCAAAGTTCAGAAAATTCTGAGCATGCTCAAAAACCACATGAAGCAGACTAGCTCTGCTACAAGCACACTACCCATCTGTGATGGGTGGTTTTTGACAGGTTTAGGCAGAAATATATTAAAAATCTGAGAATTAAGATTATTTTTATATAGGTGGAATGGCTCCAAGAGTACATCATGGAAAAAACCGCCTTTTTGGAAATCTTCGGCGACAGCCCAATCCTAAGGGCATTGGACTTTTTGATAGTTACTGAAGACTTTGATTATAGCATGACAGATATCGCCCATCTTTCCGGTGTTGGCTATTCTACATTAAAATTGTTTTGGGCTAAGCTAGAGGAAAGCAGGATAGTAAGCCAAACCCGAATAGTGGGGAAAGCCAAGATGTACAAGCTGAATCTTGCCAATCCTATTGTCAAGAAATTCAGGGATTTCTATTGGGAAACCACGAAGAGAAGCATTAGAGAAGGGGTAAAGGAAAGTCTCGTAACTGCTTAGCCAATTTCTTTCCCTTCATCGCCATCCGGAAACAATGGGCAATAACCAAAAAGCTTATATATTAGTTATACTATCTAGTTAACTATTAACTGAGGTGTTATACAATGATTGCCTGCAAAACCAAGCGGTGGGGAAACTCCATAGGGATCATCCTGCCGAAAGAGGTAGTCCGGGAAAAGAACATCAAACCCGAGGAAGAGATTCTGCTGGATATTGTGGAGAAGCGCACGGTATTGCGGGAACTCTTCGGGGCGCTGCGATTCAAGAAATCCACGCCTGCGCTTTTGAGCGAATCCAGAAAGAGCTTGTCGAGCAAGTTTGAGGCGCCATGAAATGCCTGGATACGTATGCACTGGTTGAGATTTCAAGGGGGAATCCAAGCTTTTCAAAGTACGAAGCCGAAGCGTTTCTGATCACGGACGTGATCCTTGCGGAATTCTATGGGATTGTCCTCAGGGAGCACGACGAGCGCACGGCTGACTACTGGTTCCGCCGGCTGGCCGCCTACAGCAAGCCCATGAGCAAAGAACTGCTGGTGGAGTCCGTGAAATACCGGTGCAAGCACCGCGCCAAACGGCTGTCGTTTTTTGATTGCGCCGGATACATATTTGCCCGGAGCCAAAGAATACCGTTTGTCACGGGCGACAAAGAGTTTCGGGATGTGGAAGGCGTCGAGTTTGTGAAGTGACGGCTACGGCAATGTTTTTCTAAGGTCTTCGAATTCAAAAACCTTACGAAAAACAACGTTTTTCTAAGGTCTTGGAATCAAGAAGATTCCAAAAACCCAACGAAAGCAAAGCTTTCTGGGGTCTTTGAATTCTTCGAATTCAAAAACCTTTTAAAGGGGCGATTAATTCCTATTCAATCTTATGGCAAAGCAATCCGTACAGGTTCTCGTAAGCGGAGGCCAGGCGACCGCCGCACCGCCGTTAGGCCCGGCCCTGGGCCCCATGGGCGTGAACATCGGCCAGGTTGTGGGAGATATCAACAAGAAGACCGCCAGCTTTGCCGGCATGCAGGTCCCTGTCAAAGTCATCGTGGATTCTTCCACCAGGACGTTCGAGATTGAGATCGGTACGCCGCCGGCATCGGCCTTGTTGAAAAAGGAAGCCGGCATTGAGAAAGGCTCCGGCAATCCGAAAGCAGACAAGGTAGCGGACGTCCTTATCGAGCAGATCATCAAGGTCGCCAAGATGAAAGAGGGCAACCTTCTGGGAAAGACATTAAAAGAAAAGGTCAAGGAGATCATCGGCACGTGCAATTCCATGGGCATCCTCGTAGAAGGCGTTACGGCCGTAGAAGCCATAAAGCAGGTCAATGAAGGCAAGTTCGATACGGAAATCAAATCCGAGAAGACCGAATTAACCGCCGAAGAGAAGAAGAAGGTGGAAGAGGAGCGGAAGAGACTGGCCGAAGAGATCCAGAAGCGCCGTGCCGAGTTCGAAAAGACCGCCAAGGACATCATCGCAGCCATGGCCGGCAAGGAACGCGGAGATATCAAGGCGAAACTGCACGAAGCGGGAATCCCCGAAATCATGATCAAGGAGTTGTTACCGGTAGAAGGAGCAGCCGCTGCCGAAGGCGCTGCACCCGGCGCAGCTGGTGCTGGTGCGAAACCGGCCCCAGGAGCAAAACCCGCTGCGGGTGCGAAACCGGCCGAAGGCGCCAAGGCCGAAGCGCCCAAGAAAGAGGAGAAGAAAGCATCCAAGGAGAAGAAATGAGCAGAATAGTTTATTTTTCAGGCAGCATGCATCATCATCGTTAGTTCTACCCATCATTTATTACATCCATCCAAAAAGAGGTGTCGAGAGGGGGCTATAAAATGAATCAAAATGGACTCAAAAGCAATGGAAAAGTGCCCGCGAAGGTAAACGATCCTATGTTAAGGGAGGTATTGGAAAAAATTATGGGCGATCCAAAATTAGAGGGCATCACAATTGAAATTGGCGAAACAGTACGGAGCCACCCAAGCACCCGAGCGTGTTTTGAAGTGGTGAAGAACCACGAGGGAACCCTGGAAACCGTCGCTGAGGGAGGTATTGGTGGATGTGATCATCGGAGAGTAACTTTCAGAACGGCAAATAGCAGTTACACACCAAAAGATGTTTTGGCCTATCTCAGAGAGCACTATACGGTGTATTGACCAAAACATTAATATACTTCTTTCTTTTTTTATTCTTTATGCAATCAATCATGTGTTGTTGCTGATTTCTCCATCGGTTAGTGTTTAAACTGTTTTTCTGCAGGCCCTTTGTTTTCAGGCTTCTATACATTTCCACAAGGAGGTCATTCACAATGGAGCAATCATCTGAAAAGAAAGACAGCCGTTTCCGTTCGGCCATAAAGGCATTCTCCTATAGGGTCGTATCCACTTTGATGACGACGGGTGCAGTATTCGCCCTCACTGGAAAAGGGGCCCTGGCTCTGCAGATTGGGGGCTTCGAGGCCGTCTCGAAGCTGGTCCTGTATTACCTGCACGAGCGGGCATGGAACAGGAAATCATGGAGAAAGAAAATGTCAACGATGAAAGCAGGGCATATACAAACAGCCGGGTAAGGGGTTAAAAATGGCAGGTTATCAAGCACCAAACAACCAGACAATCAAAGGAGAGAAACCAGTTGGAAGATTAGGGGGTGAATTGGAGAAACTGGTGGGCGGATTTAGTTTCATTAAAAGCATCGTGGTAGAGAGTGGAAGAAAAGGGGGCATGTATACCCCGCACCCGCGCATCATTTACAAAATGGATACTGCTACAGGCCTCTTGGCGCGCGGCTATGGCGGAAAAGGCACCCAGGGGTACCAGCCGCTGAACATTATCGTGAGCACCAACGGCACCAATGGAGAAATAAGGCAACATGAGGTTTCTGAAGAGGATCGCCAAACGATCTTCCGTGATCGGGTAGGGGAGGTAAAGGAATATCTGAAAAGAACCTATGGAGAGAAATAACCTATCTTGTCCGTCCGCTCAAACGGGATATTCAGCTCGTTCAATAAATCAATAATCCGCTGCTTCTCTTTTCCCATTCCTTTCCAGTCCAAGAGAACAAAATCAGTTTTCTCTTTGATCTTTTCAATGCCCTGCTGCAGCATCTCTTTGTCCAGCTTTTCCAGGTGGTATTTCGGGCAGATGTGGCCCAAAGCAATGTCCGTCCGTTCCATCACCTTGTTGAACGTGGGACAGTAATGCAGGCCGCCCAACCCTAAAGCGATTTTATATTTCTTTCCGGAATCATTTTGCAGCGCATGCATAATCGTCTTCGCAATGATTTCACCGGCCTCTTTATTCTGCCACTGTTCTTCATTGCTCCCAATCTCGATGAAAAAGCACGGTTTGCCCACAACCGGCCCGTGATGCGTCGCTTCCAGGGTGATCTCATAATCCAGATGCGCCGCCAACTCCTTCAGTTTCAGGAATGCATTTTTCAGATAGACCGCGGACGAAACGCAGAGCGTCCGGTCTTTCCCGCCGAAATCCGCTTTGTTCCAGTTGCCGGGCGCATGGCACGACAGGGAATGCACGCCCTCCTTGCTCTGGTGCTTGGTGGCAAAAACAAATAAATCGGCATCAATCTTTTTATCAACATTCTCTAAGTAAATCGATTCGGTTTCTGCGGTGTAGAGAAGGATATCCTTGAATTCAAAGACGGGATTAGTCTCGAATTTTTCCGTGGTCTCCTTGAAATCAAACAAGGAAAGCAACTGCTCTCGGATATTCATCCCGGCTGCATCTTTTTTGGAGGCAATGATCGCTTTCATAAGGCCTCGATGATTTTTGTGTTGGCTTTCGGAAAAGCATACTTCTTCAGATCGTTTACCGTGACCCATTTCCAGTCGGTGCAGCCCAGCGCTTTTGGGGTTCCGTTCTGATACAGGCAGTGGAACGTGTGCAGGGTTATCCTGAAATGGCTGTACGCATGGTTTAATTTAATAAATGGCTCGTTGACGCGGACCGTAATACCGAGCTCCTCTTTGATCTCGCGCAGGCACGCATTCTGCAACGATTCATTCTTCTTCCTTTTTCCGCCGGGGAATTCCCATAACCCGCCAAGCAGCCCTTCTTCGGGCCGCAATGCAATCAGCAGTTTATCGTTGTTCCAGATCAGCCCAGCCACCACATCGTAATGCGGGATTTTCTTCTTGGGAGCAGAATACGGCAGAACAGAAGGGTCTTTCAGCCCATTAAAGGCTTTGCAGTCCGTGTTCAGCGGGCATACCGGGCATTTTGGCTTCTGCGGCACACAAATCATTGCGCCCAGTTCCATCATCGCCTGGTTGAAATCCGAAGCACGGTTGGCAGGCAGCAGCTGCCGCGCATATTCCCACAACTGTTTCTTGGTCTCGGTCTTCTTCGCATCCGTCTCAATGAGGTACAAACGGCTTAATACCCGAATCACATTGCCGTCCAGCACCGGATACGGCTTGTTGTAGGCGATGCTCAGAACAGCAGCGGTCGTATACGGCCCAAATCCAGGCAGTTGGGAAAGCTCATCGTACGAATCCGGAACTTTTCCTTTATGCGTCTTGACAATCTCCTTTGCAGCCCGATGCAGATGCCGCGCCCTGGAATAATACCCCAATCCTTCCCAGACTTTCAGCACTTTTCCCAACGGAGCTTTGGCCAGTTTCTGAATAGTAGGGAATGTTTTGAGAAACCGTTCGTAATACGGCAGCGCCTGATCCACCCGGGTCTGCTGCAGCATCGCCTCCGAAATCCAGATTCTATACGGATCATGAGTCTGTCGCCACGGAAGATTGCGCTTATGGGCCGCATACCACTGCAGTAGGGCATTCTGCATAAATCGCCAAAATAAGAAATTGTATTTAAAGGATTGTTTTTAACTTCCCCACCCATCATCGTCCTTGTTGTCCCACAGCTCCTTCATCTTGAGCTGTTGGATCCTAGGAAGGAACCCGCCATAGCGATTCTTTGCCTTTACACGGAGGGGCTTCTTAATCATCCTTGTAATCAGTTCATTGTGCAATATTAACCTTTTCTTTTCATCATTGGCAACTACTTCTCCCGCAACCTTTATAAATAAGTAGATTTATTAATATAAAACTTAATACAAATATAAGTATATGGCAACCATATTCCGAAGAAAGCTCTACAAGCGTGGCTCTAGCTTTGAAACTACCGTCCCCATGCCGCTGCTGTTCGCGATTGACACGGCGAGAAAATACAACGTCGTTTTCGCGTTTGAGCCGGAAGCCAACAAGTGGTTCATCAAGTTCGAGGAGATTGTAGCAAAGAAACCGGCAAAGAACATTGACGAGAAACTGGAGGAGAAAGGAGGTGGCTGAATGGAAAACCTGAAAGAAGCACTGCAGAAAATGAATTATGCCGAATTGGCGCAGCTGAAAAAGGAACTGGAAAACGGCGCGTTTAACATGCGGCGCCTGGTCGGGACGCGTTTGCGCGAGCTGGAGAATGACCACGAGCGCTACTGCACCCATTGCTCCAGCCACCTGGACCCCTACAGCGTGAATACCTACACCCTGATCTTCGGGCCCTCGGAATTCAAGAAAAAAGTCTCCTTTTGCGGCCCCGACTGCCTGGAATATTTCCTCAAGAGGGTAAGGGTGATCAAGGAGAGCAGCAAGCATTAAAAAGAGAGGGCTATTTTCCAGCAACCATGACCAAGAAAGAAACCTCCGAGGCAAGCAAGGACGAGCAGATCGGCTTTCACAAAGGCGCCCTGAGCACACTGGCCAAGGAACGGCAGGAGATGTTCAAGATTTTGCAGATTGTCGAGCAGCTGATGCAGATGCACGTCAAAGCGCTGAAAGAATTGGGGGTTGACCTGGCCGAGCAGGCCAAGCAGATTGAAAAGGAGCCCAAAGAGGTAAAGAAGGTAAAACAAAAGCCCATCGATGATATTCTCAAATGAAATTCACCGCATACGGCCATCCGAACATCCTGGCCACGCACCCCACCACCATCGAGTTCACCAAAGACAAAGAGCTGTCGTCGGAAGGGGATTGCATTATCGGTGTTAAAGCTGATTTTCTGTTAAAAGATATAAAAAAGATAGTGGCTAAAGAACAAATAAAGATAACTGTCAAGGTGGACAAATTTAAAGAGGAGATCAGTGCGCAAACAAACAGACTTTTCAATCACGATACCGAGCTCGTCATCCGAAAAAGCGATTTCTTATCAGATAGGACGCTGGGCATCAAAGCGGATAAGGCAGCAGTTGATTTGGCCAGAAGATTAGTTGAGAAGCTAAAAGATCCGAAGCAGAAGATCGAAGTGGAGATCATTGCCTTATAGTTTATAGAGATTATATAATTCTTATTACTTTAGAGTGATTACGAGGAGAAGATTTAAGAACAGAACCCCATTTTCCCGTCGGGAAGGCAGTTATAGCTATGAACAATTCAACCCGGACTATTGACAAGTTGGTAGAAGGTATTGCACGGTTTAGCATTGCATACTTGGATAGGAATCAACCTGCAAACGGAGGCCTTGAGCAATTAAGATTTATAGGGGATGGTATAGACCTGGAAGGAGACGCTATAGATCTAGAAAATGTACCTCAGAGAACGATCCAAAACATAGAAAAGGCGGATCCGCTGGAAATTACGTTAAGCATTTACGACCATGATAAAACAAAGACATTGACGGATCTCCTTCTGAAAGGCTACAAATCCCATTTCCGTACCCCCAACAAATACAAGCTGGTCCGGTTCGGGGTCGCTTGGAGCATATGGAGCCACATGCTCTACAAGCGGAAAAGCGGGGACAGAAACTGGTTCAACCATCCGTTTGAAGTGGCAAGAGAGATTCTCGAGCAATACAGCGGGAAAGCAGATCCCGCACTGATAGCAGAAGCCTTAATCCATGACAGCTTGGAAGAGCGCATCGCCAACAAAATGAAGCGCGTATCGGAAGCAGAAGGTGTACAAACAAGGGCCGAATTCAGGGAAATTGGCGAGGAGGGGCAGGATTATCTAAAAGATATAGAGCAAAGAGTCCGAATTCATGCCTTCCAGGATTTAAAGCGGTCGTTGGAGACATTTGTAGAAACTCGCTTAACGAATAAAAGGCATTACCGAAAAGAAGTTGATCGGTTGCTCTGGGTTACCCACTTCACCACCAAGCCGGCGTACGCAGACTATTTCAGTTATTTGCAGAGGATGTTTTTCGGTATAAAGGAGATATCAAATGATGCCGAAATCAACAAAAGGTATTCGCCGCAAGAATCGCTTGAGCTATGGAAAAATGTCCTGGGCGATGCCATGCAAATTAAATTTTCAGATAGGAAGAACAACTCCGAAACCTTGGCCACATTTGGCGATGACGTAAAACTGGTCAATTACTACAAAAACATTCTTCTCTTGGTGCAGGTGAAACGCTATTTGACCGGAACGGCCGTCATAAGCGCAGAGCTTAAGCAAAACCAACATCTGGTAGCTATGCAGAACGCTTTGCTCGAAACCACCATTGAAGGCCTGAAAGCACTGGAAAAAAACATCTACGAAAGGGGCAAGTATGTGCTCAAAGGCGTGCTCGGCAGCTTTAAGGATGTAGGGATCAGATATGTTAAAGGAAAAGGAATTGAATTAACCGTAACCGAAGAGATGGAAACAGACGGCAGGAAAGAGAGAAAAACCAGGGGACTCAAATGGGAGGATATTAAGCACCAGTGGCTCTACCGCAACAACCAGATGTTTTTCCTTAAGAATAACCCCCGCTTCGGTGTATACGACAAAGCGCTGGCATTGTACGAATACCTCGGCGGCTTGAATGCCGTGACCGACCCGGGAGAAACAAAAATAGACCGCGAGAGGCATCCGTTGTTGTATCAGATACTGGAAGCCCCGGAAAGAAGCCAAGTGCCTGTGCTAAAGCTTACAAAATACCTCTCTCCCGGGCATTATCTTTACATTCCCCTCTCTCATTTTGACGGCACCATGGAACGATGGGCAGCACGCATCCACGACCTCAAAGAAGATACCAGCGAGAAGTGGCCATTAAAGCAGTACTATAAAGATGCCATCGCTTTCAGAAGGGTGGCCGAAAGGCTACGAGACGATCCGTCGTATCTCCCCGATTTGTCTTCCATCACCCGTGAGCAAGCCCGGAAGATTTCTGTTATCACTAGATAGTTACTATAGAATAGAAAGTTTTAAATAGACCCGTTCTTCCGCATATACCACATGCACGGATAAGTTTATAAAATATATAAATTATAAGAAGAGTGGGTGGCCATGGCAACAAAAAATCTGGATCAAGACGCGCCTCTAGAAGAAATAGCAGAAGCCCCTGCTAAAGAAATTGTAGAGTTAAGTCCGGAGCTGAGTCTTCCTGAAATTCTAATTGTAGGTTCAAAGCCGTTGCATTCGAATCCGCGTTGTGAACATGAAACCCGCATATTAAATGAGGCGATCGTTCAGCGCGTATCTATATTGGAAGATGAGCTGGAAAAAAGAATTCTACCAAAGATTCTCGGGGTATTTCCCGAGATGGTCGTGGGAGAAACGGCCAAAGCAGATAATGTCCTTAATTATCTGGAAAAATACGAATTTTTATTGAGAGTTTTGCCAGAGGAACTCGAAGCTAAACTCCCCTCCGGAATCAGGGAACAAATAAGAAAATACCGGGAGACGATTCCTATTTATCGTTCCCGCAACAAACGGGAGCCCCCAAATGTAAGGGAGCTTAAACGATTAGCAAATGCATTGACAGACATTGTGTATTATACACTAAGAACTGCAGGGGATGATCCTTTCTTGGTGGGTGTAAAGTATAAGGTCCCTGAACGGGTAGGCGCAAAAATTGCCTACCAGATGCTTGAAGGTTACAGGCACCGGAAAGGGAAAAAGCAAGGAAACGGGTTCAAGAGATACCTCCGGTCCAGAGAGGGAGTTATAAGGGACTACCGGGGAATCCAGGTGGTCACTTTAGGCAGAGAGGGCCTCGGAAGAGTTAAAGAGAGTGCCACAACCAGCCTTCAGTTAGAAATTGTGCCCGATCATAAAGGCCGACTGATTGATAACCATTACGCCGAGACAGAAAATCCATACCATGCTTTCCACATGGATGTGGTTTGGAACCCAAAACAAAGAAAAGAAGCTACAGAATCAAAGATGTTTGATCCTCACGTGGATGCTGTTGAACTTCAAATAACAGAGGCGCCTTACCGATATACCAGTGAATTTGGTGTAGAAGGGTATTTTAGGAGAATGGAAGCTGAAAAGAAGGGAATTTTGTTGAACAGGCTAAATCGAAGAGGTGTACTCGATTTTGAGCCTTTTACCCCCCAAGAATTAGAATGGAAAAAGGAAGTCGAGCGAAGGGTCGTACAACTGATGACGTACCATATGCAGAAGCAGAGGAATTGAACAGATGTCAGTAAACAAACACCTTTTCATCGTGCCCAATGAAGGGCCGTTCAATGTAAATGGCGAAGTAAAGGGCAGAAGGGTATTCAACATCGCTTCGCACGGCTTGAGAAATCCTTACTTCCTCTACAGGGGCGCCGAAGAAGTGGTAGCTGCAGATATTTCACCGCAACAAATCTATCTTAATCAACTGATACTCGCAGCCATAAAAAATCTCAAGGGCTATGAATTCATACCTCTGTTTTTCATAGAGCCTGAAAAGCGGTTTGAACAATATGGGGAGAGGCTAAAGGCGGATCTTCCAGGCGATGAAGGAGATTATGCACAAGTAGCAAGATTGGTCCAACAGTCCAGAGAGAAGCTAACGGATGTCCAGAAAGCCGCAATCTTAAGGACATTCTATCCATGGCTAATGGACGGAAGCTACAATAAAGTAGGTCAGCGAATGCAACACGATCCTGTAAAATTAAGAGAGGGGGATGTAGTAGATGTCCTGAACGGATTTCCAGATGGGTATTTTGCCATGGTAGACCTCAGCAATGTGAGGGATGCAGAATTAGCAAAGAGAAATGGAGGCAACGGAAAAGTAGGGGATAAGGGGAGTAACGGAGCCTATGTCCAGTGGGATAGAGCCTTGGCCCAAGCAGCCCATGCAAAATTAGCACCAGGCGGCCTATTGCGGGAAACCCATTATATGGATAGGGATGAGCACCCTAATCTGGCAAACCTTACCCGCTATTGGACCGATAAGTTTGGAGGCAACGCCGCCGTAGGAATTACTACGCCCCTAATAACCGGAAGAGAAAACCGGTTGTGCCTTGAAGTAAGAATGGAAAAACATTAACCCATGACAGCAGCTATCCGTCTCGTCTTCGGCACATAATTCAGTATTTTATTGCCCGTCGCTTTCCCGCAGCCTAGGAAATCGCCGCTGTTCTTGATCAAAACAAACCCTCTTTCATCGGTTGCTTTGTCCAGGTCCGTGCCTCTCAGCCATTCCGAAGCTTCGTCATCATTCAGTTCAAGGACATTCTTCGTGGCCAGCGGGCCGATCAACTGGCTGCCTTCGATGCTCAGCCGCAACTCGTCGTCTGCCTCCTGCGCAATGTACAGGCCAAGGGAATTGATCCGCAGCCGGGACAAGTCAAGGGTTCCGAATTCCTTGTTGGCTATGAAGATCTTGCCGTCCTCATTCTTCAGGAAGACGCAATCCGTTTCCAACGTAGCTCCCCACTGCTCCTCAATCTGGGCCAATAATTTCTTGGTCTCTTTCTTGTTTAGGATATTTAGTTTTTGCATTTTTAGATTTTTCCAATAAAAGTTTTAATTTTGTCTGCGGTTAGGCTCATCCCAAAAATTCCGTGCCGGAATTTTTGAAATGAACGCTATCGCAACAAAAATGATTTTTAAGTTAATGCACAATTTCCTTTTCAAACCCCCCACATGGGGTTCTCTTTCCGCATAATCGAAGCGATCTCTTTCAGCACATCCTTATCCTGTTGATTTAAATGCTGCTTCAGCTCCTTCATCTTCCGGAAATCCTCTTCGGATACATAGCTGTATAACACATCCCCTTCGACAATCTGCCGGCCCACCATCACCCGATCCAAAGAAACCGCCACCTGCTTGCCCTTCTCGGCCTTCTCGATGTTCTCCTGGTCCATCTGGATGCCCTTCACCGTCGTCAGGGCATGGCCGTCCTTCTTCATCAGGGTCGTCCCGACTTTCAGTGTGCCCATCAGCACATCCACCCCTACCACGGCCGGATTGCTCTGCCGGAAAACGTATCCTTTCATCAGCTGGATCTTGCAGGGCTTCGTCACTACGTCCAGCTCGGACGTTTCCTGCCGCTTCCGCTCGGTGTCCTGCCATTCCTCGAACTTCTCGATCAGCGTGTAGATGACGGCATCCGTGAGCACCTTGACCGGGCTGCTCTGGACCCCGGGCAGCAGCGAAACATTGAATCCCAGCACAACCGCCATCAGCGGATCCTTCTCGCCGCAGCTGTCTGCATCCGCGATATCCTTTTTTGTGATGTTGCCGATGGACGCTTTCCGGATCTGGATATGCTTCTCTCTCAGCAGCGTCATCAGCGCCTCCAGCGAGCCCAATGAATCGGCCTTGATCACAAGCCCTTCCGGGTCTGTTTCCAGCAGGACCTCTTCCACCTCTTTCTGGATTTCCTCTTTGACCCTCTCAACATCCTCAGCCTTTGCGCTGCGCAGGGGCATTCCAGCAACGGCTTCCTCAGTGCCGGGTGCAGAAATCTTCACTCCGGTGGCGGCCGTCACTTTTTTGATGCGCTTGAATTTGCTTTTGCGGTCCCGCATCTCCTCCAGGGGCAGCGGCTCGAACAGTGCCTTCACCTTGGCTACAATCGGCTCTCCCAGCGATCCGACGACAATTGTATCGCCCTCTTTCAGCATGCCGTCATAGAGAATGGCATCCATGGTTTTTCCCAAACCTTTGTCTTCCTTGATCTCAAGGATGGTGCCCTTGGCAGCTCCTTTTTCCGACACTTCCAGCTCCCCGGCCAGGTATTTCTGCGCCAGCCCGGCCATCACCATCAGCAGCTCCGCAATGCCCTCCCCGGTTTTGGCCGAAACAGGCACAATCGCAATCTGCTTGGTGAAATCATCCACCCGGTCAAAACGCTCGCTGTTGAACCCGTATTGGCTCAGTTTCCCGACCAGCTCATAGAGTTTCGTATCCAGGAGACGCTGGACGCTCTCGGGCTGCTTCTGGATGCACGCAAGCAACGCTTCTTTCTTGGTCTGCCAGCCCGGCAGCAGATCGATCTTGTTGGCCGCCAGCAGGAACGGCGTCTTGTAATGCTTCAGGATCTCGATGCATTCCACGGTCTGCGACTTGATGCCCTCGTTGATGTCCACCACCACGATGGCGATATCCGCTAAATTGCCGCCCCGTTTCCGCAGGTGGGTAAAGGCCGCATGCCCCGGCGTATCAATGAACAGCAGGCCGGGCAACGTAAGTTGGATGCCCAGTTTCTTCAGCAGATCGGCACAATGCGCCAGGATGACCGATGCCGGGATGATTGAGGCGCCGATGGCCTGGGTGATCTGCCCGGCCTCCCCGGCCACGATAGCCGTGCCCCTAATCTTATCTAAGATGCTTGACTTGCCGTGGTCGATATGGCCCACGACCGTGCAGATGGGGCTTCGGGTTGCCATAGAAATGCCCAGAACAAAAGCGGCTTTTTAAAGATTTGCACCCAAAAAATAATCCAATCGTTAAGGGCAGCCAGAATCAGTCAGATGTTGATTAGAGGGTTAGGACCTATCTTTTTCTGAATTTAAATTTCTTATTATATTCATCATGGTTAATGATGTCGAGAACAAAAGCAATTATTTCAATCTCATCGCTTTCCAATGTGTAGATCATCCTCCAATAATCGGGCAAGTCAGCAATGAAAAGATTATCCGCATCGTATTTTCGCCTATACGCTATTGGAATTAAGTCCTTCTTTGCATTTTCCCCATAAAATGGGTTATTGATGATAACATCAAAGAGTCTATTGATAGCATTAAGAAGGGTTATATCTTTTGAGCTCGTAACTCCTTGACTACGCTGTTCCCCAACTAGTTTGTTTAAGTCGTTGAATGCTTCTTCAGCATCACCAACCAGTTTGACAGTAATCTTTTTCTTTATCTTGCCCTTGTACCTTTTCATCTAACAGCCAATCCCTGCATTTTTTTCAGTTTGCTCTGCGGCTTGAATGTCCAAAGCACTTTATCATCATGAACTACAATCTTACCGCTGTATTCCAAGTAATCAATGACAGCCATCAAAGTTTGGTGCATGACCTGCTTTGGAAGCAGTCTTTTGAGCTTTCCAATGGTCAAAACTTCGCCTATCTTGCTTAATGTTTCTTCCACCATCAGGACAGTGTTAAGCGTGGGGCTTCTTTGATCGCTATAACCCCTTTTCCTCATGAGTAGCGTTTCCGGGCTCATTTTACCTCATATCAATTGATATGGTATCACTTGATATATAAATGTTTTGGTTTAATTAAGCAAATCCTCTTTTATTTCTATTTGCCACTTTAAAATGGTATCAAAAAGAAAACTTTAAATACCCTTCTGTATTCCCACTGCTATAAAGATTGGGGGGATTTCATGAACCTGAAAAAATCCGTTATGTTGGCATTACTACCGTTATTTGTTCTTTCCGTCGTTGCAGCTGCAAGCGCTTCGGCAGACAACATCCGCATCGAGCAGATCGGCTTTGGATATTCGGATGTGGTAGAGCAGGGTGCAAGCCTGAACGCACGCATCCGCGTTACCCCGTATGATGTGGCTGCGCTGAAAGACACCCGCATCAGGGTCTATGTGCCGGAACTGAACGCCTACGGCGCCGCACGCCCGTTTGAAGCGACCAGGAACAGCAACGAGCTGAGGACCGTCACGATACCTATCTATGAGGATGTTGCATCCGCGGATTATTATGCCCGCATCGTCGTGTACAGCGACGGCGCGAAGCGTGTGGTCCACCGGCCGTTCAGCGTCCAGTGATCTTTTTCTCTTTATTTTTATCACTATACAATAGTATCAAAATAGGAAGATTTATATAGTAGTGCGTCCCCCTATTTCCTAATATATCAACGTTGGGTTGCCCTAGTAGCGGCCAGTGTGCATGCCAATGTCGCACCGAATGCCCCCGTAGCAAGCTATCCGCAGGATAATACGGCCAATATACCTATCAGCAAAGACAACAGGGCCTATGGCAGCTATTTGATCTGGCGCGGCACAGACCCGGACCACGATCCCTTGCTGCTTACACATGAGTTCTATTTCGGAAACGCATCCACTAACCTGATAATTAGGGAAACATCCGGCCCGAAAGACACCGACGGCACCGGGAAATACCTCCTGCAAGACCAGCTGGCCTATAGCCAGGCCTATTTCTGGAAGGTCATCGTTGTGGATCCATTAGGGGCAAGAACAGAAGGCCCTATATGGAGATTTACGGCTGAGCAGGCCCCGATCCAAAATCCGCCTGTCCTGGTCCTCATAGGCAACAGGCAAATCAATGAAGGCCAGACCCTCACATTTACAATATCGGCAACGGACGCAAACAATGACCCGTTGACGTATTCCGCAACCGGTCTTCCGACCGGCGCAAGCTTTACGCCCGCCACCAGAACGTTCGCTTGGACGCCTGGCTTTAGCCAAGCCAATGCCTATAGCGTGACGTTTAATGTGAGCGACGGCACGGCCACCGATTCCGAGACGATCACAATCACTGTGAACGATGTGACACCGCCGCAAAGCAATGGTGCACCTACGGTGAGTTCGTTCAGCCCAAGCACAAGCACCCTGATTGCAGCGGATAATGTAGCAAAGAACTTCAGCGTCACGGCCTCCGACCCGGAAGGAAGCACCTTGACCTATCAATGGTACCTGAATAACAATGCAGTAGCAGGACAGACCGCCAACAGCTATTCAAACAGTTTCGCGACCGCCGGAACCTTCGGCGTGAAAGTAGCCATCAGCGACGGAACCAACGTGGTAGAGCGTTCCTGGACCGTCACCGTGAGCACCGTTCCGGTCGCAACAACCTTTGACGGCAGCACCACCAATTTTGCCCAGCTTTCCAATTTAAACAACGTCACCAATGTGACGCTGGAAAAAAGCGCAGCCGGAAAGATTGCGTTCGGCAACAGCGCATTGAATTTGAGCGACGTGGCGGATGTAGACAGCAACGTAGTCATCGCCAACGGGCTGATCGGCATCAACACGCAGAACCTGCCGCAGCTGAACAAGCCGGCTACCTTAACCATGTATAATGTGAATTTTGCCACTACCCCTACTATCTTTTACACCGACGGCTTCACCACGGACAAGAACCAGATCAACAACGTATGCACGTTCTGCAGCGTGGTCAGCTTCCAGAACAACCGGCTGGTATTCACCGCGAGCCATTTCACCACCTTTGCCGTGAAGAACGTGGTGGCCTCCAAACTGGCCATCCGCGACCTGGATGTAAAAGTGGCCGATGCCACGGACCGCAACGTGGAGAACGGCGAGACCGTCAGCAAGGACATCGTGCCGGGCGACACCATAGAGCTCACGTTGGATGTAGAGAACCTGTTCGCCAATTCCGAGAGGATAGAGATCAAGGACATCCGCATCGAAGCGGTCTTCAAGAAGATCGACGTGGACGATGAGGACATCGAGAAGGAAAGCGACGAGTTCGACCTGAACGAGGACGACCACGTGAAAAAGACGCTCACGTTTTCCGTTCCGCACCGCGTCAAGGAAGACAAGTACGAGATGGACATCAAGGTCGAAGGCAAGGACGAGGACGGCAACACCCACCGCGTGGACTGGACCATCTTCTTTGAAGTGAAGAAGAAGAATCACGATGTATCCATCAGCAGATTATTCTTAAGCCCGCAATTGATGCGCTGCGACGCCAGCACCAATCTGGAGCTGGAAATCACGAACACCGGCGACAAGAGCGAGGACGATGCAGGATATGAGATTGTCAGCAATATGCTCGACATCAATATCCAGAAATCTAATATTGCGCTGGATGACGACCCGGATGATGAAGATTCAAAATATCGGGAAAGTGTCAAACTCACCCTAGACAAAGACCTGGAGCCGGGCATCTACCAGATCACAGTAAAATCTTCTTATGATGGAAAGATTACCCAGGAGAAGCGGATTGACCTGACTGTAGAGCAGTGCAGCCCAGTAGCGGTTCGGGTGCCCGAGCCAGATACGAAAGTAGTCGTATCCACCGATGTGCCGGCAACCCCTGCACAGCCGAAAGAGCAAGGCTTCCTTGAGTCCAGCGGATACCTCATCCTGGTGGCGGGAATCTACGTCCTGCTGATTGCCATAGCCATCTACGCAATGGTCTACCTGGTAAGGAAGAGATAATTTTTTCTTCTGATTTTCGTAACTTAGACAGAATACAAATCTTTAAATAAAAGCCCACCCAAGAATAAGAGTGTTAAAAAAGGGTGGACGATATGAAGAATGAAGCTTTCATCTTGCCGTTTCTTGCATTGCTGGTACTGAGCCCTTTGGGCACGATGTTCTGGTACGATCCAGTAACCGATAACGACCCGTTCGAACTCTATGTGAACGTCCGCGGCCTGGATCATGACGCAGACGATGTGCACGTGAAGGCCTTCATCCCGGACCTCAACATCGAAGTGGCCTCCAGGGAGTTTGATCTGGACAGGAACGAGAATATGCTGGTATACATCAATTCCTTTGAGCTCGCAGGCGCAGTGCCGGGATATTACCCGGTGAAGATAGTAGCCAGGAACGACGAAGGCGTGAGGGACAGCCGCTATATCTGGTTTACTGTTGAATAAACTCCCAATAGATTTTTATGTGTCCTCTTTTTCTTAATAGGGTATGGACCAACAGATAACCGAAGGCAAAGCCATCATCAGTGTCCCGAAAACCGAGAAGATATCCAAGGCCATGCCGGCCTTCTACAACCCGGTCATGAAGCTGAACAGGGACATCTCGGTCCTGGTGCTGAAAGCATGGAGCAAAAACCAGCTCAACATCGCGCTGCCGCTGGCGGGAACCGGCGTACGGGCAATCCGTTTTCTGAAAGAGCTGCCGAAAAGCAAGATCAGGAGCATAGCGGTCAATGATGCAAATCCGACGGCCATAAAGTATATCAGAGCCAACCTGAAAAAGAATAAGATAAAAAGGAAAATTTCCATTTCCAATAAAGATGCCAGCCAATTTCTACTGGAAAACAGCGCAATGGACTACATCGACATCGATCCCTTTGGGACCCCCAATCCGTTCCTGGACAGCGCAGTCAAGCGGATAACAAACGAAGGCATCCTGGCAGTAACCGCAACCGATACAGCACCCTTGTGCGGCACCTATCCCGAGGCCTGCCTCCGGAAATACTGGGCGGTTTCCAAAAGAAGCCCCATCATGCACGAGACAGGATTAAGGATCCTGATCCGCAAGGTCCAGCTTATCGGAGCGCAATACCAAAAGGCGTTGGTCCCCCTCTACGCCTACGCAAAAGAGCATTATTTCAGGGCGTTTTTCTCGTGCAAGAAGTCAAAGGCAGAGTGCCAGCGATTGCTGCAACAGCACGGCATGCTCAACGATATAGGACCTTTTGCAAAGAAAGTAACTGAAAAAGCCGATAAGAAGGACAAAGAGACATCAAAATTCACAGAAACCATCGTAGAAGAGAGCAGCATCCAGGCAGTAGGGTTCTATGACATCCACCATTTGTGCAAGGAATACAAATTCCCCCAGATTCCGAAGCGAGAAGCGATCATCGGGAAAATCAGAAAGAAAGGCTACAAGGCCTCACCAACACATTTTACCGGCGAAGGCATACGGAGCGATATCCCACTAAAAGAACTGCTGAAACTGTTTTAGCCCACGGCCCTTCGTACGTCCACCACTTCGACTGAATTGACGCCTCCTATTTTAGAAATCTGGTTCTCCAGCTCTTCGGTGGAGCCCTTGCTCTCATCCATGACAAACGTGAGCTTCAATGCCTTTAAACCGAAAGCGACCGGCTCCTGCTCCATCCTCATGTCTCCTGCACCTGCAAAGGAGGAGATGTAGGATTTCGCTTCCTCGGCCAGCTGGTCCAGATCGGTCTCCGGGCTTTCCGGCATGATTTTCAGGGTGATGATGACGTTTGCCATTTTGAAGAGATTTTCAAACAAACATTTCCCATTGGAATTTTTTTATTTTTTCTTTGCGGTAAGGCTCATCCCAAAAATTTCGGCACGAAATTTTTGGAATAGTACGCTTTCGCTAAAAAAATGATGTCAAGCGAAAACCGACCACCACCGGTCGGAGACCGGTGGCATGCTCGCTCGCTTCGCTCGCTCGGGTCGGTTTTCTGGACCCTCAATTTTCCATGAGGTCGGTTTTCTGGACCCTCAATTTTCCATGAGTCATTTGACCACCACTCCGAGAGTGGTGGAAAATTGAGATTTTAATGCGTTGTTTTATTTTTGGCCGATTCCCCGGCATAATAGTTTCTAAAGCGCTAAAGATGATTAGTCGATATTGGCAATTTAATTAGGACCCGAAAAGTTGCATCCCGTGCATGTGTACCGGGCCGCAATCTCCCGGCAGTGCCGGCACCGGACAATCTCGACCTTGCTGCAGTTCGGGCAGAGAAACCGGACAGCGCCCTGGGTATTGGTGATCTGCTTCTTACACGAGGTACAAATGGTACTTTTTTCCATCGACCAGAGGATTTAAGGCTGATTTATAAAGGTTTTGAAATCTGAAAGATTGCAAGACCCCAGAAAGCTTCGCTTTCGTTGGGTTTTGAAATCCGAAGGATTTCAAGACCTTAGGAAGCATAACTTCCGCAAGCTTGTTGTTTTGCCCGGATAATCTTTTTTTCACGGTCAATCTCAAAACAGGGGCCCAGGAACTGCTCGATCACGTAGATGTTGGTAAGCACATGGTTCGTGATTTTGGAAACCGTAATCTCGCCTCCGAACAGGGCCAACCAGGGCAGCAGATTGTCTGCCAGATATTCGTCCACCGGCGTTTTGTACCCGATCTCGTTGGTCAGCCGCTCCGCCGCCTCTTTGCCCACGACTTCTGATTTCCTGCCCTTCTCCCCCAGCGCATCGGCGCCGACACGATTGGTTTTTTCGCCATCCGTGGAGAAAACCGCCCACAGCATGATGCCCGATCCCGTGCAGGAGGAAGGCGCATACACTTCCTCGACCGAGAGCGGGCATTTCAGGTCCGATAAGATCACCTTGGCAGCCTGGCTTTGGCGTTCGGCGACCTTGGCGGCCTGCAGATCCTGGGACGCATGGCTGATGCCCCTGACATGCACCAGCGTGCCCTGCTCCATCAGCCTCAACGGCTTGTCTTCGGCCCGGAGATAATCCCACAGTGCCGAAAAATCCCTGAAATCCGCCAGCGTGTACGGGCTTTCCACCGAGACTTCCACTTTGCCGCCGCCGGCCGGATAATAGCCCCGCCGGATCAACCGAAAATCTACCTGCCCGTAAGGAGCCAGCACCGGAAGAAGGACCTCGCTGAAATAGTCCGCGGGCATGCTCCATTTCGTATCGGTTCCGCCGGTGATGCGCAGAAAGATTTTCCGCTCGGTAAAGAAGCAGGGCAGCAGCAACGCCTGCAGCAGCAACGTGATGGAGCCCGCGGTCTTGATATCGATGACCAGCGTCCTTGTCTTCAGGCCGTGCGGCGTGAATTTCAGGCGTTCGGATCCGAGAACAGCCCCCTCCACTTCGGCATCGCACAATTCCTGCAGCGCCTTGATGGCGTACAGGTGCTGGTTCTTCAGCCCGCCCGAACAGCGGCCCTTGCGGATGTTGGAAACCTCAAACGGCTGCTGCGTCAATGCCGAAAATGCCAATGCTGTCCGGACAATCTGGCCGCCGCCTTCGCCGTAGTTCCCATCCAGGCTGATCATACAAAGAAAAGAAAAAGAAGGAATTTAAAAGGTTTTGGGATTCAAAGAATCCCAAGACCCTAGAAAGCCCTGCTTTCGTAATAGCAAATTGCAAAAATAATGGAACTTTTTTGACGCAATTTGCTATTCTAGCAAAGCTCACAAAAGTTCATAGATTAATGAGCTTTGCTATAAGGTTTGCCTAAATCCTGCCCAGGACCCCATCCAGGTTGTCCAGCTCCTGCTCGGTCGCCGGGTCAATCACCGAATCCACGTCGTTGGCTTCGCCAATGGCCTCACCGATGCTGTCCGGCGCTTCAACAGCAGGCTGAGGCGCAGCCGGAGGCACAGTGTCTGCCGAAGGAGCCGTTTTGCACCCTGCCAAAAACAGCAATGCCAGCACCATAATCCATCTTCGCATCGTCATCACCCTTTCCCTAGTCATCAGAAACCTCTACCATCTCTTCCACTTCGCCTTCCTCCTCGATCTCCAGATCATCAATATCCTCGCCTGCATCTTTCATCTCGTCACGGATTTGTGTAAGGAGATCGTGCGCCTCCTGCAGGCTCTGGTGCGCTTTTTTGGCCGCTTCCCTCGACTTCTGGACAGTCTCGGCAGCCAGCTCGGGATTTGAGCTCCGCAATTCCTGCGCTTCTCCGGCCAGCTTCTGGGCTTCGGCAAAATGATCCCGGGCTTCGGCAATGCGCTCGCTGAAGCGGTTGACCAGCTCGTCCACGGCAGAGACATCCTTGCCCGCATCTTCGGCCCGTGTCAGGACAATCTCCAATTGGCGCTCCATCTGCCGGCTGCGCACAATAATCTCTCCCACTTTGGCACGATACAACGTATTGACGTGGCGATGGATGCCGTCCTTGACATCCTTCCAGGCATCCTTTATCTTTTGGCCTGCTTCGCGGATCTCCGCAGCTGTTGTTGCGCTTTCCGCCGAGGCCTGTGCATCCTTCACCTTCGCTACGGCATCCTCGATCCAGGAGAGCATCTGCGACGCATCCTCTTCCTTGATATCGTCCGAGCTCTGGACACGGCTCTTCAATTGCTCGAGATGCTGCAGGATCGCCTCTGTAAGGCGCTGCAGGTAGTCTTTGGCATGCTGAAGCTTCTCTGCCTCATTCCCTTCCTCATCTGACCTTTCAAAGGCAGCTCGCTTCTCTTTCCATTCTGCGCTGAGGTTGTTGAGCCGCTCTTCCGCACGTTCAGATTTTTCACGGGCCTCATTGCGAACCTCATTGCGGACAACCCGTTTCTGAAGTTCCCGCGCCAGCTCGACGCGGTGGGCCTCGAGATTATCCAGGCGTTCCTTCAACTGCTTCTCGTCCAGCGCCGCGTATTCCCTCAACCTGCTTCGGTCCAACGAAGCAAGCTTTTCCAGCTGGAGGGCATCCAGCTCAGCTATCTTTTTAAGTTGATCCTCATTGAGGGAAGCAATCTTCCGCAGCCGCTCGGCTTTGACCGCGACCAGGCGCTGGATCTGCTCTTCCCGCAGCTCCGCCAGCTTGCGCTGCTTCTCCTCGGAAAGCTTGGCGACGCGTTCCAGCTCTTCTTTCCGCAGCTCCTGGAAGCGTTCGACTTCAGAAGCACTTAAGCGCTTGAATTTCTCCAGTTCCCCTTCCTTCAGCTCCCGGAAGCGCTTCAGGGATTCTGCATCCAGATCCTTGAAACGGGAGTCATCCTCGATGCGTATACGCTGCTGAACCTCTTCCTGCACGCGGATATCGGTTTTTTCCCCTTCAGAGACTGTCCGGATGCGCTCTTCGGTCCGCACCCGCACCTCATCGTCCTTGATGTCCGTGCGTTCGCGGATATCCACATTGGTAGTTGTAGCATCGTCCGAATCGGCATCACGATCCTGCGCAACAACAAGCACACTTCCCACCAGAAACAGCCCCATTACAATAAAGGCAACAAGTCGCTTCATGCTATCCCTCCTTTTTTGACAAGATTCAATTTGAACAGATTAATTTTCCATTGAAATTTTTTAATTTTTAGTTGGATAGGGAAATCCCAAAAATTCCGTGCCGGAATTTTTGAATTAAGCACAACCTAAAAATAAAGGTTTTTTAGATTAATGCGCCATTCATTATAGATTCCAAGATGTTTTTCGCACTTCCCACATAAAAAGCTTTCGGTGAAAATCAGGGATAGGCAGGGCAAAAACAGCACGCAGGACAAGACCAGGGAAAATCAAAAGCCTTATAAATAAAGCCGCCCTCTCAGTCGCTAAAAGGGGTGGGGATACTGTGAGTGCAGAAAAAGAGATTGTGAATTTCTGGCTGAACAAGCGCGGTTTCTTTACGATTCATAATATAAAGGCATCCGGCAACAAGAGCATCGGCATCCTTGCCCTCCGTTTCAACCAGGAGCGCCTGAAGGAAGTGATGCACATCGAGATCAGCTGCTCCATTTCGGGCAACGTGACGGATGCCCTCGATGTGAAGAAGAACGTGATGCATTTTGTGAAGGACAAGTTCTACGATAAGGAGGTAGAGCGCACGGTGCACAGTTATGTGAGCCAGTTCCCGGGCCCCAAGCAGGATACGCACAAGATTCTCGTACTGGGGCCATTGCCCAAGACAAAACGGCAGGAGATCATCCAAAGCTTCAAAGAGAAGAGCATTGATGTGTGGGAATTCGAAGAAATCGTCTCCAAGGTCCTCCAGGATATGGACACCCAGTTCTATAAGGACGGCATCGTGCGCACCCTGCAGCTGATCCGTTACCTCCTGCTTTCCAATCCGCAGAAACTGGCCGGATTGGTCAGCGAAGAGGCCGGCATCCTGAACCAGAGCGCCCGGAGCGAGTTCATCAGCGAACTGCTAAAGACCGAACTGGTCCGGAAAGAGCTCGGCAAGAGCGACGCGGTGCAGTTGGCCGGGATCCTGAAGCATTCTTCCCTGCGGAAGCCCGAGCTGTTGGCAGAGCTGCTGGAAAAGGACATCCTGAACCAGCGCACGAGAAAGCCCTTTCTGAATTCGCTGCTGAAACAGGAGAAGATGCGCAAGCTCCACGCACCGGCTGTAGAAAAAAAGCCGGAAAAGCCGTTGAACCAATTCTTTAGTGCCTGAGGCCGTGCCACTTTTTATACAGCAGGCGGTACTCGTAAAAGAGGAACATCCCGTATACCATGATAAACCCGAAGATGAATAGGATCAGCGGCTGCACCCTGGAAGGCGCCAGCTGTTCGCCGGCTGCCGGCGCCGTGCTGGAGAGGACCAGGTTGACGTACCAGCCAAAACCGAAAAGAAGCGGCAACGCAAGCATCACACCGTCCACCATCAGTTTCCTGCGCAAATCCCCGTGAAGCGTCTTCGGAGAACCACGGCTTTGCTTTTTCGCCATACCCTTTCCCACGCAAAAAGCCTATTTAAATGTTTGGCTCAAAAGAGGTGAAATAAGGGGAAAAAATATTGCACATTGACATTTTTATTTTATCTGCGGTAAGGCCCAAAGGAAAAATGACGCATTGGCAAAAGCCTTTTTATGGGAGAGGGGTTCATTGCAAAATGTCAGAAACCTTTAGGTTTCTGATCATGCTCAAGAACCAAAGGTTCTTGACAATTTCATGCCGAAATTTTTGGGCTAATCGCTATCGCTTAAAGAATATTTTTTAATGCGCAAATGTCTTTTTCACAATGGGTGTCACTTTAATGAGGAAGGTATACAGGCATACAGGAAACACCAGTATGCAATGCACAAAGCGTTTCCGTCGTTAAAAGCCTCTTACTTTAAGCGCTGCACCATCTTGACCGCTGCCTCGGTGGCGCTCTTGGCGTAGCTCTCGATGCGCTTCAGCCCGTCTGCCCGCGTCATCCGCGGACCCGAGACGCCCAGCGAAACGGGTTTTCCCGTAGCCACGGAGATGTCCATGATTTTCCGCGCCGCATTCTGGGCGATGATCTCGTCATGCGCCGTATCCTCTTCCACCACAGAGCCCAGCGTCACCACACCGTCAATGTCCGGACTGTCCACCAGCTTTTTGACGGCCAGCGGCACGTCGAACACGCCCGGCACGCGGATGACCCTTTTCACGTCAGCCCCCAGGAAAACAGCGTGCTCCTGCGCGATTTTTTCCATCAGGTGCGTGATCTCCGCATTGTACTCTGAAATTACCAACCCCAACTTTTCGTTCATCTCAATCCCTCCTGTGTGAATGATTCATACACGTAATGGCCCGATACTCTCCTTCCCCTGCCGGACTCCTTTCCCGGCCAGGGGCTGCAAAGCATCAGGGCCTCTGAGCAGCATCAGCGCGTTGATGGCATGCTTCATCGTGCGGTCCTTAACGATGCGGTACAATTCAGCGTCGTTGGCAGCCTCGTCGGCGTGCACAAAGACCTCAACGATGTGCTTATGGGCAAGGAGCTGCGCCTGGATCAGCCCTTGCGATGCCTCATGGGCGCATACCTTGTCGATTTCTTCCGGCCCAGGCATCCCCAGCGCCATGGCAATATCGCAATGGTATTCGTCGAGCAGTTTCTTGCACGCTACCGGCAGATCCTTGACGCCCGGAACCGTATAGCGGAGGATCCTGATATCCGACGCATCATCCAAGATGGCCTTTCGGGCCAGCATGAACATATCGACCCTGGCGAAGGTCGTGTCTGCGATGCCAATTGTTTTCATCGTGATCAGTCTCCCGTAATAGTGATGAGGTCGCCGTCCTTCAGTCTGAGCCTGCTGCGCAGGTGGATAGGCGCAATGCACTCCAGCACATGCGCATCGTGCCCGGTGCGCTCCGGAATCATCACCGCGCCTTTTATGCCGTTGATGCTGACCGGGTAGCATTGGATGCCGCCGAACGTCCGGCTCTTCGTGTCAAATCCGTCAATGTGGATCATCTCAAGGCCCTGGAGGAGGTGCGTACGCTCCGCCGCGTCCACGTGAAGGTTCAGCGTCCCCTCATACGGCGTAAAGCCAAGCTTGGATTGGAATTGCTTCCGATATCCCCCGAGGGACATGTAATAGCGGCCCTCTCCCAAGCCTGTGACCAGGGTGCCCTTCAGCACAAGGCGGGCCCCGAACACCTCTTTCAGCCGGATATAAGTATGGCGAAGGAATTGCCGGCCTTTTTCCGAGATCGTCACCCGGATGCCCTGCGGGGTGGCCGTGCGGTGCAGCAGCCCTTCCCCTTCCATCTCCCTCAGCTTCCGGCTCACGCTCTGCTGGGAAATCTTCAGGTCATTCCCCATTTTGGCCGTCGAGCTTTGGAACGGCCGGTAGAGCGCGCCTTTCTCGGCCAGATAGAGCAAAACCGGCGTGTGCGCATCCATATCATCCAGAAATGCGTACTGACTTATAAAGTTTATGCTTAACATTATTGAGTAACTAAGCCATCCGCTTGGACAGGAGGTTGCCGCAGGAGCTATTCCGGCAGGGAGGAAGCAGCAAAAATTTCCGTAGGAAATTTTTGGTTCAATCGCTAACGCAACATAAATAAGAAACAGTGCACATCATTCTGCCTAAAGAAAAACTTATTTAAATAGAATAAGCATCCCTAAAAACCAGATGTCTGAACATAAGCCGAGTCGGCCGCTCATTGTGGGCATGGACCCCGGGACCACGCTGGGGTATGCGTTTCTCGACATGGATGGTCGGCTGCTCGAGACGGGCTCGGCCAAGCAATTTCCGATTCATCTTCTGATCAGAAAAGCCATGGATGCCGGCACGCCGCTGTTTGTGGGAACCGACAAGAGGAACGTCCCTTCGGCTGTCCAGGAATTTGCCGCCAAGACCGGCGCCCGGATCATGGCGCCCGCTGAAGACCTCAAGGTGCAGGAAAAGAAAATATGGACGAAAGAGCATCGGCTGAGAAACGACCATGAGCGCGACGCGCTGGCAGCGGCGCTGTTTGCCTGCAACGAACAGCTTCCCCTCCGGAAAAAGATCGAAAAATACGCCCGCGATCACGACAAGGAGAGGCTCAAAGATGCGCTGCAGCTGAAAGTGCTGACCCAAGGCATCAACATCCGCGACGCCGCCATGCTGCTGGAAAACCCGCCCATCAATGAGAAGCCAAAAATCCCAATCATGCCGCAAATGCCGTTGACGGTGGAGAACCCTACCAATCTACAGGTACGGCTGCTGCGATTGAAGAAGGAAAACCGGCTGCTGCGGAAGCAGAACCTGAAATTGAAACAGAGATCGGCGAAAGAAGAGCACAAGCATAGGAAAGAGACCAAAAAGCTGCAGAAAGAAAATGTAAAAGAAAGAAATGAGACGGCGCTCCGCTTCAAGGAGAACCGCATCCGTTATTTCGACCGGGCGCTGCGGGAGAAGAACCATGAGGTGGAAACGATACGGCAGGAAAAAAGACAGCTGCTCTCCTTCTTTGGAAAGCTGAAAGACCATTATCTGCTCAAGAAGCTCAGCCATCTGGGACAGGAGGAATGGGAGCAGAAAAATGCCATCCTAAACATCCAGGAAGGAGATATGCTGCTGGTAGACGATCCGAACCGGTTCAGCGAATCCATCGTAGAGAAGATAAAGGGTAAGGTGGATATCATCGTGCACCGGCTGCCCGTCAGCCCAAAACTCAAGGAGCAATGGCCCTTCCTCTTTATACCGGCCCATTACCTGCGCATCGAAGAGAACGGCTACGTCGCCATCGTCCCGAGAAAAGACGTAGACCGGGAGCGGAAGAGCCGGGACGCATTGCAGAAGATGGTGGAAGATTACCGCAAAGAGCGTTTAGCCTAACTCCGCATACGGCAGCTGCATCCTCTTTCCGGTATCCATATTCTTTACGCCCACTTTCTTCCCCAGAAAAAGGATTTTGAGATTCTCGCCGCGGTGCACGACCACCTGGCCTTTCTTGAAAGGATACAGGCGGAACAGGACATTGACCCGGTAGACTTCCCGGCTGGTCTGGTGGTGCCGGGTGAAAAGTTTCGCGCTGACGATAAGCTCGCCGCCAAAATGCTCCTGGAGCATCTTCCCCAGTTTCCTCATAAACCGCTGGGAGCTCAGGTACAGATCCCATCCGTTTTTGACCTTTAGCTGCTTGCTCATGAAGACCCCCTCTTGCCGGGACACGTTCTGCTGGACAAAAACCAGGACAACCTGGGTAGGGTTCCGCAGCTGGAGGATGCCCTCGAAATAATTGGAATGGACGCTTTTCACGGAGCATCGGAAAATAGATAGGTTTTTATTAGTTTCGTTGCGAGAAGTCCCCATGGCCCGATCCCGCAAAGCGCTCAGCTGGAGAAAGGTATGGAAGTTCATCTGGGACGACAACTCCATATGGAGCTGGCTCGTGAACGTCATTCTGGCGTTTGTGCTGATCAAGTTCATCATTTTCCCTACTCTTGGGTTTGTGCTGTCCACGACGCATCCCATCGTGGCCGTGGTATCGGGAAGCATGGAGCACGATGCACGGTTCGAACCATGGTGGGAGGCTCACGGCCAATGGTACGAAAGCCGGAACATCACGCTGAAAGAATTCCGGAGCTTCCCGTTCAGGGAAGGGTTTAACCGCGGGGACATCATGCTCCTCTACGGGAAAAAACCCAAAGATATAAAAAGAGGCGACGTGATTGTTTTTCAGAGCACAAGCCGCGACCCGATTATCCATCGCGTGGTGGACAAAAGACAGGATAAAAGCGATTATGTGTTCCAGACCAAAGGCGACAACAACGCGGATTCCATCAAGACGTCCCAGCTGGACGAGACCCGCATCCCCGAAGCGCAGGTGATCGGAGCAGCTGTGTTCCGCATCCCGCTCCTGGGGTATGTGAAGATCATTTTCATCGAAATCATCCAGATGTTCCAGAGGTGAACCATGTTTTGCCCGAAATGCGGCTCCATCCTGGTGCCGAAGAAAGAAGACACCAAGAAGGTGATGGCATGCTCTTCCTGCGGCTACAAGACCGACAAGACCCGCGACGCGACCATCAAAGAGGTAACGGGCAAAAAGACCCGCAGAGTAGAGGTCATTGAGCATGGCGAACTCGATACGCTGCCGAAGACTGCTGCAGAATGCCCGAAATGCGGCTACAAAGAGGCGCGCTACTGGCTCGTCCAGACAAGAGCGGGCGACGAGCCCGAGACCAAGTTCCTGCGGTGCGTCAAGTGCGAGCACACCTGGCGCGATTATGATTAAGCGATGAGAATAACCGTCCTCGCAAAGCCGAACAAGCCCAAGACAGAACTGATTTCTGCAGACCCCGGCAAGAACACCTACCTCATCCACCTCAAGGCGCGGCCCGAGAACAACAAGGCCAACATTGAATTGCTGAAGTTCCTGAAGAAACACTTCAGGAAAGAAGTTTCGATCGTAAGCGGCTTCACTTCCAAGAAGAAAATCATCGAGCTGAAGTGAACCCAAAACTTTATAAACTACCATCCTACCTAAATACGTAAAAAAGAGGGGTGATTGCAATACCGATAGCAGGTAGTTCTGGGTGGATGTTTCTCTTACAGGTATTGATGGCTTCTCAAAAAGTTCCGAAGAAAAAGAAAGCCAAGAGAGCTTCTGCAAAAACCAATAGAACAAAAGCGCAGGCGCCCTCTAAAAGAACGCCTTTTGACGCATTGCCTTCGGTGGAGACGGACGAGCTGCTGCCGCCTCCACCCCCGGAAGCCGCTACGGAGATTTCTGCCCCTGCTAATGACCTTCCTCCCCCGCCGGTATTTACGCCCGGCCATGAGAAATGGGGGGTGTGGGAGGACATGAAGAAAACCATGGGCCTCTTCAAGAGCCGCCGCACCGAGGCAGAGCGCGAGAAGCGCCGGGAGCAGAAAAAACTTGAGAAAGAGCGGAAACGGATGGAAAATCTGCAGCTCAAGGAGTTCCGCCAGGAAAAACCGGAGAGCATCACACTGGACTCTGAAAAAGCGCTGGAGCAGAAACGGAAGGAGCTGGAATCCGTCGAGCTTCCACCTATGGAAATGCCCGTAAAAGGGAGAAAGCAAAGGCAGAAAAAGCAGAAGGAGATAGAACTGCCATCGTTTGAATCATCCGAGGACATCCTTAAAGAAAAAGAGGGATCCCTTGACGCATGGGGATTGCCCGCCTTCGGGCCAGAAGATGCAGGGTCAGGAGACCTTCCAAAGCTGGAGAGCATAGAAGAGAAACGGCCCATGGAGCACCCGGGCCACCGCATGGAGATCAGAAGAGCCATCGAGAAGGCCAGAACACAAAAGCCCGCTGCCGTGATGGAAGGAGACACGGTCTTGGCAGTGATGAACCAGATGGCAGAAGATGGGAGGGAAGCCCTCCTCAACATGAACCTTGCGCGCGCACGATACATCTACATCGAGCTGATGAAGATCTACCGGAGGCTTCCGGACGAAGAGCGGCAGAAGACCTACGAGATGCTGAAGGAATTGTATGAAGAGCGTAAATCAGCGGAAAAGCTAACTCGTGCCTAGTTTTAACAGAATGCGGTCTATTTTCTGATGCAGCTCATCCATCGTTCCTGAATTATCTACCGTAAAATCCGCTTCCCTTATACAGGCACGGATCTCCTGGCCTTTGGAAGCGCCTTCGTTCTCCGCATCATCAATCTTCTTAAATGCTTCAAATGTAACCGGGTCTCCTTTTCGCTTTCGCGCTTTCAGGCGCTCAAAGCGCAGCTTCTGCGGTGCATCCACGGCAATAAGGTAGAAGGAAGGGGCTTTCCGCAGCTCGGCCAGCTCAACCCGGTTGCGGACGCCGTCCAATACGGCTTTGTCGCCCTTGATTTTTTTCAGCAGTCTTTTTGCGATAACGCCCTGGTCATCGTATTCCCTGCGCAGCAGGTTGCCAACATGCTGCAAGCCCTCCCGGGATTGGGGAAGGCTTCTCTTCTTGGCCTCTTCACGGATGATATCAGAAAACGTATAGTATTCAAACCCTTTGCGCTTGAGGTAAGAGGCCACTTCGCCCTTACCCGCTGCAATGGTGCCCACGAGACCGATAATCATAAGAAAGAATAATCGTGTTGCGATTTAAATAATTATTGCCTCACTTCTTTTGAAGCGCCTTATTGATCTTTTCCAGCATCATGACCAGCTCCTTATCAGTCATCCGGGCCATCTTCGCCAGATTTCCAACGATCTCTGCCTTGGATGTGTTGTTTTCATGGCAAACCACTCCGAAACCTGCCATGATCTTCAGGGAATCCGGATACTTAGAACGAAGCTCTTCAAACGTAGTGTCCTGCGTCACAAATGGTTTCATCAATCACCCGAGATTCTGCTGGGCTGCGGCCCGGTCTGCTTAAGATACTTGGATCCCTTGCGCGTGTTATACGGATTCTCGCTCGGCGAACTGAGCATATCGAACGTAAGCCGGCAGATCCTGGAGCCCGGCCACAATTTAACCGGCACCTTGGAGATGTTGGCCATCTCCAGTGTCAATTGCCCTTCAAACCCCGGATCAATAGAGCCTGCAGTCGAATGGATTACAATGCCCAATCTGCCCCATGAACTCCGGCCGTCCAATCTGCCCACCATATCCCCCGGCAGCTTCACGTATTCCATTGTGTTGGACAAAACAAATTCACCGGGGTGAATAATGAACGACTGGCCTTCAGGGATCTCGATCAGGGACATCAGCTCATCTTTGGCATTTTCCCGCGGATCGATATGCGTGACCTCTGCATGCTTGAAGACCATGAACTTGTTGCCCAGGCGCAGATCAATGGAAGAAGGTCCGATATGCTCTTCCTGCAAGCCTTGGATTACAATCTTGCCTGAGGAAATAGCCTTTTTGATGTCACGGTCGCTTAGAACGGTCATAAGCCGCGGGATAAGAGGGGGCTTTTTATAGTTTTCCACAAAGTATAAAAAAGCGGTTTGAATTGCCTATATCCATGGCAAAAGGCCTATTTATCGTATTGGATGGGTTAGACGGCTCTGGAAAGAGCGTGATGATAGAGCGGTTAAAGAGATACCTCGATTCGAAGGGCTACCGGATCCTGGCCACAAGGGAGCCCACAGACGGCGAATACGGCAGGCAGGCCCGTGAACTGTTAAAGAGGGAGAAAGACCCCATGGCCAATGCGCAAAAATGCCTGGAACTGTATGTGAAGGACCGGAAGGAGCACCTGGAGAAGACTGTTCTCCCCTTCCTAAAGAAAGAAGGGAGCAATATAGTCCTTTGCGACCGCTATTATTATTCCACCCTTGCCTTCCAGCATACCCAGGGATTGAGCTGGGAAAATGTCCTTAACGCCAATAAAGGGTTTGAAAAGCCCGATGTCGCATTTATTCTTGACGTGCCGCCTGAAACTGCATTAGAGAGGATTTCGAAATCCAGGAATCAGAAAGAGAAGTTTGAGCAGCTGGAGTTCATGAAGAAGCTGAGGAAGAATTTTCTGCAGTTGCCAGAATTGTTGAAAGAGGACACTATCAGGATCATTGATGCGTCCAAAGGAAAAGAGGAGGTTTTCAAGCAGCTAAAAGAAGAGATGGATAAACTGCTCTAGAAATTCGTCCGTACATAAGGTTCATCGGGCGTTTCCCCACGGATTTTCGGCTTTTCGTGCGCTTCCTTCTTATCGTTTCGCTTATGCCTTAGGATAACCGCCACAGCAACAATGGCCACGCCCAGAATGATAGAAGGCCACAGGAATTGGTTCTGAATAACGATCTCCTTTTCCAGAACGGGAATCTGATTGCAGGTATGCCCGACATCGCAGTAATAGCCGCTGCCGCAGTCGTCATTGGAATTGCACTCCCGATAGCCGAGATTGATCAGCCACGCAAGAAAAAAGGCAATAATAATGACGACAATGGTGACCGTGAAAACCTCTCCCTTCCTGTTCATGCAACCACTCCCGGAAGCGAGGAAAGAAAGGCATTATTTAAATCTTTACTTCAGAGTGATTAAGGTGTAGGTTTTAACTCCCACCTATAGAAACGAAATGTCCTTCTGCGGCGCACAAGATAAGAACCATCGGAAGAGAGAAGCAGTATTATTCCGGCTCTTCGCTCTCTTCGTCTTCCTCGTCCTTCACCAAAAACTGCCGCAGGGTCTTGTTGCGCTTTATTGTTTTATAGCTGATTCCATCCAATGTACTCGCCTCTTTTTCTGGAAAATTTAATGACCGGTACTTCCGAAACCGCCCTCTCCCCGCGAGGTGTCATCCAATTGGGGCACTTCCTCAAATTGGACGGTCTCGATTTTTTTGAACACCATCTGGGCAACCTTTTTGCCTTTCTCAATTTTTATAGGTTCGCTGCCCAGATTGATGCAGATAACACCTACTTCTCCCCGATAGCCGGCATCGATGGTACCGGGTGTATTGACAATGGAAAGCCCGAATTTCAGGGCCAGACCCGATTTGGGCCTTACCTGGGCTTCATACCCTTTCGGAACCGCAATCTTGATACCGGTGCGGATCAATCTGCGCTCACCGGGCTTCAGCACTGCGTCCTCAGCTGCATACAAATCCACCCCTGCGTCGCCGGGATGCGCGTACGAGGGAATGACAGCACCCTCTGTAATTTTTTGGATTTTGACAGTAAGCATGCTCACACCAAAAAGATGTCAATCCTTCCAACACATAGCTTATATTTAAAGTATGTTGAAATGAGAAATATAGTTTTGGAAAAGGTATATTGCATGTGAGTTTAAGTGAATTTGCCCATGTCCATCAGCGAGGTAATATGGTGCGACAGGATTTTTCCGTCCGCGGCGCTGAGCTTGATGTTAAGGGCGTTGAACGCCTGCGTCACAAACGTAAAATTCCAGATCGGGCCCAATTTGTCCAGGTTCTGAAGGATGCAGATCCGCTTGAGCACGGTTTCCCGGGGATACGTCTTCTGCTGGAACCCATCGGCCTTTTCAACAGCTTCGGGAAGGGAAAGCTTGACATCCGGCAACGCCACTTCCCTGATCCGCTTCTCCTTTTTCTGGAAAATCTCTTCTTCCGGCACGGCCGCGACCGTGCTGCCTTCGATGATGAAAGTGGCAATCTTGTTGCTGTCCGGGTTGTAGTAGCCCAGCTGCCACGGCGCCTGCTGCTGATTCTCCACCATGGTGAATGCGGAGGATAGATAGCCGTCTTTATGGCTCGTTTTCCATTCCTTGAAAAGTTTATGTGTCTCCAGCGCTTTTACCGCTTCGGCAACGTCCATAAGAAAAGAGAAAGAACGGTGCATTATAAAAAAGTTGCTATATGGGGAACAAGATTGGATATATTAAGAGGGAAACATTTGAAAAAAATGATGCATTTGAAAGAATTTCTTTTTAACGAAAGAGGAAGTGTCAAAAACCGTTAGGTTTTTGAGCATGCTCAGAAATCTTTGATTTCTGACAGAGCAAAAACTTCCTCCGGAAATTTTTGGATTGGTCGCTATCGCAACAAAAAATAAAAAAGAAGTTTAATGGAAAAAATGAGCTATATTTATATCGTTACCAAAACACCTTCAGGCCCTGGATTGATTAGCCGGGTGATTCCTATTTTGTCCTTTTTCCCCGCATTCTCATGCAGATGACCTGAAACCGCCAGTTTCGGCTTGAAGTCTTTGATAAATTTAGTGTAGGATTTGTTTCCGCAATAAGCACCGCTCAGCTTGTCCAGCCTGTTGCCGTACGGCGGCTGATGCGTCACCAGCACACGGGATTTCGCTTTTCTCAGTTTTTCTTTGTGCTTTTTTACGGATTTTTCAAAGCCTTTGTCCGTGCTCGCAAATCCGCCACCACCATAACCAAAAAACAAGACACCGCCTTTCTCATCGGTAGTGTTATGAATAAAAACAAGGTTCCTGAACATCCCGCAGGCTTTTTTCAGAGAGGCATCGCCCTCGTGATTGCCCGGAATCATCAGCACCGGGATGCCGATCTTGCTTAGTTTTGACAATAGTAAATCCAGCCCCCTCTCAAAATTAGAGAGGTCGCCGGCGCAGATCAGCAGATCGGGGTTTTCCTTCTTCGCTTTCTCCTGGATTTTGCTTAGGGCCTTCAGCGAGCCGTGCACGTCTGCAAACAGGAGGAGTTTCATACATCAGGGGGCAGAGTAAGGGTATTTAAATAATATGTAACCACTCTATGATGAGAAAAGATAGAAAAGTTTATAAAGCGCTTAAAAACTTTGATAAGTATGGCAAACAACAGAAGTAGCCATATCGAAACGCTTCCAAGTTTAATAGGCGATTTTACATACGTGCTGGACAATAAGGACAGAATCAATATCCCGTCAACTTTTAGGAAAGACATCCAAGAAAGAAACAGATTTCTCATAAGGCATGATAGGAATTTTACAGTTACGGATGATTGTCTTTACTATGGAACCACCCCCCTCCTAGCAGCAGAATTAGAAAGAGGGGTGCTGGATATAGTGCACGATATGCTAGTGTACAACCTGCTACGAAGAAAAAGAGATGAGCAGCGATCACGAAAGAAAGAGTTGACAGGGAATGGAGAACTTGAAAATTTCCCCATTTATATGTATCAGACAGGAGATTCTGAAATTTTTGTATGCGGATATGCTGATTTTACAATCATTAGTGGCGAAAAAGGGAGTAACATCAGACCCTTGTACAAACATCCGTTAGACAATCAGGGAAGAATACCGATACCTGAAGAAGTTAAAAGACAACTTGGGCTCGAAGACAAAGTCAGATTTGTAGGGTATGACAACAAAATTAAGCTAGAGAAGCCTCAGCCAACGCTATAATAATCTTCCAGCACAACCTTATCCACTTCTTCCAGTTTCCGCACAATGAACAATCTACCTTCGCCCAATTGAGCGATCTTCTCTGCCAGTTTCCTTCCCTTCTCGTCCAATTGGATCCCGATGACTGAAATCGTGATGCCGTGGCTTCGGGCCAACGAGACCATCTCCAGCGTCTCTTTCTCCGGGTCTTCGCCGATGGTGGGCAGCGCATCGCTCAGCAGGATCAAATGCTTGGTGATGTGCGTCTCCGGAAACAATTCGATGGCTTTCTTCAGCATGGCCGCAAGATTCGTCTCCCTGCTGGCCCGTATCCTCGCAATCTCGTTCAATAGCAGCGAGAAATCGTGCGTCGGTGCGATCTCTTCCTTGATGTCCGATCCGAACACAATCAAACCCACTTTATCCTTTTCCTGCAGCGCCTTGTACGCCAGCGCGATGCCGGCCTTCTTGCAGACATCGATCTTGCGGCCGCGCATAGAGCCTGAGGCATCCAGTGCATAGATGAGGTTCACATTGCCCTTGCTCTCCTTCTCGAAGGTCTTGAGATCGGTCTTCCGCAATTCCTCGTGGCCGCGGCGCACCGCCGTCTTAAGGGAACTGCGCAGCGCGATATCCCGGTAGCGATCCCCTTTCCTATACTCTTTTACGTCGTTCTTGTCGCCATAGAGGAACTGCCTTTTGGTGGCTTTCTCGCCGAACGCGCCTTTCGGAAGGAGATGATCCAGCTCTTCAGTATAAAGAATCAGCGAAGCCAGCTGGACGCCCTTGTCCGTGATGCTGCCTTCGTTGTCCACGAAATGGGCATCTTTCAGCTTCTGGAAATGCGCCGCCATGGAAGTGCGCAGCTCTTTCTGGAACTCCGGGATATGGATGTTTTTCTTGACGTAGGCAGGCTCATAGCCTGTCAGCTCGCGGATTAAGGATTCGCCAAACAGCTGCTTCGCCAGAGAATAGTTCTTCACCAGCTGCTCAAACATCAGCTCCGCTGTAAAGGAAGAAAGCCCCTGGTTCAGGGCCTCCTTGAGCAGACGGCCCTCCTGGACAATCTCCTTGTCATTGTCCATCACAAGGTGCATCAGCTTCTGCTCCTCGGTCTGCGAGGCCAGTTTGCCGGTCAATTGCTCTATCTCAGAAGCCTCTTCGACCTTCGCCTCAACGTCAAAGAGACTCACCGCGGTCTGCTTGCTCCTCGTACATTTCAGAAATCTGTTTAAACTGCTCCTCGATAAATTCCTCGGGCTTCTGCAGGAATTTCACCGAAGGCTTGAGCGCGATGCGGTGCGCCAATACCGAAACGACGACCGCTTTCAGATCTTCGAACGTGACGTTCTTGCGTTGGTTCAGGTAGGCATGGCTCTGGCTGCGTTCATACAGGCCGATGGTGCCGCGCACGCCGGGCTTTTTGCTGAGCTTGTCGCTTTCCCGCAGCAGCCGGACGAAATGGATGGCCATGGTCAGGAGCGCGTCCGGGAAAGCCGTCATTTTCTTTCCTTTGCTCAGTACGATCTGCTTTTCAAGGTCCGCGGTCTCCGGATAGGACATATGGATTAGGTCAAAACGGTCCAGGAAAACATCCGATAATTTTTCGGTGCTCGTATCCTCGGGATTCATGGTGCCGATGAAGATGAAATCGGCCGTCAGGTCAACCGAATAGCTGCCGATGGTGGCTTTGCGCTCTTCCAGCACCTGCAGCATCGCGTTCTGCAGCTTCTCCGGGCAGCGATTGATCTCGTCAAAGAACAGGATGCCGCGGTTGGCCTTGAAGATCTTGCCGGGCGTGAACGCCTCTAAGCTCAAGGCGCCGTACTGGATGGCCTTCACCGGATCGATATCCCCTATCAAATCTTCTACAGTCAAATCCGGACTGCCCTGGATGCGCACAAACCGCTGCTCGCCTCTGATTTTCTCCGCACTTAAGGATTTCCTGCTCCGGCACTGCGGGCATATCGGATCTTTCGGGTCGCAATGGTATGGGCAGCCTTTTACCACCTCAATCTCAGGCAGCAGCTTGGCCACATTTTTGGCCAGCGTTGTTTTTCCAACGCCGGGCATGCCTACGATGATGACGTGCCGGCCCATCAGGAGCGCGGACTTTAAGGAGGACTTTACCTCTTCCTGCCCCAGGATATCGCCAAAGGGCTCTTTTCCTATCAGGATGGTCTTCAGTTGCTGGTAGAGCATGGTATACAGCAGAGAAGAAAGCGCTGTGATTTAAAAAGATTTGGACAAAACAATTGGTTTTATATAAGGGAGTTGCCCGACACCCTGAAAAATGGAACCGGAAACCGAGAAGCCAATTAAAAAGCCCGTCTTCGGATTCGGCTGGATCCGGAAGCTGTATGATTACGTCCTCTCCTGGGCCTACAAGAAATATGCCGGCCTGGCGCTGTTCGTATTGGCCTTCATGGAATCCTCGTTCTTCCCCGTCCCGCCGGATGTGCTGCAGATTTCATTGTCCGTATCAAGACCCAAAAAATCATGGATATGGGCGTTCATCGCCCTTGCAGGGTCTGTCTTTGGAGCCGTGTTGGGCTACTTCATCGGCCTGTTTTTCTACGAGACCATCGGGCAAGCTATCATCCATACGCTAGGGTACGAGCACTACTTTCAGCAGGTGGGTGATTTGTACAACCGATACGCGTTCTGGGCCGTGATAACAGCAGCCATTACGCCCATCCCCTATAAAGTGTTCACCATTGCAGCCGGAGTTTTTCAGATCGCCTGGGCGCCGTTTATGCTGGCGTCCGTCATCGGACGGGGCATCCGCTTTTTCGGTGTCGCAACGCTGTTCTATTTCTTCGGGCCGAAAATCAAAGAATTCATCGACAAGTACTTCAACATATTGACAGTCGTATTCATGATTCTGCTGATAGGGGGATTTGTCGTGATAAAGTATGTGGTTTAAGAGCTAAAGAACATCCCCATTGATTTCATCCCGGACCATCTTGCGGGCGCCGATTTTAACGCCCGGCCTCAGAACGACCCTCTCGGCCTTGACATAATCGCCTACGATGGCTCCCAATCTGGGAACGCGGATCTCTTTGCCTTTTACCGCAACCCGTACATTCTCCCCGGCCAGCGCCTTTCCGTTGAAGAACACATGCGACCCGATCACCGAATCCTCCACGACCGAGCCTTCCTCAATGAGAGTAGAATGCATCACAATGGAGTTCCGGACCGTTCCTTTGATGGAGCAATTGGGACCGATCGAGCTGTTCTCCACCTTTCCCGTGATCTTGGAGTTTTCCCCGATGGAATTCCCGCGGCGAAAATCCCGGTCCGCGCGCAACAGGTCCCACGGATAGGCGATGGGCCACCAGTGCTCCGTGACCACGTACCGCAGCTCGTTATCCTGGATCAGCCATTGCAGCATGTCAATCAGTTCGTACTCGCCGCGCGGGGATTTTTGCAGGGGGGCCCCAAAAAGGGTCTTGTCCAACTTGTACAGTGCGCAGTTGGCCAGCTTGGAGACAAAATGAGCGGGCTTCTCCACAATCGACGTGACGCGGTTGCCGTCCACCTCCAGCACCCCGAACGAGGACGGATCCTCGACTTCCTTGGCAAGGATGGACAACGGAAGTTCGGTGCATTTCTCGATATCCTTCCGGCGGTAGATATCGTCTCCCATCATCAGCAGGAAATCATCCCGGATAAGATCTTTCGCGGCCATCAGCGCATGGCCTGTGCCTTTTGCCTCGTGCTGCTCGACGTATATGATTTTCAGCGAGCCCCACCGCTCGCCGAAATGATTTTTGATCATCTCTTTCTTATAGCCCACCACGATAATGGCCTCGTCCGCCAATCCCTGCAATGCATCCAGGTGATAGGCCAGGATGGGCTTGTTGGCAATGGGCAGCAGCGGTTTCGGCACGGTCTGGGTCAATGGCCAGGTGCGCGTCGATTCTCCCGCAGCCAGGATGACGGCTTGCATTATTCCACCACCACATCCGTGATTTTGCATTCAAAAGGATTGTCCTGCATGAGGGAGGTGAAATAGCCATCAACCGTGGTGAAGGGCCGTTTGACATTCGCATAGATGCGGCCATTTTTGGCAAAGGTCGCATCGTGCTTTTTCCGGAAGATTTCGGCATGTTTCTCCATCTCCAGGGGCGGGCCTTCCTGGACGCGTTCTTTCGGCAGCGGCTTCGGGCCCACCATGAAATAGAACTGCGCTTTTTTCTTCTTGTCCCAGGACCATTCCTTGCCCGTCACCTTGAATTCGTGCCTCGTGAGATCCGCTGCGATCTGCTCGAACATCGCCAGCAGCTTGCAGCCCACCACGTCGCGCTTGCCGGCAGGAGCGGCGATATCCAGGATGGCCAGGAGATTGCCTTTCTTTTTTTTCCGGAACGCCTCGGCGCTGACAGGATGCTCTTCAAAGAAAGGGACAGAAGGCCGTTTAAGGAACTGGCGGCAATGCTCCTTGAAGCACTCGAATTTCTCCGGGCTGACCGCGGCGGCTGAATTGCGGCCCGGCTGGACCGGATCCGCAATGACCAGCGGCCCCTGGGTCTTAGAGGTGTTCAGCTCCAGCAGGATGTTTTTCTTTGAATAGCGCTTCTCCGGATCAACAATGACCTTATCGCCCCATTTGGCCGCGGCCCTCACGAGCGGGAGGAATCCCTTATGATGGATTACCAGCACTTCGCACACATACCCGGAAAAGCCATTGATATAGCTCTCCGCACCGTAGACACCGGCACTTTTGCAGAACTGCTTCATCAGCCGGATGTCATCCGCATATCTTGCATGCTTCCGCACCCATTTTGAATGCAGGGGGCTCACGTCGGTTATGTTGACCGCCTGCCTGGCATTCGGAATAGAAAGGATTGGCACGATCTCAAACGTAAAATGGCCTTCCCGGATCTGGAAGTAGTCCCTGGAGCCGTGCAGGCGCTGCACGTTTTTGAAGGATCTCTTCAATGTCTTTTCCAGGATATCCGCCAACAGATCGCTTTTATCCCTGAATTTCTTATAATCAAAACAGACAAAAATGTCCGCATCCCCGGCATTCTTGAGCCATGTGCCCTTGGCCCCCGAGCCGCCCAGGACTGCTTTCGCGCCCTTCAGATTCCTTCTGATTTTCTTCAGGAACCCGTCTACCTTCGTCCGCATAGAGGACTCTTCCTCTTTCGAGGGCTTGATGCGCATCAGCGCTCCCTGCAGAATTTTCATAGCGGGATTGGATTCCGTGGACTATAAAAGGCTTTTGGCAAAAAGGACTGTGCCAAATAGGGATCCATCGTATAACATATGTTAAGTGAAATTTTTTCGGGGTACGCAAATAGTAAAGTATTTAAACATCATATGTTATAATATCAAAAGGCCGAAGTAAATTAAGATATCTAATCAGGTGGAAGTTATATGGTAAATTGTAAAAAGTGCAATAAACAAATAACAGATCCAAATGATATCAATGTTTTAGCATTGCTTGGGATAAAACCAATTACAATGTGCAATACTTGCTATGCTTCTCGTGAAAGAGGTATTACAAGACATCTCTTCTATTACCCCAAATGGTTTCCACTTAATAGCACGCCATTTATTATCATATTAATTCTGGCAACTATTATTTTTCCAATCATTATCGTTGCTATTTTTTTAGGTAGTGGAACAGCTGCTGTAAATGGCGAACCAACGGAATTATCATTTGGGGTAAAAACCCTAATTGCTTTATTGTTTCTTATTATATTAGGATGGCAATGGATTCTTTGGTTTATTGCAAAAAGCGCAGTAAATAAAACTAAGTCTTCTTATCAGTAGTTATAGCGTGCCCCAAAAAAACTCTGCGGACGAAGTTTGACCACACTTCGTATGGTCGAAGGGCATAACAACGCAGCGGATATGTTATGCACGCATTAAATAAAAGGATCATTTTGCTACGATAGCGGCCAAAATAAAAGAACGCATTAAAAAATTATTTTTTAGAGCGATAGCGCAAGTGCAAAAATTTCCTACGGAAATTTTTGGGATGAGCCTATCCGTTATAAAAAAGAGTTTTGCCAATGCGTCCTTTTTTTCTTTGAGCCTTGCAACAACAAAGATAGTCGAATTTGATGGGGATGACACGTAGAAAGGAATGGACAAATTTCAGGCACCTATTTTACGGAAACGTTTATAAAAAGAGAGCGGCTTTCGGGGATTATGAAAAAAATCATCCTGGACACCAATTTCCTGCTGATACCCGTCCAGCTGAAGGTGGATATTTTCTCCGAGTTTCACCGGATCATGGACCAAAAGTACCAATTGTGCGTCCTTGAGCCTTCGCTGGTGGAATTAAAAAAACTGCAGAAAATCGCCAAGACCAAAACAGCCGCCAATGTCGCATTTCAATTAATCGAGAAAAAGGACGTCACCGTGCTGCCCTCCGCCGAACCCTATGTGGACGATGCCATCGTGCACTATGCCGAAAAAGAGCCGGTTATCGTGGCCACCCGGGACAAAGCGCTCATGGACAGCCTCAGAAATCAGGGCACGCCTGTCATTACCCTCCGTCAGAAAAAATACCTCATTTTTCGTCCCTAAATCGAGAGAAAGCTTTAAATAATACCAGTTAACACCAGAACCCATGTTTTATAAAGTACAGGTAAACGACCACATACGTGTTCCTCCGGATTTCTTCAAGCTGCCGGTAGACGACGCTGTCACCCAACGGATCAAGAAGAAATATGAGGGGCACATCTCCAAAGAGATAGGCATCGTGATCGATGTAGCGGATGTCCAGGATATCGGCGAAGGCGTGATCATCCCGGGCGACGGCGCATCGTATTATGACGTGACATTCGACCTGCTGACCTTCAAGCCGGAGATGCAGGAAGTGGTGTTGGGCCGGATCAAGGACATTGCTGATTTTGGCGCGTTCATCAACATGGGCCCTCTCGAGGGCATGATCCACGTCTCGCAGACCATGGATGATTTTGTGTCCTTTTCCAAGGAAAAGGTGCTGACCGGGAAAGAAAGCCATAAGACCCTGAAAGTAGGCGACCTGTGCAGGGCAAGAATAATCGCCGTATCCTTCAAAGACGTGGCCAACCCGAAATTGGGCCTCACCATGCGGCAGCCGGGGCTCGGAAGATTGGACTGGATCAACCTGCAAAGCGAGGAAAAAGAAGAGGTCAAGGAAGAGAAATCTCCCAAAGGCAAAAAATGAGCAAGAAAAAAGCATGCAAGCAGTGCAAATTCCTGGTAGAAGGGGACGAGTGCCCGGTCTGCAAGAGCCGGCAGTTCGCCACCAGTTACCAAGGCAGATTATTCGTCCTAAGCCCGACCCAGTCGGTCATCGCAAAGAAAGTAGGTTTGTCCGCGCAGGGCGAATACGCGATCAAGGTGAGGTAGGATGGAACTGAAGATTCTCAAGGAAGAAGAGGCGCCGCTGTTGTCGCGCCGGAAGATCGTTGCCGACGCAACGTTTTCAGGGGCTACGCCCTCAAAAAAAGAGGTATGGAAGCAGCTGGCCTCTGCGTTAAAAACCGATGAGAAGCTCGTCGTGGTCAAGAATATCCGTACAAGCTTCGGAAACCAGCAGGCGCGCGTCGTGGCGCTCCAGTACACGAGCGAGGAAGAGATGAAGCGCATCGAACCGGCCCCGAAGAAGGAAAAAGCCGGGGAAAAGAAAGAGGGTGACGAGGCAAAAGCGGCTCCTGAAAAGAAGGAAGCTAAAGAATAAATCCTGATCCAAGATGGCAGACAAGAAAGAAGAGAAGAAGAAAGCGCCGGCCAAGAAGCTGGGCAAAGGCCGATGGAGCATGTACAAGGCCGAAGGCAACAAGCTCATAAGAACGCACAAGTCCTGCCCAAAATGCGGCGCAGGCACATTTCTGGCGCAGCATAAGAACCGCCTCATGTGCGGCATGTGCCATTATATGGAAAGCATAAAGGCTTAATTGTTTTTCTGTGTCTGGAAGGCCAGCAGGTCTTCGGTGGTCAGCTTTTCACCGCGCCTGATTTTGGCCTCGATCTCCCGCACCTTGCCCCCGATAAGATCAGCCTCTTTCTGTTCCTTGCTTTTTCGCCGGGCCGCACGGAAACTATCCAGCTGCCGGTGCATCCGGTCCATTTCCTGAAGCCGCTCCTTTAATTGGGCGCTGGCCTCGGTGAACTGCTTCTTGAACTCCATGAATTTCTGGTAATAGCCTTTCTCTTCTTCGCGCAGCCGGTCGATTTCCCGGGAATCCAAGACGACCGATTCGTGGAGCTTCTGGCTTTCCTGGGCATGCTGCTGCACATCCCGGTGGGCCTTCTCGGTCTCTCTCCGCAGGCTGCTGAGTTCCCTGGATGCACCCCCGATCTGCGCCCACAACGCGGCATTTTCAGAGGATTCCGCAAACCGCTTCTTCAGCGCATTGATCTTCTTCATCAGCTCCTTTTCCTTCTCAAAGCTGATGACGTTGGTCTCAAGGTAATGCTCCAGCCGGTCAATCTCATCGCGGATGTACGCCGGATTGCCGGGAGCGTCGTGCTTCTTCAGGAGACCCTGCTTCTGCTCGTTGAGGGTCTTGACCGTGCCGGCCTTTCCCTTGATGACGGCATGGAGGCGCTCGCGTTCGGTCTTTGCCTGCCTGACCTTGTCGGTGAGGGCATTCCGCTGGCTGCGGTTTGTCTTGACCCGTGAAATAAGCTCCCTGATTTGGGAAGAAACAGCTTCTTTTTTCTCAAACCATACTTCTTTCTGCTGGTTTAACTCGTTCAGACGCGATCTCAGTTCAGATACCGCATGGTTAATCTCATCGAGTTTCTTAACTACTTCACGCTCTTCGTGTGGTGACGGCATAACATGAACAGCTCATTTTGTGGACAAAAAAGCAAAAATGTCAAGAATCGAAGATTCTTGAGCATGCTCAGAATTTTCCAAGCAGTGTCGGTGCATACGTTCGCACCGTCAGTCTGGGTGGAAAATTCTGACAAATTTAGCCGAACAGGGCCCCAAGACCTGCGGCTGCCTGCTCCTGGCTCTTCTTCTCTTCCTCGACCTTCTTGACCGTGTCTTCCCTCTTGGCCTCAGGAGCGCCGCCAGCGGCCGGTGCAGCTGCCATAGGAGCCGCCATGACCGCCTGGGTCTCGATTGCTTTTTCAATGTCCACGCCTTCCAGAGCCGCTACCAAAGCCTTGACACGCGCATCTTCCACCTTGACGTGCGCTGCTTCCAGTATCTTCTTCACAGAAGCCTCGTCAATCTTCTGTCCTGCCTTGTGCAGCAGCATGGCTGCGTAGATGTATTCCATTTTAGTTTACCTCCGTTAAAATATGATCATTCATTTTCTCAGGGTCCCCTTCTTCTGGAGCTCCTTGAACAGATCCTCGGCCTCCTGCTGCTCGGTTTTGGAGCTTGGCTGTTTTTTCTTTTCTGTCAGTTCCTGGACCGTGGGGATATGCTCTTCCGGGCGGCGTGCCGGCATTTTTCCAGCAGGAGTGCTCTTCTTGGGCATCGCCGGCCTTTCGTTGGTCCTTGGCTCCGAAGCTCCAACTTCCCTCAGCAGGTCATCTGCAGTAGGCTCCTTGTGAGCGGCAAATTTCTTGGTCTTCTCGACCATCTCCCTGATTTTGGCATCGGTGTCCTTGGGCTCTTCTTTTTTCGGAGGAACAGGAAGCTCTTTCATTTCCTCCGGGGCCGCCAGTTCTTTCATCTCTTCGGGTGCGGGAAGCGCATCTTTCTTTTCAGGAGCAGGAATCTCTTTTTCAGGCTCGATGACCGGTTCAGCCGGCTTTGGAACATGCGGTTTTTCTTTCTTCGTTTCTTTCCTGGGCGCCTCTGCTTTTGGGGCTTCCGGGGTTGTTTTCCTTTCTGATTTTGGCGAAACCGGGATGTTGGCCGTGGATTTTAATCCGAGCATCTGCCGCTCAGCCTTGCCAATCAGTTCCTCGATAATGCCTTCATCAATGATGTTTTCGCTGAGACCGACTGCGCGCGCTTCGCGGTGCGCCTTGGCCAGCAGCGGCTTGATAGTATCTTTTGTGGCATATCCGATGAACATGGCCACATTGAATGAGCCGCGTGCCAGGGATTGCAAATCAGCCATGAATTTTACATCGTCAATAGCCAGGATGTTTTTCGCATATATGACGCCGTCCTCATACACCGCCATCAG
>JAGVYO010000032.1 GCA_018303225.1 Candidatus Woesearchaeota archaeon
CCTTTTTATATCTTTAATTTATAACCTTTTTTTGAGGTGGTTTAGGTGGAAACAAACGCTTCTGCATACCAGCTGAAAATGGGCAGCCAAATTCCTGACTTCAAATTAAAAGGGGTGGATGACAGGGACTATTCGCCTGCCTCTTTCAAAGCCAAGAAGATTTTGGTGGTTGTAATCATGTGCAATCATTGTCCGTATGTGAAGGCCACGTTGCCAAGAATCATCCAGATCCAGAAGGATTTTGCAGCCCAAAGTGTACAGCTAATCGGTATCAACGCCAATGATTCTGTGAACTATCCGGATGACAGCTTTGACAAGATGAAGGAAGTGGCTGACGAGCAGCATATCCTTTTTCCCTATCTGCGGGATGAGACGCAGGATGTTGCCAAGGCCTTCAAGGCCCAATGCACCCCGGAAGTGTTTGTTTTTGACCAGGAGCGCAAGCTGAGGTATCATGGCAGGGTAGACGATAACTGGCAGAATCCCCAGGCTGTGAAACGCAGGGATTTCAGGGAAGCATTGAACGAATTGCTGGTAGGCAGGAAAGTATCCCAACCGGAACTTCCTGCGATTGGCTGCAGCGTGAAGTGGAAATACTGAGATGAAAAAAATCATCCTGTTTTTCATTGTTCTGTTGTCCCTCCTTTCTATCTCTTATGCGCATCTCGAAGCCGGTGAGGATAAGCCCGTAAATGGCTACCTGGTGGATTTTGGGTATGCGCCTGAACATCCGAAAACAGGCGAGAAAGTGAGCTTTGCCCTTAACCTGGTCAATGAAACCACCGGTGAACCCGTTGATGCCGATCGCGTCTGGCTGCGCATAGCCCAAGAAGAGGTGCTCTTTGCCGGTACATTGGCTGCCCCGGATGCCAATGCCGCGTTTACCTACATCTTTCCGAAAGCGGGCAGCTACGAAATCACCGTACGTTTCCAGAAAGAGGATAACACCTTGGCAGAAGCGGATTTTAGCATGGACGCGAAGAAAAAACCGGCACGATTTTCATTCTTTGGCTTTATCTTCTCGCTATGGCCTTTCCTGACGTAGGGCTATACTCACGGACAAAATATATTGAGCGATAGTTGTCCGTTCGTAATATGTCAGAAATCACAAGATTTATGATTGATAGTTGTGATTTCTGAGCATGCTCAAAAATCAAAGATTTTTGACAAGTAAAAGGCAGTCTCTTTCTCAAATTTTTGTGCCTTTTACTATAATCGTAGAAAATACTTATGGATCTCATCTGTTGAACCTATCTCCGGATGGAAACTTGAAACCAGGATATTGTTCTGTTGAGCCAAAACAGGAATTCCCTCGTGTTCTGCCAGAATCTCTACACCTTTCCCCACTTCGGTGATGATAGGTGCCCTGATGAAAGGGTTGGTCGCTATTTTCAATCTTTTTGGCCAGAAGAATCATTCCTGCGCAGGTGCCGTAGATGGGCATTCCTTCGTTGGCTCGTCGGATAATGGCTGTATCCAATCCGACGCGCTGCATCAGTTTCCCTATTGCTGTAGATTCTCCACCAGGCATGATTAACGCATCTGCGCTCTGCAGATCTTCCGGTATCCTTACTTCTACCGGATTTGCATCTAATCTTTTTATCATTTTAATGTGCTCAATCACATCGCCCTGAAGGGCGAGAATGCCGACATTCATGGAATTACCAGCCTCTTTCCTGCATTTTGATCTCTAATTTGTCAATCTCTTTTCCCGGCATGGCTTCTCCCAGGCCTTCGGAGGCTTTGGCAAGGATTTTCTTATCGTTAAAGTGTGCTGTGGCATCCACAATGGCGCGGGCCATTTTGGCGGGATTCTTTGCTTTGAAAATACCGCTTCCTACGAAGACTCCATCCACACCCAACTGCATGACCAAGGCGGCATCTGCCGGCGTAGCAATGCCTCCGGCTGCAAAATTAACCAGCGGCAATCTTCCCAGCTTTAAGGTATCTTCCAGCAATTTTAACGGAACGTGCATCTCTTCGGCTGCTTTGGCCCGTTTGTCTTTAGAACTCTTCCGGAGCATTTCAATGCCTTCGTTCACGGTACGGATGTGCTTCACGGCTTCCACGATATTGCCTGTCCCGGCCTCTCCTTTCGTCCGGATCATGGCTGCGCCTTCATGGATTCTTCGCAAGGCTTCCCCTAAATTCCGGGCACCGCAGACAAACGGCACCTTGAAATCCCATTTGTTGATGTGGTATTTTGAATCTGCCGGCGTCAGCACTTCGGATTCGTCAATGTAATCAACGCCTAAGGCTTCCAGAATCTGGGCTTCGGCAAAATGGCCAATTCTGACTTTAGCCATGACCGGAATGGTAACTGCTTCCATGATCTCTTTAATCAGTTTTGGATCGGACATTCTGGCTACGCCGCCATGCGCCCGGATGTCGGCCGGAACGCGTTCTAACGCCATCACCGCTACGGCGCCGGCTTTTTCCGCTATCTTGGCATGCTCGGCCGTCACGACATCCATAATCACGCCGCCTTTCAGCATCTTTGCCAGGCCGGATTTCAATTCATAGGTGCCTTTCATAGCTTTAGGGGGAAAGAAACAGGTTTATTAAAGTTCTGTATGTACTAAGAGGCCAAGGGGGTTGAGAAGTTGATTTCAATGGGCAGGTCCAGCTTTATATCCTTCAGCTGTTTGGCCCTCTTTTTAAATCCAAGAATTCCTACACTTTTCACATCCTCGGTTTTTTCATCAATTCTTAGGAAAATTCCCGGCTTTACTTCCGATGCATAGCACTCCGAAGGCTTGCCTATGGATATCTCTAAAAAATCTCCTTCCTCATCATAATACACCCTCATTGGACCTTTCATAACGTCTGGGAAAAGAAAGGGGTTTATTAAGGTTTATACTTGCCTGTTTTCTAGACATGGCTTATGGGCTTTATTTTAACTGGTCAAAAAGACGTTTAATGATTCTCCTGATTAACCCTTTGTTTAGGTCAATATAATTCTTATGGATCATGAACCCCTCATAGGAAATTCGATTTCTATAATCCCTCATTTGTTGCAGGAACTGTCTCATCTGCTCATCGATTTTCCGCTGTTTGGCAGCATAATCGATAAGCTCTTGATGGGCGCCTTCCCCTTTCACCTTGATTCCCTCCTTCAATGTAAGGGCCTCCATCAACTTATGGACAGCATCATAATAATCCACTAAGGTATTGCTGGGGTATCTCCCCATGTCCGTATTACCCAGCCTTTCTAGTGTAATCTCTGCCATCCTCTTTAATGATTCTGACTTTTGCTGGTCGGGCTTGCCTTTTACGATCATTTATACCCCTCTAAAAAGCCGCTCAATACCCTCCCATTGATGATGTTATTCTTTAATTCTTTAGGATACGAGTTAAAATTATCATTGAAATGCAATTCAATTTTTCTTCCAAGCTTCTTTTCAAATGAAGACAAATCCAATTCTTCTTTTTTACACTCAATGAACATATCGATATCGCTATTTTCAATGTCCTCCCCTTTTTCGTAACTGCCGAACAATACGATGGACTTGGGCGTTAACTTTTGCTCGATAAATTCAATTAATTCCGACTCTAAAATGGATGAGAGATTATAGACGGTCTTGTATCTTCTGAAGGCCCTATTGTCCAAATTTGCCTTGTAGAAAGGGAATTTTCTCCCCCCTTTCTTCTCTATGGATTCCATGATCAGCCCCAATTTTACCAATGTGCCCAGATTTTTCTTGACAGAGGTGTGCGCCAGTGTCCGGCTTATACTACTTTTTTGTAACATATGCTACATAATTGTAATATGTACTATATAAATGTTTCCATTTTTGATTGACTGGGGTTAAAGGCCCTTGCGGAGTCTGCACGACCGTTTTGATAATCTTTAAATAGTGGCATCCTACTCTTTCCGGTTATGGTTTTGCCCAATCAGAAAATCATAGGGTACGTTTTGGCAGGATTTGCAGTCATCTTACTGCTGGTGCTGGCCTTTGTCAAAGTGAACGTGGATGAGGAAGGCGAGTTTTTATGCCAGGTTGTTGCAGAAAGCCCAACCCTTACCATGGACCAGTGCCCGGCCCATGACAGCAATACTTCCTGGCTTCTGACCGTGGCATTCAGCATCGGAGCCATCCTGCTGGGCAGCGGGCTGTACATGGTGTTTGTGCCTGGGAAGACAGAACTGCCAAAAAGGGAATTTAAAGAGGCTGATCTGTCCAAGCTGGATGGAGACGAGAAGAAGATTTACGATATATTGAAGCAGAACAACGGTTCCCTTTACCAGAGCGATCTGATTCGGGAAACCCAATTCTCCAAGGTCAAGATTACCCGAATCCTGGATAAGATGGCCTCTAAGGAGCTTATCGGCCGCGAGCGCAGGGGCATGACCAATATCGTTGTTCTGAAGTGATTTGTATGAAGCTCTCCATCAGAAAAGGCCTTGGATTTGGGTTGACTTCAGGGATCATCACTACCTTGGGGTTGATTATCGGGCTGGGCTCAAGCACCGATTCAAAACTGGTTGTTATCGGCGGAATACTGATCATAGCGGTTTCTGATGCCCTTTCCGACGCGCTGGGCATCCACATCTCCGAGGAATTCGAAAACAAACATACCGTAAGGGAAATATGGGAATCCACGGTGTTCACGTTCCTGTCCAAGTTTGTTTTTGCCCTGACCTTTGTTCTTCCCACCCTGCTGCTGTCGCTTCCTGTTGCCATTCTTGTCAGTACGATATGGGGATTGTCCCTTATTATCGGATTTAGCTATTACATAGCCAAACAGGGAGGCGCCCGGCCTTTCAAGGTCATTCTGGAGCACCTGGTTATTGTGATTGTTGTCATCATCGCTACCTTCTATCTTGGGAAATGGGTAAAGGCAACGTTCCCGGCCTGAAACTAGTTTCATCGTTATTTAAATAAGCTGTTTCAATTGGAATTCTATCTAGTATATCCTATCTGTGAGGTGGATGGTAAAAATGACAGAAAAAATTTCGAATAAGCTTTTGGTGGTGTTGGCCCTTACGTTGTTTGTAGTGGCCTTTAACTCCTATAAATTAGGGCAGTTGGGAGATACAGTACGCATTTCAGGTGTTACGGGCAGTGCGGTGGCTGCTGGAAGTATCGTTCCAACAGGAATTCCAGTCGTGTACGGCCAAGAGATGGGGGTCAGTTACGATGACATAAGCCCGAACGATCCGTATACGACGGATGCCACCATCCGTAAGGTGGGGCAATACGACATGGATATTGAACTGACGCCTGCCCAAAATGAGCGCTATGTCAACATTTTGTACTTTATGGAGAACGGCATCTCGTGCGAATACTGCTGCGGTGCCCGGGCCATCATCTTTGAGAACGGCGACCCGGCGTGCGGCTGTGCGCACAGTTATGCCATGAGAGGCATTGCCAAGTACCTTATCACAAAGCACGGGAACGAGTACACCGATGCCGAGATCCTGGAGGAAGTTGGAAAATGGAAAACCCTGTTCTTCCCGGGGCAGATCCAGCAGAAAGCCGCTATCCTGCAGCAGAAAGGCATCGAGACCAGTTATATCAACCTTGCCAGCAACAAGTACCGGGGCATTGAGCAAGGCCAAACCGCGGGCAGCGGCATGGTCGGAGGCTGTTAAAATGACGGAACACGAACATAAAGAGGAACATAAGCATACCGGAGAACAAAAGAAAATCAACTATACGATGTTGGCCATTGTAGGGCTCCTGCTGCTTTTTTCGGTGGTGCAGGCCTTCCAGATCAATGCGCTGGAAAACAAGCTTGAAGGCGGTGCTTCTGCTGCAACAGCTACAGGTCAAGCGGTTTCGCAGCCGGCTGCACGGGCGCCCGCTGCTTCGGTTCCTGCCATGGTCGGAGGCTGCTGAGATGTCAGAAATCGATATCCGCAATCTCCCGTCTTCGGCTCGGAGTAAGGGATCGATTTCTGAGCATGAACTGAGAAATCTGCAGAGCAGATTTCTGGTTTGTTGGAAAGCTTTGGTTTCCAACACTCAAGAATCTTCGATTCTTGACATGAGGAAACCCTTTTTTTTATTTCTTTTGCTTTTGCCGGTCGTTCTGGCCGGATGCGGCTCTCAAGGGAAAGTAGAGCCAACTATCACAACACTCGCGCCTGCAGAATTTGCCAAGATAATCTCAAATGATGATGTTTTTGTGATAGACACCCATATCCCGGAGCAGGAGCACATTAAAGGCACGAATGCCTTTATAGCCTACGACACTCTGCTCCAAAATAAGGATAAGCTGCCTTCTGATAAGAATACGCCTGTTGCAGTTTATTGCCGTAGCGGAAGCATGAGCGCTGAAGCAACTAAAACACTGCAGCAGATGGGATACACGCGCATATACGACCTTGCCGGCGGTACAAATGCATGGCGTGAAAATGGATTTGAATTCGGGCAAATTGAAAAATATGATGGCAAAATAACGGGCAATGCTGTTGCGAACAGCGAATTGAAAGGCCCGGAAGTCACGGTCTACAAATCCGCTTCCTGCGGGTGCTGCAATGCGTATTTAGGATATCTGGAAAATCAAGGGTATGCTGTAAAGACGGTTGTGATGGAGGACCTCACGCCTATTAAACGGCAATACGGCATTTCACCCAGCATGGAAAGCTGCCACACCACCATCATGGGTGATTATTTCATCGAGGGCCATATACCTATAGAAGCTGTGAGAAAACTCCTAGATGAGAAACCAGACATCAAAGGAATTGCCTTGCCGGGTATGCCTTATGCTTCACCGGGCATGCCGGGCTCAAAGAAAGGGCCTTTTAGGATATATGCTATTGGAAAAGACGGGCAAGCGTCCTTATTTATGAGCATCTGAGGGGAAATGAGAAAAGCCTTTTTTACAGCATTAGTCGGTGCATTGCTGGCCCTGCCCTCTGCTTTTGCCCATTGCCCCTTATGTACGGTGGGTGCGGCAGTAGCCGCCGGCGGTGCGGCATGGCTGGGCATTAACACCATAGTGATCGGCTTGTTCATCGGTGCCTTTGCCGCTTCCATGGGATGGTGGATTTCGAAAGCGATAAAACGGAAATTCATTCCCTTCCAGACCCCTCTTCTGGTGGCCTTTTCGTTTGCCACCACAGTCTGGCCGATGCTGCCACTGCTGTCGGACGCACGTCCGTGGTACATTTCCATAGCCGGCGATTACGGAAGCTGGCTGAACCGAACCTATGTGCTTAATTTATTTGTGATCGGCGGGCTTATCGGTGTTGCTCTTGTTTCCATAACACCTTGGCTCAGTGCCAAAATTACAAAGCTGCGTCATGGGAAGATGCTTCCCTTCCAGGGCATGGGGCTCACGTTCCTCCTATTGTTTGCAATCGGTACAATCTTACAGTTCACGGTGTAACACATGCAGAAAGAAGTCCAGCAGTGGATGAAGAAAATAGAGGACGTAAAGAAAGGAGAAGTAGATCTATCCAGGGATGAGGATCTGAGCATTGCGCTGATGAACCTTATCAGCCTGGAGGAGCATTTCTACTTCACCGCCATGAAGACGGACAACCAGAAGTATCTGGAGATGCTGGCTTCGGTGCGTACACTGCGGACAAACCTCCTGAAAAAAATCGTTACTGACCCGAAAGGGGAAGAGTGGTGTATCAGCAAGCATCTGCTGGCTGCCAGCATGCGCCTGATGGAAGTCGGTACCAAAGAATTGGCCAAATCCAATAAAGAAGAAGCTAATGCGTTTTTCAAATCCGCTTTTGAGCTTTGGTCCTTGTTTTTTGCGATAAATCTGAAAATGATTGATTCGGAAAAATTGGCTGCGTCTGCAGAAACAAAAAAAGAAGACGGCATGATGCAGAAATTCTCGGGCATCATCAAGAAAATTGTGGACTGTTGCAAGGAATGGTAAAATGATTAAATGGGTTAAAGAGAGGTTTATCGCAATGACCGGCAGCGTTTCGGGAGCCGCCAGCATATTGGGCTCCTGGCAAATATGCCATAATGTCTGCCTTGGCCTTATTGCATTATTGGGCATTCTGGGCATCACCGTTGTGGGTATGCCACTGCTGTTCCTTACAGAGATAGCGGTCCCGATATGGCTCGTGGCCGTCGGATTGCTGTTGGTTACAGCCTACCTTTACATCAAAAAGAAATGCATCTCCAATCGGTTATTGATGCTCAATTCAGGCCTCATCATAGCCGGGGTGCCGTTCCAGCCGCTTCAGAAATTCTCGATCTTTTTCTGGATTGTGGGCGGCGTCATTGCAGCTACGGGCGTTGTGCTCTTTATCCAGGACAAGCGGCACGCGAAGAGGTGCAAGCATGAAAAAAACTGACCTCCTGATGTATGGCGGACTGGCCATTATTGCAGGTGTTCTTATCTATTCGGTTGCCGGCCTTTTTACGAACCTGCCCGCTACAGATGCGATTCTTGCGGAAGGCAGCCAAGCTGTATCTTCTGCTGAAAATCCATTCCCTCCTGTTTTAACCGGTACCACAGGCCCGGGTGACGTGGCCATTGAACTGACCCCGCTGGGTGTGAAGGAAGGGAAATTGGAGGTTCAGATTGCGGCGAACACCCATTCCGTGGATCTGAGCCCGTTTGATCTGAAAGAGCTTACTACGCTGGAGTACACCGGAAAACTATTAAAACCTCAATCCGTGCCGCGTCTGGTGGGCCATCACGTGTACGGTGTCATGGCTTTTCCGCTGGCAGAAGAGCCTAGCGATTTCGCTATCACCATCACAGGCATCCCTCGCGTAGGTGAGCGGATTTTTGAATGGGGGTAATCTGAATGTATAGCATCAAAAAAGAAGTGAAGATAATCTATGACGGGGCTGTCCTTAAGGTCAGAGAAGCATTGAAGAACGAAGGTTTCGGCATATTGACCGAAATCGATGTCAAGGCAACCTTAAAGAAGAAGCTGAATGCGGATTTCGATAACTACCTTATCCTGGGCGCCTGCAATCCGCCGCTGGCGCACAAAGCGCTTCAGGCAGAACCAGACCTGGGCTTGATGCTGCCGTGCAACGTGATTGTGTATGAAAAGGAAGGCAAGACCTTTGTGGCGGCTATCCGGCCTACGATCCAGATGCAGAAGATTGGCAATCCACAACTTGCACTTATTGCTGCACAGGTAGAAGAAAAGCTGAAAAATGTGATTGCTAATGTTTAACAGAACAGAGGTGAACCAAATGGGGAAGGGAAAAGGCAAAGGATGTTGCTAAAATTCATTTTAATTTATCTGAAAATCAAAGGAGGAACACATGGGAAAGCTAAAACAAAATGCAGTTGCTCTGTCGCTTGGCATCGCCGTTGCTGCACTGTCGCTGCTATGCCTGATTTTTGTAGCGATTTTCCCCTTGGAAACCGTAGTAAAGGTGGCCAACTCGTTTATGCACGGCCTTGATGTCTCGGGCGTCGCTGTAAAAAATATAACGTTAGCAGGATCAATAACAGGCATTATCGGGTCTTTTTTGATAGGATGGTTTGTTGGCCTGGTTTTTGCGGGGGCCTATAACAGGCTGTCGGGCAAGGCGTAGCATTAAGAACTACAAAGGGAAAAGTGAATCGTAGCCTTTCATTATTGGCAGTAACCGTGATTTTGCTTCAGGAGCCGGTTTCAAAAAAGCTTTTAAACTGCACCCTAACTCATTTATCGTATGGCATTAAAAGAATTTATGCAAACGCTAACCAAAGACGGAGTTGAAGGAGAGCTGATAAAGGCCAGTCTTGTTTCCCTCTCTGCCTCGTTTATACTATTGGGGATCTTCTATTTCTTTAAATTACGATATATTGAGAATTTCATCCCCAAATACGGCTTTTACCTGTTTTTTGCCATTCTGGGCTATGCGTTAATCCTCCCTTCTATACGGCACGTCAGGGCCTACAAGGAATTCCCCTGCATGTCCGGGATGATGATCGGGATGACCATCGGGATGATGGCAGGGTTTTTATCCGGATTCTATATTGGTGCCACCAACGGGATGTTCTGGGGAAGCGTGTTCGGCATGGCTGTAGGGATGTTCTTTGGCGCCTGGAACGGGAAATGCTGCGGCATCATGGGTGTTATGGAGGGATTGATGGCCGGTTTCATGGGCGGCTTAATGGGGGCGATGACAGCCTTAATGATGTTCAATGACAACCTGAAAGCAGCGGGAGTTCTTGTCTTTCTCATCTCGGCAGTCATCATGGCAGGACTGAATTACATGATTTACAAGGAAACAAGGGGTGCAGAACGGAAACACAAAGACAACGAATTCTTTACTGTTTTATACAGCCTGATACTGACCGGCGCTACGATCTTGATTGCGGTCTATGGGCCAAGGAGCGTGCTGTTCCAATGAGCACAGAAGAATACACGGAAATCAAAAAATCAACCATCTACGCAGTCGGAATTATCCTGCTGATTTCGGTCGTGGGATATTTTATGTTGAAGGGATCGGGCAAAAATACCATTGGAGGCCTGGCCGAAGCGGTTCCGAATGGAGATCCCCAGGAAGTCACCATCGGCATGAAAAATTATAACTACTATCCCAACACCATCAACGTAAAGGCCGGCAGGCCGGTGCGCATACGCCTCGATGGGACGGTCTATGGCTGGCCCCAGGACATCCTTGAATTCACACCGACCCAACCCGGCATGTATGCCTTTGCGTGCAGCATGGGGATGGGAAGAGGGGTATTGGTTGTAGAATAATGCTTGAATGGGCAGGAGGGAGCTCTATGAGAAAGATAAAAATGAGCATTGAAGGGATGCATTGCGCCTCGTGCGCCTCCAATATAGAGAGGAGCCTGAAAAAAGGCCCCGGAGTCCACGAAGCTTCGGTCAGCCTCATGCTGAAAAAAGGGACGATCCGGGCAGAAGAAAATGTTTCCGAAGACGAATTGAAAAAGGCCGTTGTCAGGGCAGGCTACAAGGTATCCAAAATCGAATAAGATGGAGCACGAGCACACCCCTGAAGAGCCGGAAGAGGATTCTGAGATCAGCAGCTGGAAGCGCAAGCTTCTATGGACATGGGCATTCACCATCCCTATCACGGTGATCATGCTGTCGGAACGGCTTTTCCATTTCCCCCTGATTGAGATGCCGTATTCCATCATCGCTATTCTTATCCTCGGCTTTCCGGTCCTTTTCATCTTCGGATGGGACACCGTAAAGGGAGGGATGCGTGGGCTGTTCACCTTCTACTTCAACATGGATTCCCTGATTTCGCTGGGAACCATCATCGCCTACATCACCGGCTTTATTTTTTTCACAGGAATCGTTGATGATTATTCGGGCGTTGCCGCGATGATCATGGCTTTTTTCACGACCGGGAAATATGTCGAAGCGAAAGCAAGGGGCCGGGCCAGCCAGGAGATCCGAAAACTGCTGGAATTGGGGGCGAAAAATGCCCTTGTCCTGAGGAACAAGAAGGAAATTGAGATTCCTGCGTCTGAGATCAGGGTCGGCGATGTCATGATCGTCAAGCCCGGGGAAAAGATACCTACTGACGGAATCGTCGTCAAAGGAGAAAGCTCTGTCGACGAATCGATGGTTACCGGGGAAAGCCTTCCGGTTGACAAGCTAAAAGGAAGCAACGTGATCGGGGCAACCATCAATCAGGACGGAATCCTGTATATCAAAGCAACCAAAGTCGGCAGCGACACGTTTTTGGCGCACATCATCGAATTGGTCGAAGAGGCGCAGGGGACCAAAGTCCCTATCCAGAAACTGGCCGACAAGATAACCTCCATCTTTGTTCCGGCCATCCTGATATTGGCTATCCTGGCTTTTTTGAACTGGTGGCTCTTTTCCAAGGATGTAAGCAGATCCCTTGGCATAGCCATCGCTGTTTTGGTGATAGCATGCCCGTGTGCCCTTGGGCTGGCGACACCGACGGCGCTGATGGTCGGATCCGGAATGGGGGCTAAGCGGGGGATATTGATCAGGAAGGGAGAAGCGATACAGACCATGAAAGAAGTCAAGACCATCGTCTTTGACAAGACCGGGACCATTACGAAAGGAAAGCCGGAAGTGACAGACATAACCTCCACCGGGAAAATTTCTCAAAAGGAGCTGTTGAGCCTGGCTGCGAGCCTGGAAAGGCTTTCCGAGCATCCCATCGCCAAGGCCATCGTCAACAAGGCCGGCCTGAAGAGCAGCAAAAAAGTTACGGGATTCAAAG
>JAGVYO010000021.1 GCA_018303225.1 Candidatus Woesearchaeota archaeon
TCGTTGTATCCGATGCGGATGAATCCCTCGTCATCGAACAATACCTGCCGTGGGTTGGTGTCCTCCAGCCTCACCCAGAGCGATACAGTCCCTTTATCCACATCATTGTTGGAGAACGCATTGTAGCTCAAATTGATGAAGTTATGGGCGCCGTCGAAATGATAGGCTTTCCCAATCTTTCCGTCCGCTACAAGGGTAGTGCTGTTTATGATGCCGTTCTTGTCGTTTCCGTAATCAAATGCGTCGCTGTCGAACGGATAGTAGGCCAGCAATCCGGATTCGTTGTGCACGGTGCTTGCATTCAGGATGTCATTTCGATACCACCTATAGGCGATTGTGATATTGTCGCTGTCCACGTCCCTGCTTTCATTGGCAGCAGCCTTAAGGTGCTGTGTAGATAAGGTATTGTTAAAGAGAAACCTTTCTTTGATCTCGTTTGCGGATAAAGTCTGGTTATAGATTGCTACTTCATCGATGAAGCCATCGAAGGTATATGCATTGGCATTACCGGTCTCCATGCCCACCAATACCCTGGAAGCTGCGTACGCGTCGTCCTTGAAGGCCGTGGAGGATTTGTTGCCCGCAATCTCACCGTTGATGTAGAACGTGACGCTTTCATTGGCATAGATTGCTGCCACATGGGTCCACTCGTTGAGGTTCACAGTCCGGTTGGATTGGATGGTGGTGGTCTGCAGATTGTTGGGGCTGAAATAGAGCTTATACGATCCAGTGCTGTTGAATAAGGCAAAGGTATAGCCTTCATCTGCAAATACCCGGAAGGTCCTGGAGACGATAGGTGCGTAGGTCCGGAGGGACGCCGGATATATCCATGCCGACAAGGTGTAGTTTCCTGAGGCGTTGAAATAGAGGCTCTCGTTGTTGCCTAAATTGACATGGGTGCCGCTGCAGATTTTACCTACTTGGGCCAATACCAGCGCACCATCGAATGCTAGAACTCCACCATTTTGACTGACATCCAGCCCGTTGCAATGCAAGGTACTGGAACAACTTGAAGTACCTTCGGTCAACCAGACCGGACAGTTGCCTATGTTACATTGAGAGATTATACTTTGATCAGCCCCCTGAACCATCCCGTTGCTATCGATATCATACAGGCAGCCGTCGGTTCTCTTGGAACCATTGAAGCGGAATCCACGGGCCAGATAGCCGGTGGCGTTGGTTGTTCCGTTGATGACGCCGTCTATGGTACCGGCGCTGCTGATGCCAACGGTATCAACAGCATTATCTTCGACTTCCCAGTAGCCCACCAGATCCGAATCGTCCAAGGGCAGCTGCGAGCCGATAAATGAGCCGTTCAGGGAGGGTGGCGCGTTGCTTACGGTGAATGTCGCCAGTGTCGAATAATTCCAGTTATCAGAGGTGTCTTTGGCGTAGAACTGATAGCCCACTACGGCTCCGCGGGATGCGTTGACCGTAAGGTTCACGGAATAATTGTAGGAAGTAATGAGGCCGCTTACAGAGACGTTGCTGATATTCTGCCATATGCCCGAATCGTTCCAGCCGAAGACGACCATCCTCAGGGCGGTTCCGTCCAACGCGGTCACGTTGATTTTTACGAGCTTGCCCCGGTACGGCGCTGAGAAATTGATGGACTGTCCTGTGAAACCAGGGCCTGTCAAGTCGGACTTAAATGTATTCAGGGCCGATGCCGTAAAGGTGGTGCCCAACGAATCGTTTGCATAGAAGAGCCATCCGGTCGTATTCCCGTTGGATACGTTTACGGTCAGGTTCACTGTGTAATTGACTGAGCTGGCAGAGACTGTGATGTTACTGACATTCATCCACGAGCCGTTTGTTCCGTTCCACGAAGCGATGATCATGCTGATCAGATCGGCATCAATGACCTTCACCGATAATTGCACGGTATCGTTGATCCGTGGAGCCGTATTATTGATGGCCAGGGTGAAGGAGGGTGAGACATTTGCGGGCTGGTCACTGGGCGTAACGCCGCCGGAATACGAGATGAATGCCGGTTCGGGCACAATTGACAGCTTGTAGCTGCTTTCATTCACTTTGCCGCCGGGGTCGTCCACATAGACGGTGCTCGTCATTTTGTAGGTGCTCTCATTGACCCGGAAACCGCCATCGGTCGGGGTCACGATAAGATTTAGCTTGTATGAACCCTCGCTGGATTGGTCACCGCCTCCGATGATCACTCCGTTAAGTGTCATCTTATAGCCGGATTCGTTGGTGGCCAGATTGTGGGCATAGGCCATTTGGTCACCAAAGATGAATTCCTGGGTATGGACACCGACGGTATGGACTTTGACAATATGCCCTGCGGTCGCATTGCATGAATAGTTTTCATAAAACACATGCGTTCCGTTAAAGACAGGCGTCAATGTGAGGTTACCGCAGCGCAACCCGAGCCACTCCAAATCATTCGGCGTACCGTTCCCGTATGTCGTGCCATTGCTGGCTGAGATGGTAAGATTGGCTATTCCGAAAGTGGTGAAGGCTACGGTCCAATTGCCACCCACCATGGGATAGCTCTGCACGTTCAGGATGGTAATCTCTACTTCATAGGTCTGGTTGCTCAGGGAAGGCGTAATCCATTCGATGTAATCAATCAGGGAATTGTTGTTGGTGTCGAATTTAGAGGCATTTACTTCGGTCCTGGAATCGTTGACCAGCCAGTAGAGCCGTACAGCACCTTCGGGCGCTTCGACCGGCAATTCGGTGAAGGTGAGGATATTCTCGTAATGCACATTCGAAGATACGGTGATCCGCTTTGAGTAGGCATTGATCTCTTCTTCGATTGCCTGCGGGGCTTCGGTCTCGTATTCGATCTCAATCTCTTCGACAGGTTCCTCGATGAAAATCTCAGTGGTATCGTTGGCTTCTTGCGATTCAGCGATCACATTCCCAGTAATGGCATTGAACGTTTTAATGGATGTCTCAAAGTCGGGCGTCTTGACGCGGGCCTTCTCCACTTCAACTGTTTCGTTCTCCACCTTCTTGGTGACGTTGATGTTGGTGGCTTCTTTCGGCAGCTGGACAGTGATGTTGGACTGGGTCTCATTCAGTTTTATGGTCTTTTTCCACTTCACCGGTTTGCCGATGACGGCCTGGTATTGGATGGTTTTTTCTTCTATAACTGAAATGTTCGTGGCATTGGCGATAGTGGCGTTTTCAAGGTGCTCTTCCAAGACCGAATAGGAAATAGCGTCGATGGTAAGTCCTACATTGTCCACATCAAAGATCAGCCGGTAGGAACTGGCATTGAAATCATCCAACAAGCAGTTTTCATGGCAGGTGTCATTGAATTCAAGCACAGCCTGCTGGAATCTTGCTGGCAAGGTAGCTTTCTCTGAATTGATGATTTCCGCCTCCAAATCAGAGAAATTGACATTGTAATAGACGATCTGTGCGCTAATCTCGTTATTGGCAGTGGAGTTGTATTTCTGGTAGGTTAAAAGGAAGGACTCATTCCAGGCAGTGCCCAACGGTTCCAGATCCAGGAAATTACAGCATTGCGCATTGCCGTTGCAGACAGACTGAGTGGATAATGTGTCCAATGATTTGACTTCCCATCTTGTACAGAGGTTGTTTTCATCGATGTTTCCATTGAGTCCGGAATTTTCTACAGTGAGGTCGATCACTCCGTCCAGGGGCTCTCTGCCATCGTTATTGGCGTCCCATGCAGAACCGGAATCATACGCCAAATCAATCGAGATAGACTTGTCGACTGTTTCGTCGCTTTCTGCGGTTACGTTTGATGCTGTTGGCCCGGGAGATGTTTCATTTTCCATGACAGCAAATCCAGTAATTAAGTTGGAATTGGATACATTCAGCCTGTCAGAATCGAAGACCAGATAGGCCTGACCCTCGTGCTCTATGTAAATTTTTGCTGTTCCCCCTGCTGAGACGGATCCGCTCAGTGCAATGGACCTCAGCTTGCCGACATGCTCGAGGAACCATGTCCTTTCAGTATCTCTTGCAACGGTAAAGGAGACGTCTTGCGTATATGCCGCGGCCTGTTCGCCGGTAATGAAACCGGTGATTTCCGGCCTGAGGAATAGTCCGAAGGCGATAACAAAGAGCAGGACGGCGACAATCGGCGCGATCCGGAGTGCACGATCCTTTATTCTTTGATTCCGTAGGACACGCGCTACCTGCTTCTCGTCATAGCCTTTCCGGACCAGCTCTTGTCCGACGGCTTCCAGTGTGAAAACTGCAGGAACGCCGCTTTCCGGCTTCTGGTCCCGGATTTTGTCGTTAAGCTTCATGTTTCTTTTTGGCTCTTTGGTAAACGGTCCATATGGTGGAATCGTCACGATGAAGGAGAAGGGCAATCGTATGGAACGTCAATTGGCGATTTTCCTTCAGGTAGAACACCAGGTTTTCAAGCGGGCTTAATGTCCGATTTTTGAACAAGGAAGGAGTGATGGAGAAGGAGGACGGTTTTGGAACAAACCGTTTCGGGAATTTATGATGGGCGCGATGGCAGGTTGTCGCAATCAGGCGCGGATCGCGATTAAGGAGGCGGGCTGCCTGGCTGAAGGTAAGCTGAAGGTTCTCGTGGAGATATTTACAGGCCGTTTCCAACGCCGTTAATGCATCCGTAGAAAAAACGGAAATCGGGATTTGCGACCCAATGGTTTTCTTTTCCAGGATTTGCTGGATTTCTTCCCCGGAAACCTGCCACTTTTCTTCCAAATAGGCGAGAAATTCTCCTATGATCGCTTCCTTGTCGGGTTCAAACGGCCTCTTTTTCAATGGAAGATACCTATTTTGTAAGTTTTAATACCTATTTTGTAAGTCTTTATTGGTATTAATTAACCTACTTTAATCTATATTTTTCATACTATGTAGGTTTTTTGTTTATAAATGTTGCGATTAAGAACAAGAATATCCGATAAAGTACAATGTGACTCAAATAGCACAAATGACGCAATAGAGAACAATTCTTTTTCTTGGCAGCAAGGCTCAGGGGAAAAATGGCGCATTCGCAAATATGCCTTTTTTATAGCGTATAGGTCCATCCCAAAAATTTCGGCACGAAATTTTTGGTCTTTCGCTTTCGCTAAAGAAAATGATTTTTAAATGCGCAATCCTTTTTTCACAATGGCTGATTTGCTTATTTTCTATATGGAAGTTTTATCTGACAACAAAACTTATAAAGAAACCGGCGATGCGTTGCTGCATGCAATCGGGAATTCTTTTTCCGCATGATACTATCCGGAAAATCCAGGATGAGATGGTGAAGGATGTCTATGATTCGGTTTCTTCCAAAAAGAACCTGATTGTGCACGCTCCTACCGGGTTAGGGAAAACAGCTGCCAGCTTAGGGCCTGCGTTAACCTATGCCCTGGAACATGACCTGACTGTATTTTTCTTAACCTCGCGGCATACGCAGCACCGGATTGCGATAGAAACCCTGCAGAAAATCAGGGAAAAACATGATAAGATGCACAGGAAGATCGTCGCCTGCGATTTGATCGGCAAGCAATGGATGTGTTTAGTCCCTAATGTGCAGAGCCTGTACAGCAATGAATTCCATGAATTCTGCAACAGCCAAGTGGAAGATTACAAATGCGAGTTTTATGTGAAAACCAAGAAAAAAACCGGCCAGCCTACGGTGGAAGCCAAAAAAGCGCTGTCTGAATTAGAGCAGCAGGGGCCGAAACATACCGAGCAGATTATCCAATTCTGCCAGGAAGAAGGCCTTTGTCCGTATGAGACGGCCACGCTGCTGGCCGAGCATGCCAATGTCATCATCGCGGATTATTATTACGTGTTCCATCCTTCGATACGCCAGGCCTTATTCCAACGGGCCAAAAAAGAATTGGGGAAATGCATCCTCATCGTGGATGAAGGGCATAATCTGCCGAAACGCTGCCGCGATCTGCTGACGCACCGGTTAAGCACCGTAGCCGTGGAACGCGCAATCAAGGAAGCCGAGAAATATGAATTGGATGATATCCGGACCCACCTGATAGGCATAAGGGATGTGCTGCTGGATTATGCCGAAGACCTGAGAAAAGAAGAAGTTATGCTGGAAGAGATGAAGGTCGCAAAAGAGGATTTTGCAGGGAAAATCAATGCAATCCATAATTTTGATGAGATGATCACGGATTTGCAATTCGCTGCGGATGAAATCAGGAAAAAGCAGAAGCAGAGCTATATCGGCAGCGTGGCTGATTTCCTGAGCAACTGGAGCGGGCCTGATTTCGGGTATGTAAGGGTGTTTTCCAGAGCTGAGGGAAAAAAACCGTTGTTTACGTTGAGCTACCGATGCCTGGATCCCTCCCTGATCACAAAAGAGGTGATCGGGCAGGCGCATTCCACGATCATCATGTCCGGTACGCTGACCCCGACAGCCATGTATAAAGACGTGCTGGGATTTGAGGAGGCTGTTGAAAAAGAATACCCGAACCCGTTTCCGAAGCAGAATCAGCTGAACCTGATCATCCCGGAGACCACCACAAAGTTTACAGCGCGGAATGAGGCGCAGTTCAAGCGCATTGCGGCCTTTTGTGCGAATATCGTGAATAGCGTTCCCGGCAATTCGGCATTGTTTTTTCCGAGCTATTTCCTGCGGGACCGGATCCATATGCATTTTGAAGGATTGTGCGAGAAAACGGTATTTCTGGAAAAGCCAGGCATGACGAAAGAGGAGAAGCAGGCATTCCTGGAGCGGTTCAAAAAATATAAGGATTCGGGGGCTGCTCTTTTGGGCGTCGCCACCGGCTCTTTCGGGGAAGGGATTGATTTGATTGGGGATTATCTAAAAGCAGTGGTTGTTGTCGGCTTGCCGCTCGAGAAGCCGAATCTGGAAACGCAGGCCCTGATCGATTATTACGAGCAGAAGTTCGGGAAAGGCTGGGATTATGGGTATGTATTGCCGGCCATAACCAGGACGCTGCAGAATGCAGGGCGGTGCATCCGCAGCGAGACGGATAGGGGAGTGATTGTGTTCCTGGATGAGCGGTACGCCTGGCCGCGGTATTTCAAATGCTTTCCGAAGGAGATGGGCGTCACGATTTCAAAATATTATCCGGAGAAGATCAAGGAATTCTTCTCTGTATCATAAAAATCCGCATATCAAAGAAAGTAGCTGGTCAAACCCTGTCCTTTAGGGTAGGATCAACCGCTTTCGGCGGATTTTTAGGATGCCAAAAATGTCGCCCTAAAGAGCGGGGTTTCAAACCCCGCACAAAAAATGTATGGCGACATTTTTGTGCATGACAAAAGGTTTTTATGTGTAGAGCATCAGGGAATCATTATGCCTGCCCTATCCGACCTCGAAATCCGGGAAAAGCTGAAAAGCCTGAATAAATGGGGCCTTTTTGAAGGGGCGCTTGTCAAACGGTTTGAGTTCTCTGGCTTCAAGGAAGCCATGGATTTTGTCAATAAAGCAGCAGCGATTGCAGAAGAAATGGACCACCACCCGGATATCTTCATCAGTTACAACAAGGTGTATTTCAAGCTTATGACGCACAGTGAAAATGGCCTTACGGAAAAGGATTTTGAGTTGGCTTCTAAAATCGATGTTTCTGTCTAGTATACTAATTACTATACTAATCTACATAAGAGAAACATTTATATACTAGCTCTACCCTAGTAGGTAAAGAATGGTCATCCTGTACGATCGGTTTAATTTGCCAGATGATATTTACGAAGTCATATTCGCGACCAAGCAGCAGGTGATTGTGGCGAAGCTGCTGGTCGAGATGATCAAAGAGAAGGGAGGTGAAATCGGCAAGACGGAAATGTCGCTGTTCGCGACGAAGCTGCACGAGGGGAATTTCATCACCGATACACTGGATGACCCCATGTATAAAGGCAAAAAGGTGAAGATCTCCTACAACAAACGGCAGTTTTACGACCGCATCCTGACGCCCATGAAGAGCATGGGCATCATCGACTACGACCTGTATAAGAAGACATACAGGCTGAGCGACAAGTTCAACAAAGACATGATCCGCATCGGACTGCTATGGACCAAAGAACTGAGAAAAGCACCGCATGCCTATAAGGAATAGCGCTTCCCCGGGCTCCCTGTTGCTGTTTTCTCACACCACCCCCCACATCAAAAATAGGGAGCCCATCCTTATTCCAGTCCTTTCAGGAGAACAGGCTGTTTTCCTGCCGGGGAAAAAGAGGTAACGGGACAGGCCGGATATAGGCCTGTCCTTCCTTCCAACATGCTCAACAAATACAATATATGGATGGCAGCGGCCATCATAGGATTTGCCTTTCTTAGCCTGAAAGACAAGCCAGATTTCTCGTTCCAATCGCTATCTTTTTTAATCCGATGGGTTTTCTGAGTTCTGATGAAGCACATCACCGAGAAAGAAGCCATTTCTTTATTGAAGAAATATTCTCCAGATGAGCGGGTATTCAAAATTGTTCTTAACCACGTCAAAGCCGTGCAGAAAAAAGCGCTGGCGATGGCGCAGGGAATTCCCGGATTGGATTTGGAACTGATCAAGATAGGCTCTTTGTTGCACGATATCGGACGGTTCAAAACAGGACCCGGGCCGAAAGGCATCCGGCATGGCGTGATTGGCGGTGAGATATTGCGTAAAGAGGGCGTCGGACAATATGCTTCAATTGCGGAATGCCATATCGGAGCAGGAATTAGGAAAGAGGACATTGAGAAACAGAAGCTGGATCTGCCGCTGAAGGATTTCATCCCTGAAACAAAGGAAGAAAAGATTGTTGCGCAGGCGGACAATTATATCTTCGGTGACAAAGAGGCACCGTTTGAGAAGGTTCTGGAGCGGTTTGAGAAAGAGCTTGGCCACGATTACGCGGAACGCGTCAAAAGGATGCAGAAAGAGATTGACGGGATGAAGGAAGAATAAACAATATCTGCTACTATACCCCCAGCATGGCCCTTAATTCCTCGCTGGGCTGCCAGACAGGATCAAAGGTGACTTCCACCCGGACGTCTTTGACGCCGTTCAATTCGGCGATTTTCTGCTGGATCTCGCTGACCAGCATGGGACCGTACGGGCAGGCCATGGAGGTGAAGGTCATTTTTACGAATACTTTGCCTTCGTCCACCTTCACTTCGTATATCAAGCCTAAGGTCCAGACGTCCAATTGGATCTCGGGGTCTTCTACCTTCTTCAATACCTCAATCACGTTGTCTTTGGTAAGCATATGGATAAAGACAGATACGACTTCTTAAAAATGTATCGGTTAAGAACAAGAATATTAAATTTCTGGAGGGAATATTGGAAGAAACTCTTTATTAGTGCGAATGACGCAATAGAGAAGGATTCTTTTTTCTCTGCGGTTAGGCTCATTACAAAAATTTCGGCACGAAATTTTTGGGATAGTCGCTTTCGCTAAAGAAAATAATTTTTTGATGCGCAATTCTTTTTTTGATTTCATTTTTATTAAGGTTGCATTCCAGTTCTAAAATAGCAAAGAATAAAAACCGAACCTTCATGCTATGCCGTGGATGATGGACAATAAGCAGATTAAAGAGGACCTCAAGAAGAAGAGTTTCAAGGAGCCTGAAAAATATTACCCCACCAAGGCCCTGAGCGAACTGGGCTACCGATTAAACCATTGCAAGAGCTGCAAGCGTATCTTCTATTCCATTGAAAAAAGCGACCTTTGCGGCGACCCGGTCTGTTCGGGCGGCTTCCGGTTCATAGGCAACACGCCGGCCAGAAACAAACTGGATTATATCGAAGCATGGAAGACATTTGCGGCCATCCTCAAGAAAAGAGGTTATACCGAGATTCCCCGGTATCCGGTCGTTGCACGATGGCGGGAAGACGAGTATTGGGTCGGCGCTTCGATCTACGATTTCCAGCCGTATGTGGTAAGCGGCGAAGTCGAACCGCCTGCAAACCCATTGGTGGTGCCGCAGTTCTGCATGCGCTTCAACGATGTGGATAACATCGGCATCACAGGCGCGCATTACAGTTGCTTCATCATGCAGGGCCAGCATGCCTTTGTCCCGGCCAAAGACTACAACAAAGACCAATACCTGAAAGACCTGCACGAATGGTTCGTGAAAGGCATCGGTGTCCCAAAAGAAGAATTGTTCATCCAGCCGGACTCGTGGGCCGGCGGAGGCAATGCGGGCGTAAGCCTGGAATTCTTTTCCCGCGGCCTGGAGATCGCAAACCAAGTGTACATGCAGTGGGAAGCCACCCCAACTGGCTTGAAGGATCTCAGTATAAAAGTGCTGGATATGGGCCAGGGCCAGGAACGAGTGGCATGGTTTTCCCAGGGGGCCTCCACCAGCTACGAAACGACGTTCCCTGCGGTCTGTAAGAAGCTATATGCTGCGGCAGGCATCAAGGCAGACAAAGAGCTGATGAAAAGGTTCTTACCGTATGCCTCCTACCTGAACATCGATGAAGTGGAGAACATTGACAAGGCATGGAAAAGTGTAGCAAATAAAGTAGGTATCGGAAGCGCTGAACTGAAAAAGCAGATACTGCCGCTGGCAGCCCTCTATTCCGTTGGCGAGCATGCGAGAGCATTGCTGGTCGCGCTCTCGGACGGTGCATTGCCTTCCAACGTGGGCGGCGGCTATAACCTGCGCATCATACTACGAAGAGCATTGTCATTCATCGACCAATACCGGTGGAAACTAGACCTGAAGGACATCTGCGATTGGCATGCGGCTTATTTGAAACCATTATTCCCTGAACTGAGCGAAAGCCTGGAAGAAGTGCACAAGATTCTGGATGTCGAGAGGGAAAAATACAATGCCACCAAGGAGAAATCCCGGCAGATTGTGGAACGGCTGCTGAAAGAGGAGATCACCGAGCAAAAACTGCTCCAATTGTACGACAGCCAGGGCATTTCCCCTGAATTAATCCGGGAAGAGGCTGCTAAACTTGACAAAAAGGTGTCGGTGCCTGAAAATTTCTACTCCATGGTCTCGGAACTGCACGAGAAGAAAGAGCAGGTGCACGCCACCGCACGGGAAGAGAAGCTGGATCTGAAGGACGTGCCGGCCACAGAAGCGCTGTATTTTGATGACTACCTGAAAACCAGCAATGAAGGCAAAGTGCTGAAGATCATCGGAAATAACGTGGTCTTGGATAAGACTGTAGCCTATCCCACTTCGGGCGGGCAGGTCCATGATGTAGGTATGATCAATGGACAACTTCTGGTAGCGGTGTTCAAACAGGGGAACGTGATTGTGCATGCCCTAAAAGACAAGCCTTCTTTCAAGGTTGGCGATAAGGCAAAGGTAGAGGTGGATAAAGAGCGACGAAAGCAATTGGCCCAGCATCATACAGCCACCCACATCATCAGCGCCGCGGCCCGGAAAGTATTGGGAAATCACGTGAACCAGGCGGGCGCAAAAAAGACCGTGGAGAAGGCGCACCTGGACATCACCCATTATGAGAATGTTTCTGACGAAGAACTGAAAAAGATTGAGGAGGAAGCCAACAAGATTGTGAAAAAGAAAATTGTAGTAAATAAATTCTTCCTGCCCAGAAACGAGGCAGAGAAGAGATACGGTGTCCGGATTTACCAGGGTGGAGCTGTACCCGGCAAAAAACTACGGATTGTGGAAATTGAAGGCACAGATGTGGAATGCTGCGGTGGCACGCACCTGAACAATACGTCCGAAGCCGATGAAATAAAGATTCTGAAATCCTCCAAAATACAGGATGGGATCGTCCGTTTGACTTTTACAGCCGGAAAGGCCCTGCAGAAAGAGCAGAAAGCCTCCAGCGGAATATTGGAAGAGGCTGCCAGACTGCTGGACGTGAAGCCCGATGAGGTGCCGGCAAGGGCGAATGAGCTGTTCGAGAAATGGAAAAAAGCCCGGAAGGCCGCCAAGAAAGGCGACAGAATGGACGCCAACGAATTGAAATTGACGGCAAAAGAACGATGGGAAGGCGATCCGCTGGCGAAAACAGCCGAAGTGCTAAGCACCCAGCCGGAGCATATCATCAATACGCTGAAGCGGTTCCTGAATGAATTGGACGGTTTCAAGAAAAAGTCCTGAAGTTTCCGTTTTCTACAGGCTCAAAAGAAAAAAATGGCGCATTGGCAAATAAAGCCTTTTTTATAGCGACTAGGGGAAATCAGCAAAAATTCCGGCACGGAATTTTTGAGTTGGCCGCTATCGCTAAAAAATCTTTTTTAATGCGTTTTTTGAGCGAAAGCTTTTTAAACGCACAATATCTTCCTACCGAGTTACAATGGCAACGAATTCCTTAAACCTTAACCAATTGATGATTTCCTTACTTCTATTGCTGCGATAGGTTCCGATCTTTTTATCAAGGTCGAACCGCCCATTGTTTCCAGCCAATGTTTAATTAAACCACCCAACATGTCACCCAACACGTACGGAGGAACGGCATCATGAAACATATCAGAATATTTGACACCACATTAAGAGACGGCGAGCAGAGCCCGGGCGCCAATCTGACGCCGGCCGAAAAGCTCATGATCGCAAAGCAGCTGGAGAAGATGAATGTGGACATCATCGAAGCCGGCTTCCCCATCTCGTCCAAAGGCTCTTTCGAGGCAGTCGAAGCCATCGCCAAGGAAGTGAAAAAACCCGTCATATGCGCATTGGCACGGACCAATAAGGAAGACATCGATGCGGCCTGGAACGCGATCAAGCACGCCAAGAAGCCGCGCATCCACGTGTTTGTGGCTACCTCACAGATCCATATGGAGCACAAGCTCAAGAAATCGCCGGAGGAAGTCATCAAGATGGCCTCCGAGGCGGTGAAATACGCCAAATCGTTCTGCGAGGACATTGAGTTTTCGCCGGAGGATGCATCGCGCAGCGATATCGATTACATGTGCAGGGTCATCGAGGCTGCCGTGGCAGCTGGTGCAACGACCATCAATATCCCAGATACCGTGGGCTATGCGCATCCGGATGAGTACGGATCGCGCTTCAGATATGTGCAAGAGAATGTCGCCAATATCAAGGGCGCCATCTTAAGCGCCCACTGCCATAATGATTTGGGCCTGGCTACGGCCAATTCGCTGGCGGCCATTGAAAATGGGGCTACGCAGATTGAAGGCACGATCAACGGCATCGGCGAACGGGCCGGAAACGTGGCGCTGGAAGAGGTCATCATGGCCCTGAAGACACGAAAAGACTATTATGATGCAGACACGGCCATCAATACCAAAGAGATTTTCCGCACCAGCCGGATGGTCTCCAAATTGACGGGCATGCCGATCCAGTGGAATAAGGCCATTGTCGGAAGAAACGCATTTTCCCACGAAGCCGGCATCCACCAGCACGGCGTATTGTCATACAAGAAGACCTATGAAATCATGTCCTCGGAAGACATCGGTTGGGAAGGGGAGAATATCGTCTTCGGCAAATTGTCAGGAAAACATGCTGTGGAAGATGTACTGAAGAAAGCGGGCATCACCCTGAACAAGGAACAGGTGCTGCAGGTGACGGCCAAGATCAAAGAGCTGTCGGACAAGCAGAAACAGATCGAACAGAGCGACGTGATAGCCTTGGCATTGGATACGCTAAACCAGCTCAACGAAGGGGAAGAGATCATAAAGCTGGATGAATGGAGCGTGTTGACCGGCAATAAGATCACACCCAGTTCAACCGTCGGATTGACCATTGACGGTGAAAAGAAAGTAGGCACGGCCGCCGGCGTCGGACCGGTGGATGCAGCTTCGAATGCCATCAAATCTGTGATCGGGCCGTTCATCCACCTCAAGGAATACAACCTGAAGGCCATCACCGGCGGAACGGATGCGCTGGCCAGCGTCAGCATCAAGCTGGAAGACAATCAAAGGAATGTTTTTGTCTCAGAGGCTGTAGAACCGGACGTGATTATGGCCTCGGTGAAAGCCATTATCAAAGGCGCCAACAAAGCCCTCGTTTTCAAGAAAAGGCACAAAAAGGAGTGATGATGGGAGAAAACCTGTTCAACAAGGTATGGAAACTGCATTCGGTACGGGAATTGCCTTCTGGCCAGACGCAGCTCTTCATCGGGCTGCATTTGATTCACGAAGTTACCAGTCCGCAGGCCTTCCAGATGCTGCGGGAACGCGGTGAAAAGGTAGTGTACCCCGGGCACACATTTGCTACTGTGGATCATATCGCACCCACGGACGATCAAACACGGCCTTTCAAAGATCCGCTCGCGGAGCAGATGATGAAAGCCCTGGAGAAGAATACCAAAGAATTCGGCATCAAACTTTTTGACATGAAAAGCCAGAAGCAGGGTATCGTGCACGTGATCGGGCCCGAATTGGGGATTACGCAACCGGGCATGACCATCGCGTGCGGAGACAGCCATACGAGCACCCACGGCGCTTTCGGTGCTGTCGCTTTCGGCATCGGAACAAGCCAGATACGGGATGTCTTGGCTACCCAATGCCTGGCGATGGCAAAGCCCAAGGTGCGCCGCATCAACGTGACAGGAAAACTCGGAAAGGGGGTGTATGCCAAAGACGTGATACTGAGCATCATCCGCAAATTGGGTGTCAAAGGGGGCATTGGATACGCGCACGAATACGGCGGCGAAGTGCTGGAACGGATGAGCATGGAAGAACGGATGTCCATCTGCAACATGAGCATTGAAGGCGGCGCACGGGCAGGCTATGTGAATCCCGACCGGACCACATTCGATTACATCAAAGGCCGTGAGTTTGCACCGAAAGGGGCGGCTTTTGAAAAAGCAGTCGACTGGTGGAAATCCATTGCTTCGGACAAGAATGCTAAATACGATGATAGGGTTGAATTAAATGGGTCTAAGCTAGAGCCCACTATCACCTGGGGCATCAATCCCGGACAGGCAGTTGGCATCTCGGAGAATTTTCCCGAGGTAGGAGAGCTGCCGGAAGATCAGCAGAATACAGCCAGGGAAGCTTACGAGCACATGTCGTTTGAACCGGGAAAGCCTGTCGCGGGGACTAAAATTGATGTGGCGTTTATCGGTTCGTGCACCAACAGCCGCATCTCAGATTTGCGGGAAGCGGCTAGGATCGTGAAAGGAAAAAAAGTCGCGAAAGGTATCCGCGCACTGGTGGTGCCGGGCTCGCAGCAGGTCAAGAAGGCTGCGGAGAAAGAAGGTCTTGACAGGATATTCAGCGAAGCAGGCTTTGAATGGAGAGGAGCGGGCTGCTCCATGTGCTTAGCGATGAACCCGGACAAGCTGAAAGGAAGGGAGATATGCGCCTCTTCCTCCAACCGGAATTTTAAAGGCCGACAGGGAAGCGCCACCGGCAGGACCATCCTGATGAGCCCGGCCATGGTGGCTGCGGCAGCATTAAATGGAAAGCTGGTGGATGTGAGGGATCACCTGCCCAACTAAAATGAGCCAAAACCTAAATGTCAAAACCGTAAAAGGGCGTGCCCTCCCGCTGACCGGGGATGATATTGATACAGACCGGATCATTCCGGCGCGCTACCTGAAGTGCGTGACGTTTGATGAGCTTGGGCAGTATGCCTTTTACGACGAACGCTTCAGGGAAGACGGCACGAAAAAGAACCACCCGTTCAATGACCCGCGCTATAAGGGTGCTTCCATCCTGATCGTGAATAAAAATTTCGGCTGCGGCTCTTCGAGGGAGCATGCGCCGCAATCGCTGATGCGGTTCGGGATCAACGGCATCATCGGCGAGAGCTTTGCAGAGATATTCGCGGACAACTGCACCACACTCGGCATTCCGGTGGTCGTCGCCCAGAAATCGGACATAGGGAACCTGATGAGCGTGGTGAAGGACGATCCGGCCTGCGAAGTAAGAATCGACCTCGAAAGCAAGGAAGTGTGCTATGGGGATTTCAGCATACCTGTCCACCAGCAGGAATCCTCACGCCGGGTGCTTGTCGAAGGGACATGGGACTCCATGGCAGTGCTGAAAAGCGCGGCTGCAGAGACGAAACAATTGGCTAACCGATTGCCTTATCTGAAGGGATTCCAGGAGGATGCATGAAAACGTACAAGATAGCGGTATTGCCAGGCGATGGCATCGGGCCGGAGATCATGAAGGCAGCGCAAACCGTATTGGATGCTGTAAGCAGGAAATTCAACGTAGAATTTAATTATACCGAAGCGGATGTAGGGGGAGTTGCCATTGAAAAACACGGCACGGCACTTCCCAAAGAGACGGTAAAAATCTGCGAGAATTCGGATGCCATCCTCTTCGGGGCAGTAGGCGATCCCCGGTATGACGACCTGCCGCCGGAAAAGAAGATCGAGCCCGTGGCGCTGCTGGGGCTGCGGAAGCATTTTGATCTGTTCGCGAATCTACGGCCTTCGTTCCTATATCCTTTCCTATACAGGACTTCCCCGCTGAAAGAATCCATCGTGAAAGAGGGATTCGACATCCTCATTGTGCGCGAACTGACAAGCGATGCATATTTCGGGAAGAAGGTCCTGAAAGAAGATATGGGATCGGACGAGATGCTGTACCGGAAGCCCGAAGTGGAGCGGATTGCGAAAACAGCGTTTGAGGCAGCGCGGAAACGAAAGAAATATGTGACCTGCGTGGACAAATCCAATGTGCTCTCCTCCAGCATTTTGTTCCGTCGAACGGTTACCGAAGTGGCGAAGAAGTATCCCGATGTAAAACTGGATTATCTCTTCATCGATAATGCCACCACGATGATCATCAAAAGGCCCAAGGATTTTGATGTGATGGTCACCACCAACATGTTCGGCGATATCTTAAGCGACGAAGCCGCGATGCTCAGCGGCAGCCTGGGCATGCTGCCTTCGGCCTCCATCAACGAGAAGGGCTTCGGGATGTACGAGCCTGCAGGCGGTTCTGCGCCGAAAATGGCCGGAAAAAATACCGCCAACCCGATTGCGCAGATTTTGTCGGCAGCCCTGATGCTGCGGCATTCCTTTAAGATGGAGAAGGAAGCCCAAGCCATTGAATCGGCTGTCCAGAAAACCCTCCACAAATACCGGACCAAAGACATCATGGAAGAAGGGATGGAGCAAGTTGGCACGAAGGAGATGGGCGAAAAGATTGCGGAGAATATCGGCAGATAGCCTTATTTCTTCCTCATTATTTTTTCCACCACATCCAGCGTGTAGAGGATCATCGCCTCGGTCTGCGCTTTGGAGGGATAGAAAGACTGCTGCTTCTTGTGCACGGAAAAGATGCGCACCTGGTTCACAAGGTGAATCTGCTGTGTCAATCCTGGATCGAGGGAGACGTTGTTTTCTTCCAGCTTGGCAATGATCTTCCCGAGGCCGATGCCGGGAGTTTTTTCGAGCATATCATTGCCCGTCACTTCAAAATATTTGCGGTGCAAAGCCGTCTCCAATAGCCGGCCGCAGAGGATAATGGCGCTGCGGTAGCAGCCTGCTGCAAAGCATTTCTCCAGCTCCACGGCATCTGCTGTGATGTCTTCGCGGATCTCGGCAGGAAGGTCTTTGGCGGTTATGGAAAAACGGACCGCGCCTTTCTCTGTTTCAAGCTGGCCAACGGTTTCCAACATAAAGTCCACCAGGGGAACCATGGCTTCTGGATTTTTGTTTAGGTAATGGCCGTTCAACACGTCAAACGCACTCTGAAGCGCTGCTGCCACCTTTTTATTCGAATCGCTCTTTAACTGGCCCAGTTGGCTCCATTTTTTCTGCAGATCTTCCATGCTTTTGCGATAGACGGAGAGATAGTACTGATGCTTCTTTTCTTTGTAATCATAAAGAGAGGCCTCTTTCTTCTGCGTCACATCCACATTGTTCTTGATGATGTGATCTATGGCGGACTGGAGGTTCTGCAGGGCGCTGATAAGCTCGGCTTTCATGTTAAAAAGGTCTTCAGCGTAGTTTGGCAACGCATGTGCCGCAATAATTTGCTCTGGTTTAATAAATAATCGGCATTGTAGCTGAATTTCTTCTTCACCAATTTGCGGACGTAATCCAGCATCAGCTCCTTGCTGCCGAAGACGATGGGCTTATTGCCTATGGTTTTTCGGGTGGCTTCACGTACCACCCAGACGCCCAACGGCATGTAGTAATCGTCGGTCACAAAACGCAGCGACAATACAGAAGCCTGCCGTTTCATCTCTTTAAGCTTCTCCAGGATGGGCAGCCGGTTGGCATAGTAGCCGCCTACGGTGCTGTGCGCGTAGGCCTTTCTTCCCCCATAGAATTCGTGATCCGTCCAAACGCCGGGTTTGGCGGTATGTTTGACCATGGTTTCAAACAATTCATAGCTCCAGACCTGAGGGAAGAGGAGGATGATGTAGAAATTCCCCAGATAGCCGCCGAAGAAAGCCATGTAATCCGCTTCCGGATACTGCTTGATTTCTTCGATCAGGCTCTTCCCCAGCGTATCATCCGTGGCGGTGATGGACCATCTTGTCGGAACCAGTTTTCGGTTGGCTTTGGTGCCTAACGTGCCGATGCTCAATAACTTGGTCAGATATGTTTCGTCAATGCCTTTTCCATAAAGGTAAGGGATGGCTTCGGAGGCCTTGAAGTCAGTATCTGAAACCACCCGCTCCACTTTGGTCGGTATATGCGGATTTTCGGTCAATTGGGCTTTCTTCAAGGTAGCTTTTGGACCAGTGGGAGCCATCCATCTGCCTGCATTTAACCGGAAAAAAGGCTTCTCCTCCAGATTGATTTCTATGTCCACAGCCTTGGAAGCCATACCGACTTCCCTGCTGATGTCCAGGAACCTGCTGCGGGTCCGCACATTGGACTGGAAGCGTGAATTCACCAGCGCTGAGCGATAATCGATGATTTTTTCAATATCGAAATTGCTTGCCGACCAATGGCGGGGATTGTCAAATTCCCAAATGTTTTCCAGCCGTTCGGGCGGGCTGAGGATACCTACGTTGATGTCCGGATAATTGAAACGGCCCACGAACACATTCGGAGCGCTCCCCTGGAAATGGTCCTTCAGCAGCTGGTTACGGTATTTGAAGAGCTGCTGGTAACGATAGGTAGGAATCTGCATGGTCAAAAAGAAGGCAAATGGGAATAAAAAGGTATCGACTGCTGGATGTGATCAAAAAGGACTGAAGATTATTCGCATTTTTCTAATTTGAATATCGGATTGTACTTTTTGGCTATGCCGAAACAGAAATCATGATTTGTTGGCTTTCCAGTTTTCTTGAGCTTCAGTTTGTGAAATAACCCACCCCATTCTCCCATGGTAGGATAATTAAAGGCACATTTGATCCTGTAGGGCATATTAAACATATAATCAGAAAAGCAGACCAGCCATCTGGAGACGGGACCATATACGGCATGGTCTTTAATTATGAGATAACGCTTAGACAACCTTTTCATCTCCTTAACGAAGTAAGGTATATTTTTAGTGTGGTGCAAGACATCCAAAGACAAAACAATATCAAACGTCTTGTCCGGATAAGGCACTTTCCTGCCTTGGTATAGCCTTCTTGGGATTTGTGAAGGCCGATTGCCCTGGATGTCCACCCCGACTATCTTCAAAGAGGGATTGAAATCCATAATCATCTTTGATACAGAGCCGTTATCGCATCCAAAATCTAAGATGGTGGAGTTGTTCTTACATAAAAAGGCTATCTTCTTGGCAAGTGGTTTTTTATAGAGCAGAAAGGTCACAATGTCAAAGAACAGCCTTATTGGATATAACAGAACGCCTGTAATGCCCATATTCACCAAGAAAAAATCCAAGCTTAATAAAGTTTTCTTAATCCCGTTTGGTGCAAGCTAAGTTTTATCCGTCCAAAACCCTTAAATAGAGGTAATCGGTTGGAAAATGCTATGGCGTTACTGGAAAAGGAGATCCAACAAATCCGTGAAGAGCTCGGTACGGCGAGAAAACCTTTGTTCTTTTTCGACGATGACTGCGATGGGCTGTGCGCATTCCTGCTGATGTACCGATCCGTAAGGGAAGGGAAGGGCATCATCGTAAAAAGCGTTCCCCGGCTGGACGAAAATTCTGTCCACAAGATCCATGAATACGAGCCGGACAAGGTGTTTGTGCTGGATATCGCGAATGTTGAGCAGGATTTCATCGACGAGGCCAAAGCGCCGGTCATCTGGATAGACCACCACGATCCGCCAAAACTATCGCACGTCAAGCAGTTTAACCCGCGAATCCACAAGAAAAGCGACAATCTGCCAACGACCTTTCTCTGCCATCAGGTGGTGGGGCAGGATTTATGGATTGCAACTACGGGATGCGTAGCGGACTGGTTTATACCCCCTTTCCTGGAGGAGTTCAGGAAGGAGTATCCGGATTTGATCGATCCCAAGCTGAAAACACCGCCGGCCATCATTTACGAGAGCAAGCTGGGCGAACTGATCCAGGTTTTCTCCGCCATCCTAAAGGGGAAGACCGAGGATGTGATGAAGTGCGTCCGCATCCTGACGCGCATCCAGAGCCCTTATGAGATATTGCGGGAAGAGTCGCCGGCCGGCCGGTTTATCTACCGGCGCTATCTGAAGATCAAGAAAGAGTACGACAAGCTGATGAAAGAGGTGCTCGCACAGGCCGGAAAAGAGAAATTGGTCCTGTTCACCTACAAGGACAACAAGATGAGCTTCACCGGCGATTTGTCGAATGAGCTGCTGTACCGTTTTCCGGGAAGGGTCATCCTCATCGCGCGGGAGAAAAGCGGGGAGATGCGGATGAGCCTGCGAAGCACAAATATCACGCTTCCGCCGATTCTCCAGAAAGCGCTGAAAGGCCTGGAGGGCTATGGCGGCGGCCATGAATATGCATGCGGCGCCAGCGTCAAGCTCAAGGATTTCGAAGAGTTCGTAAGGCGGATCAAGGAGCAGATTTAAGGTGCGTTATGCTCATCGAAGCGACAATTGGTATTGCAGCGTTGGCCATTGTATTTCTCATCGTATTCTATCGTGATCCTTCGCGGCACTCGCCGCCCGGAAATACCGTGGCGTCTCCGGCTGACGGCAAGATCATCGGCATTATCCCGTATGGCAAGGAACTGGCTGTGAGAAAAGGAACGCATGGCATCGTCCAAAATGTGACCGAGGGCGGCCCAAAAAAAGGCGTCATCATCGCAATTTTCATGCGGGTATGGGATGTGCATGTCAATCGCTGCCCGGTGGAGGGCAAGGTGATGAAGGTACGCCATCAGGACGGAAAATTCCAACCGGCGCAGCGCATCCAATGGGAGAATGAAAAGAACGAAATCCTATTAAAGCATAAGACACTGGGTGTTATAAAAGTCATCCAAGTGGCTGGCTTAATTGCCCGGCGTATTATTTGTTTTACCAGAAAGGGAGAAATGCTCAAAAAAGGGCAGCGCCTTGGGAAGATCGTACTGGGCAGCCAAGTGCTGCTGGTCTTGCCGCACGGTGTCGGGATAATGGTCAAGAAAGGCGATTTCGTAAAGGCAGGTGAAAGCGTTGTTGCGCGATACTAAACAGGATACCTGGAAAAAAGAAGGGCTGAGGCACCGGCTGGAGAACGCCATGAAGAAAGGGCGGGAAAACATCCCGCTCTCGTTCACGGTGATGCGTGTCGTTCTTGTGCCCATCTTATTCGGAGTCATCCTTTACCAAAAGCCCCTTACTGCCGTAGCCTTCTATCTGCTCATTGGATTAGCAGCCTTCATCGACGGCTTCCTGACCCGGAGGCGTGCAGAGGATTCCCGTCTTCGGATCGTGCTGGACATGACAGCAGACCGGCTTTTCATCGATGTAGCCGTCATCGCCTTTTTGGTGAAGGGAACACTTCCTTTATGGGTGGCCTTGGTTTTTTTGGGCAGGGACGGTATTGCAACCGTGTGGAGCATCGTTTCATTGCGCAACCAGGAGAGGTCGTTCCGGCAGAGCGGCATCGCCAGCGTTGGTGTCTTTTTCCAGATCGTAGCGTTCCTTCCGCTCTTTTTCGGCGCGCTGGACTGGATCCTGATGGGTGCTGCCCTGGTGCTTTCGGTATTCTCCCTCTTCACCCTGATAGCAGGCTTTGAATTCCGCAAGGTGCCCAAAGAAGACCTAATCCCGGTTATCCATTTCGATCAGCTGCTCCAGCTACCCGATGTCTTTACGCTGGGAAACGCCATACTCGGATTGGTGGCCATTTTCCTTATCGTGAAGCAGCAGTTTCAGGTTGCGGCCGTTTTGATTCTTTCTGCGACGGTGCTGGATTACCTGGATGGAAAGCTGGCGCGCCGTCTGAAACGGGAAAACGGCTTTGGAAAAGAATTGGATTCGCTGGCCGACACGGTTTCGTTCGGGGTAGCGCCGGCATTGTTTGGTTTCAACCTGATTGCGACGCCATTGGCTGTTGCCTCTTTCAGCTTATTTTTATTTGCCGGCATTCTGCGATTGGCCCGCTACAACATCATGACGCCCAACACGGAATCCTTCCGGGGCATGCCCATCACGGTGAACGGCATCGTGATTCCTGCCCTTTATTTTCTCGGGCTTGAGCCCATGTATTATCCGTATGTATTTCTCCTGCTGGGCGCCCTGATGGTTTCGCCGATTTCTGTAAAGAAATTGAAATGAGCGGATGAGAAAATTTATAAACGCCCTTCTTGTTCTCATCGCTGCGCGCAGATGGTCTAACGGCTATGACAGCGGCCTTCCATTTTTTCCGAGAAGCAAGCCGCTTATCCGGGTTCGAATCCCGGTCTGCGCATTTTATTAAATCAGATAGTTATGTATAGCGCTGTTTCTAGAAGGAGAAACTTTATGAAAACGCAGATATCCGTGTTTTAACGAAAAGATGCACAAATATCTTGATTAAGAAGGTTATTGGACTTTCATTATAGCCCGCACAGGATCATCTTTTTTAGCATACCTGCTCTCCCTTCAGTATCCAACCTGCGGACGGACATGTTTATTTCTTTATCCAGTACACCAAATCTACAAACGTTACTTGCTTTAAGCGCGTAATTAGAATCTTCCCCGAGCGTAAGATTGGGGTCAAAACCGCCTATTTTTTTGTGAATATCGGCATGGGAGAAGATACAACAACCGCATGCATGGGGATATATCTTTTGTGTGGTCCAAACCCAGAAGTTCCAAAGGTCAAACAAGACCCTGTCTATCATTCTGTCGGATTCAGGATTGGTTAAAACAGTTGCAACAACCAGTCTTTTTTTCTTCATATCATCTAAGCAGCGGCATACGAAATTCTCATGAAAGTCTACATCCGCATCTAAAAAAAGAATTTCCCTGTATTTTGCAAATGGTACGCCATTGTTTCTTCCCACGGGGGGCTTCCCCCCTTCAACTACCCTAGCCCCGTATTTCTGCGCAATTTCCCTTGACTTGTCTTTTGAGCCTGCGTCAGCAACAATTATATCCAACAGAACTCCTTTTTGGGCGCTTAGATTTCTGAGCAGTCTTTCTAGATAGTGCTCTTCGTTTAATACAGGAACCACCACAGACAAGGGGTACATAACTTTTAGTTACATGTGATTATTTAAAAAACTACCTACGGCCACCCTGTGAATCGTTGGATGGATGATGTCCATGGAGAAGAGAAAAAACGAACATATTTAATTATTGGCCCTGTCACTGCTGTGGACATGAGCCTGGAAAACCGAACAAAAGTCAAGAACACCTCCCTTAATGTATTTGTAGTAGCTTTGGTTCTTATCCTGGTTTTTTCGGTGAAAAAGAATCAAAACATCGGGGGGTGGCTGATTTACCTGTCTACATGGATATTGATAGGAAATGTATGGGTAGGCGCCCATTACATGATAAAATATCTCGAACTGAAAAATACCTTTTTAAGCATATTTCTTGATACAGTATTATTGGCAGGCATGCTAACAGGGGTATTGTTTTTTCATCGCCTTGTCATATGGAGCATCGTGTTTGCTGTCTTCTTTACCGCGGCCGTCATAAAATACAGAATCATCAATTTATCCGCTGCAGACCATAGGATAAAGGAGTATACCTCAAAGAAAATAAGAGTGGAGATTTGGGCAGTGCCCCTTCTCCTGATACTAGCTCTACTGGCCCATAGCCTTCCCCAGAACAGTGTCGCAATTCTGTTTCTGCAAGGCGCAACCTTATTTTTTCAGATTTTCTTCGTCGTCTGGTTAGTGTATGTTAAGAGGTTATATTCGATATTTGATTAGAACCTCAAATCGATTTGCCAAAAACCGCCCGTCACAAATTGCACGGTTTTGGAGGAATATAGAAATGCTCTGGATTTGGGAAACCGGAAATCCGTAGGATTTCATGATTCAACAGATTCCACTTTGACCACCTATCTTAGATGCAAAGAAACCCGACGGATTTCCTGCACAAGAAATTACTGAGTGATTTCTTTGTCAGTGAAATTCTGTTGTTTAAATACCCGTCGCTGATCTGGACTTGGATAAATTTAAATATCCATTCGATGACAGAAAGAAACAACATGATCAGCATCATCATACCAACCTATAACGAAGCTCGGTACATTAAAAGAACATTGCAGCAATTCAACGCATTAAAAGACCGTAAAAATTTTGAGGTCATTGTTTCTGACGGATGTAGCACCGACAACACTGTCATGGTCGCAGAAAAATATGCAGATAAAGTTATAGTATCTAAAAAAAAGTTGACCATTGCGGCAGGAAGAGACAATGGTGTGAAAATTGCTAAGGGCGATATTCTCATTTTCCTAGATGCAGACATCCAAGTTCCGTCAGTAAATATTTTCTTCAGAAAAGTTAAAGAGATATTCAAGAATCCGAGAATAGTAGCGGCCACCACGAAAGTTTACATTCGCCCCGCAGAGGCTACACTATTTGACAAGACCTTCCATTTTTTATTCTCACATTTATATTTTGTCCTTAATTTTCTCCATTATGGTGTAGCACGTGGAGAATGCCAGATTATACGAAAAGATGTCTTTTTAAAAATCAAAGGATATGATAAGCGACTTGTTGCCGGAGAGGACTTCGATCTTTTTTATCGCTTGGGAAAGGTTGGAAAAATCCATTATTTCCGGGATTTGGTCGTTTATGAAAGCCGAAGAAGGTATGAAAGGATGGGTTATCCAAAGGTTTTAGCCCTGTGGTTCATGAATTATATGTCTGTAATATTTTTTAAAAGATCCTATTCCAAGGAATGGGAACCTGCCCGCTAATCATACTTTCAAGCTCACCACTTGGCTCATGCCGTGCTCGTTCATGGAGACCCCATAGAGGTTGCTGGCCTCGTTGATCAGGCCGTCGTTGTGGGAGATGATGATATACTGCGCTTTCTCGGAGTATTTGGCAATCAGCTTGGCAAGCTTTTCGGAGTTGTGCTTGTCCAGCGCCGCGTCCACCTCGTCGAGCACATAGAAGGAAGCGGGCTCGTGCTCCTGGATGGAGAAGATAAAGGCCAGCGCGGTCAGCGTCTTTTCGCCGCCGGACAGGGAACGGATGTCCATGAACTTGTTGCCGGCCAACTTGACCTTGACAAACAGGCCGCCTTCGAACGGGTTTTCCGGATTCTCCAGCTCCAGATGCGCGGCGCCTTTGGCGGTAAGCTGCTGGAAGATGTCCGAGAAGTTCTTCTGCACCGCCTCGTAGCTCCGCATGAAGAGATCCTTTTTCTTGCCTTCGATCTCGTTGATCATCGCCACGACATCGTCTTTCTCCTTGATCAGGGTCTGCTTCTTGCCCTGCAGGTTGTTGTATTCCTTCTCCACATCCTCGTAGATCTCCAGGGCACGCATGTTGATGCTCCCTATCTCGCTGCGGAGCTTCTCGAACTTCGCAATCTCATTCCGCAGCTGGTTCTCCGGCTTCTCCAAATCCAAGGGAACGCCCTCGTATTGCGTGAATTCCTGCTCCATTCCGGCCATCACGGCGCGCAGCTCGGCCATCTTCAGGGAATGGGTGTTTCCCCGGATTTCGACGTTGCGGCTCTTGTCGAGATGCTCGTCGATTACCCGTTCGTTCTGTTGGATAACCTCGTTCAGCTGGTTGCGCTTTCCGAAAAGGCTCTTGAATCGGGTGTAGAACACCTGAATAGCGGCTTCCTTCTCGGTCAACAGGGCATTTCTTTCCTTGACCGTATGCTCCAGATCGCTCTTTTCCTTGAGGAAGCCCAGCTCTTCCTTGTCAATCTGCTTCAGGATCTGGAGGGTCTTCTCTTTCTCGGGGAGGAGGATGGTATTAATCTGGATGGTGCGGTTCTTCATCTCGCCCTCGATGGCCATGATGGATCCGTCCAGTTCCCGGATCTTCTCTTCGAAGGTCGTAAGCTCTGCCAGCAGGATGGGATCGCGAAGCTCTGCTATCTTAGACTTCAGTTTCTGCCTCTCGTCCTTGTTCTTCGCCAGCTGCCTGTTGAGCTCTGTTATTTTTTCGCTGGTGACAGAGATGCGGCCGTCCATCTGCTCAATCTCCTTGAGCAGGCTGTCCTTCTTCTTCCGGTCCAGCTCAATGTCCCCTGATTCGAGATGGAGGCTTTTCTCAATCTTGATGACCTCGCCCTCGAGGCTGGCCTTCTGGTTCCGCAGCTCTGCAATTTTTTCCTCGTTTTCCTTCCGGCGATTTTCCAGCGTGCCGATGACGGATTCAGTTTTTGAAAGGGTCGCCTCGTGCTCCTCCAGCTCTTTCGTGGCTTCCTTCTCCTTGAATCCAAGGCTGTGTTTTTTGGATTCCCTGAAGCCGCCCTGCATCACCCCGCTTACCGACGCAAGATCGCCATCCAGCGTGGCCATGCGCGCCTTCCCGATACCGAGACGCCGGGCCACATCGATGTTGTCCACCACCAGGGTGTTGGCAAAAACATAAGAGAAGATTTTTTTGTATTTTGGGTCAAATTCAATAAGGTCAATGGCCATGCCGTGGCAGCCGTTGGCATCCGCCAGCTTTTTCACGGATTCGTCTACTCCTGGCGCCTTGATCTTGTTCAGCGGCAGAAAGGTAGCGACCCCCAGCTTGTTCTGCTTGAGGTATTTGATCAGGTCGGAAGCGGTCTTGTCGTTCTCCACCACGATGCTCTTCAGGCGCTGGCCGGCAGCCATTTCCAGCGCGGTTGCGTATTTCTTCTGGACATCCCCCAGCTCGGAGACTGTTCCGTGGATGTCGGAACGCTCGTTTTTCATCTCCAGGATCCGCTTGATGGCCCGGTCGCCGGCCGTGAATTCACGGATGCTGATGGTGCGGGCCTGCAATTTTGCAAGCTCTTCCCGCGCATGCTGCAGCGTGGTGCGGGCGTTGCCCAGCTGATGGGCGAGAGAAGCATCCTCGTCCAACCGTGTGTTCAACTCCAAGGTGGCTTTCTTGAACGTGTCGCGTTTCTCTTTCAAGGCCTCTGTCTGGGCGTAGTACTCTTTTTCGACTTCCTTTACCTTCTTTATCCTCTCATCAAATGAATCGGACTGGTGCTGCAGCCGGTCCTTTTCCCGGATCAGATTGTGCTGCTCTTCCCGCAGCTCGTTGATGCCTTTTTGGAGCTCTTCGGCGCTCTTGTCCAGCTCTTCCACTGACTTTTCAATATCCACCACGTTGTCGATCTTATTCTTTTTCTTGAACTGCTCGACCTTCTGGAACAGCTTCTCCTTCTCCTTCTGCTGAACCTCTTTATCCTTTTCCAGGTCGGCCCTTTCCTTTTGGATGGCGGCGATGCGCTGATCGATGTCTTTCAGGGCATTCTTCAGATCCTGCTTGCGCTGGTGGATCTTCTGGATCTCGTTCTGGCACGTCTCTGCCCGGCTCTGGTACTTGGTCAGCTCGATCTTCAAGGATTCGATATCCTTGTTCAGCTTCACCTGCTCGGTCTCCCCCTTCTGCTCGATCTCGCGGGTGATGTCCTCGATTTCTTTCTTTCGCGCCTCGTTCTGCTGCCTAAATTCTGAAATCCTGTCCTGGACCTGCTGAAGCTCGCGATGGGTCGTGTCCAGCTGCTGCTGCAGGGCGTCCCGTTCCTTTTCTTTCGCATTGAGCTGCAATTTCAGCAGCGAGGCCTTGTTCTGCGTGATCCTGGCATCCATCTCCTTGAACTTCATGGCCTGGTCGCGGTCGCTTTTCAGCTCTTTGAGGTAGGTATCGCGCTCTTTCAGGATGATGTCGGCTTCTTTGAGCCGGCCGCCCACCTTTTCCAGTTCGCGCAGGGCCTTGTCTTTCTTTTCCACGTAGATGGTGATGCCGGAAATCTCTTCCACCAATTGGCGGCGCTCTTCGGGGTGCATCTCCACAAACCGGACAATGTCGCCCTGCAGGATGATGTTGTAGCCGTCGGGGTCTATCCTGGCGATGGACAAGAGGTCGAGAATCTGCTGCCGCGTCCGGACCTTGTCGTTGATCTTGTAAACCGACTGGCCGCTCTGCCGGACAATGCGGGTTATCTTTACCTCCGGATCTTCGGTCGGGAACCGCTTGGAGGAATTGTCAAAATAGATGCTGACTTCGCCCTGCTTTGCGGGATTCTTGCTTTTTCCGCCGTTATAGATGAGGTTTGCGGCGCGCTCGGCCCTCAGCGATTTGGAAGAGGATTTGCCGAGCACGAAGCACAAGGCGTCCAAAACGTTGGATTTCCCGCTTCCGTTGGGCCCCAGCACGCAGTTAAAACTGCTGTTGAAAGGAAGCTCGGTATGCTTGGCAAACGACTTAAAGCCGTGCATCACCATCCGGTTTATTTTCGTCATTTTTAAGTAGATTACCCTTACCCTGTCTATACCGCCTATTTAAAGTTTTTTGTTTTGCTGCAGAGCAAGAAACTTAATATTCATCGAGTTTTTTCTGGTTTTTCTTCTGGGCCAGACGTCGATACGGATCCCACGTTTTACGGAAGATGGCCGGGTAGTCGAGGTAATTCTTTTCCAAAAAGTCCTTGGTGGCAGGATCCGAGACATAGCCGGAACCAAAATTGATGCCTAATTTCTTTTTGAGCTTCTCGATCTCCCTATCGCGGGTCACCTTGGCAATAATGGAAGCCGCGGAAACAATGGGATAATTGGTATCGGCCTTATGCTCTGCAAGAATCTCCGGCAGGTAATCCAGCTTGGCTGCGAGATAGGCCTGATATTTCCTGATATTATTGCTGGGCGAATCGATGATGACTCTGTCCGGCCTTAATTCGTTGATGATCAGGGCTGTTGTGTCGGCTTCCAGCCAGTTCAGATTCGATTCCTCGGAATTCAGCGCATCGTCAATCTGTTGAGGGGGCAGAATGACGGTCTTGTGGCTTTTGGCCACTTTCAGAAGCTTGTCATAAAGGGCTTCCCGCTGCTTCGGACTCAATAGCTTGGAGTCCTTCGGCTTCAAGCTTAGCAATCTGGCTTCGTCCTTCTGGTCTATACAATAACCTACCATAACCATGGGACCGATGACAGGCCCTTAGGGCGAATCTTAGGATTCTCTACCCGCCTCATCGATCCCGCAGATCAGCGGCATACATTCACCTGGTTTTTCCATTGGAAAGGATGTATTTAAGGTATTCGATTTTTCGTGATTCAAAAAATATATAAAGTAGGAAGAATACTAAAAGAAATATGGATTCGCTGCAGGTTATCGGGCTCAAAGAGCTGGATGTGGATGAGCAGGAGACGGTCAGCAGGGTCGCCAACCGGCATTACGCAAAAATCCAGCGCTTATTGAAGGATCTCTCATCGGTGCAGATCCATGTTAAAACCCATAGCAAAGGGGGAAAGAAGAGGTATGAGATAAAGGTCCGCGCCATGACACCTGCGCATGTCTTCGAAAGCTCGATGGAAGACTGGGACCTGGCAAAATGCCTTCATGTTGCGTGCGAGGAACTCCAGCATGAGATTACGCATAGGTTAAGTCCGAAAAAATAAAAGCCTATCTCATATATTTATCTAACCATCCAAGGGTCTTCTGGAACGCTTCCTGCTCTATTTCTGTGTCGCGGTTGCCTTCGGCGTCTTCAAAGCGATGGCCAATGGTTTCGTAGCTGTTAAATTCGTAGACCTTGCCGTGTTTTTGCAATTCAGCCGCTAAGGCCTGTGCCTGACGGTAAGGGAAATGAGTATCCAGTTCCCCATGATGGATCTGCAACGGTACCTGGATGCGGTCTGTGCAATAGATAGGAGAGCGGGCCACCAAAGTCCGGAAAAGCTCTTTTTCGTCTTCAGGAGCCTTCACCACGGTGAACCATTCCTTTAAAGGACCGTCGCGGTCTGCGGTCTGGAAGGTATCCAGAATGTCAATAGCACCCCAGAATTCCACGCCTGCGTCAAAATCATCGCTTAACGCCAACGTCTGCAGAGTAATGCCGCCGCCGTGGCTGAATCCGACTGTTCCGATTTTTTCCTGATCTACGTTGTTCAATTGTTTGGCGCATTCCAGCAGGTTCAGGACATCGGTGGTTTCACCCCTAGCGATTTCTATTTGGCCATCGGAACCGGCTTCGCCGCGGTAGTTGGAGGCAGCTACGACAAAGCCCTCCTGGGCAAGCCATTTGAGCCAGTTTTGGTCCGTGTCCTCCAATCCTTCTTTTCCGCCGTGGTTGTACATCACCAATGGATGCTTCCCATTTATCTTTGGTTCTGCCAGAAAACCGGTGATGGTCAGGTTTTCGCTCTCGTACGTGATTTCTTTCACTACGATGGTCTCGTTTTCAAAGAAAACCTTCCCGCCTTGAAATGAATCGCATTGGTATTCTCTCTGCTCCAGAAGGCATGGAATCGGTTGCTGAGCACAACCTGCCACCAGAAAAAGTACTAAGAGAAACCATCCTCTTTTTGCCGACATGCCCTATTTCTGAGTCCGGCTTTTTATAAAGATTGTGGAAATCGTAAATAGCCGTGGCCCAAACCACGGCCCAAGATATAGCGAGGGGTGGATTTGAATTCGGCAGCGGCTCTTCACCGCTTCCACCGACCTATGGGTTATGGGCCCATCGGGCACTCCTGACTGCCCCACCTCGCTATGCTTAAAAGGATAAGAAGCTCATTTATAAGTCTTTTGCCGCAAAAGTTTATAAACAAATAGGGAAATCTTTTTGCTCATGCCGCGGTGGCACAATCTGGTACTGCGCGGGATTGCTAATCCCGTTTCCCTCGTGGATTCCCCGGTTCAAATCCGGGCCGCGGCGTTTTTAAAAATGGTAAAAAAGTGGTGGATCGTTGTTTTTTTGCTACTTCTCCCTATTGCCATGGCCCAGGAATGGCCTTATACCAGCGAAGAAGTACAGATCCGCATGAACATTTCCTCTGTGTCTACTGTATTGCCTACCAATCCTGTATCCAGCCTGGAATACCTCATCGTGAACCTGTCTTTCCTTCCGCTGGAGAGGGAAGGGCAGCATATCCTTAACCTGCAAACCACTCCCGAAGCGGCTGTGGAAGATGGGTATGGCGTATTCCGATGGGACCGGCCGGAAGCAGAGGAATTGCCCTTCCGTGCAGAAACAGAAGTGAGTATCCAAAACATTTACCCTCTTGTAACAGAAAAAATCCCTTTCCCCCTCCGGGAAATTCCTGATTCCCTAAAGGCATATACCCTGCCCTCTGCTACGATTGATTCTGACAACGAAGAGATCATCCGCCTTGCGTCTCAATTGGCAGAGGGAGAGGATGACCTGTATGAGGTAGTGCATACGCTGGGCGTCTGGGCTAAAACCAATATCGAGTATGATTTGAGCACATTAACTGCGGACATCTCGCAGAAAGCCTCCTGGGTGCTGCAGACACGGACCGGTGTGTGTGACGAACTGACCAATCTCTTTATTGCGCTGAACCGTGCTCTGGGCATCCCGGCCCGATTCGTATCGGGCATATCGTATACCAATTCACCGGAGTTCCCGGAGCAATGGGGATCGCACGGCTGGGCCGAAGTATGGTTTCCCGGCTATGGGTGGATTCCGTTTGATGTAACCTATGGTGAATTGGGTTTTGCAGATCCGACGCACATCAAAACAAAGGAAGGGGTGGATGGGGACGTTGCTTCTGTATCGTATTCCTGGCTGGGGCGCAATGTGGATATAGGGACAAGAAAACTGGACATCCAGACTTCTCTTCAGGGATATAGCGGCTACATGGATCCTGTTGCTGAGATTTCTGTGAAGCCTGTAAAGGAAAGCGCCGCGTTCGGCTCGTATAATCTGATCGAGGCAAATCTTCGCAATCTGCGTCCCGGCTATACGTCGGTGCCTGTGTTCTTATCGCTCCCGCAGGAGGTTGAAATCATAGGGGAAAGGGAAAAAATCGTACTGCTGGGGCCGCTCGAACGCAAAACGGTCTACTGGATGGTAAAAGTGAAGGATAGTCTGCAGAGACGTTACCGCTACACCTTCCCGTTCACGGCCAGCACGCTGCACAATAGCACGGCAGAGGATGCGTTTTCTTCGGGCCGCGATGATGTCTTCTTCTCCCGGAACGAGATGGAATCGCTGCTGTCCCAGCGGGAAAAGGAGGAGCAGAAAACCTATTCGAAAGAAGTGGAGATGGACTGTGCCATCGGAAAAGAAGAGTTTTATGTCTACGAGAATACTTCCATCTCCTGCACCCTCCGAAACAACGGGAACATCTTTTTAGAGAACCTGCAGGTCTGCCTGGAGAATTGCGAAACCATCACCTTGGGCATCTCCCAATCCCGGTATCTTGAATTCAACATCTCTGAAAAGAAAGTAGGAAGGCAGGAAGCGCGCATCCTGCTGGAAAACAAGGACATCTCCAAAATCGTGGACATCGGCTTTGCGCGATGGGACGAACCCGCTATAAACGTCACGGAGTTCAGTTATCCCGGCAAGGTTGATTTTGAGGATGTCTTTGATATCTCGTTTTCATTGGACAAAGCCTCTGTATCTCCCCCAAAAAATGTGAGGATTGTGCTGGATCAGGGCCCTTTCCGGAAGGTGTGGGAGATTGATGAACTGAACGACCGCCAGTCGTTTGTGCTGGCGCTCAATGCGAATGATTTGGGGCATACCCGCAATCTGCTTGCGCTGCGGGCTTCTTTTGAAGACGGCAACGGGAGGGCCTATGATTACGAGAAAACATTCGGGATAGAGGTGAAGGATCCAACGCTCGGACAGCGAATGCGGATGGGAATCAACCAAGTAGAAGGAGTGTTGCAGAACCTCACTGTCACCGGGATTGTCGTATTGCTGATCGTTATTTCTGCGATATTTGTAGCGATCATCCGATTTGTTTTCAAGCCCGCAAGGCCACGAAAAGATATATAAAGCGCGAAGCTCTTCTTGAGAAAAATGACACAGCAGATTGAAAAACTGGTGCCGGACACGTCCATCATCATTGAAGGCTTTCTTTCTGAGAAAATCAAGAATAACGAGCTGAAGGTAAAGGAAGTCGTTATCCATGAAGCAGTCCTAGCAGAACTTGAGTATCAGGCCAACATGAACAAGGCCATCGGCTATCTAGGGCTGGACGAGATCAAGCGCATGCGGGAACTGAAGAAGGTCGAACTGAAATTCGAGGGTGTACGGCCCAGGGCCGTTGAGATCCAGCATGCTTCTCTGGGAGAGATTGATGCCATGGTGCGGCAGCTGGCATGGGAGCAGGATGCCACGCTGATTACTTCTGATAAGATCCAGAACCGGGTAGCCGAAGCCAAGGGCATGAAGGTCATTTACATTCACCCTGAAAAAAGAACGAAGAAGCTGAAGCTGGAAGGCTTCTTTGACGAAAGCACGATGAGCGTGCACCTGCGCCAGGATGTCCTTCCGTATGCAAAAAAAGGGTTTCCCGGAAAATGGGATTTTGTGGCGCTGCGGAAAGACCCGCTGAAGGAAGAAGAGGTGCAGGACATCTCCCGGGAGATCATCGAAGAGTGCAAACTGCGGAAAGACAGCTTCATTGAAATTGAAAGGCCCGGCAGCACCATCGTGCAGATGGGAAGGTACCGCATCGTGATTACAAAGCCCCCTTTTTCAGATGGCTGGGAGATCACCGCGGTCAAGCCGGTGCGGACCCTGACGCTTGCGGACTACAAACTGAGCGAGAAGCTGATGAAGCGCATCGGTGAGCAGGCCGAAGGCGTTTTGGTCGCGGGCAGCCCGGGCATGGGAAAAAGCACGTTTGCACAGGCGCTGGCTGTCTTTTATTCGGAAAAGGAGAAGATCGTCAAAACCGTGGAAGCGCCGCGCGATCTGGTGCTGCCGGAGAATATAACCCAGTATGCCATTTCGCACGGCGATGCGCAGGAAGTGCACGATGTTCTTTTGCTTTCACGACCGGACTATACGTTTTTTGACGAGATGCGGAATACGGATGATTTCAAGCTGTTCGCGGATTTGCGGCTGGCCGGTGTAGGGATGGTCGGCGTGGTGCATGCCACTAATCCGATCGATGCCATCCAACGGTTTATCGGCCGTGTGGAGATGGGCGTCATCCCGCAGGTCATTGATACGGTGGTGTTCATCAAGAACGGGTTTATCGGCAAAGTATTAGCCCTGTATATGACTGTAAAAGTTCCATCCGGAATGACCGAGGCCGATCTTGCAAGGCCGGTCGTGGTGGTGAACGATTTCGAGACGGGCAAATTGGAATATGAGATCTACAGCTACGGCGAGCAGACCGTGGTGGTGCCGGCGCAGGAAGGCGGCGAGGCAAAAGGGGTGCACAAGCTGGCTGCCGAAGGCATACGCAGGGCGTTTTTAAATTATGTCCACGATGTGGATGTGGAAATGGTCTCGGACCACAAGTGCGTTGTGCGCGTCCCTGAACGGGACATTGCCCGGATTATCGGCAAAGAAGGGAAGAACATCATGCAGATCGAGAAGGAGCTGGGCATCGGCATCGACATTCAGGCGCTGGAAGAGGGGAAAAGAAGCCTGGCTGTGGAGAAGGGCGATATCGAATTTGACCTGCAGCGCGGCAAGAAAGGATTGATCTTTGATCTGGGCGCGAGAATGCAGCACAAGGACATCGAGATTTTCATCGGCAGCACCTTATTGCTGAACGCCAAAGTCGGAAGCTCCGGCACCCTCAAGATCAAGAAGGACAATTCCATCGGCCAGCGGCTATTGCAGGCCATCAGCTCCGGAGAGAAGATACGAGTGGTTGGTTAATAATTTCTGGGTCAGCCTAAATAATAACCGGCTGATCCCAAATGGTGTTCTCTCATAAGTTGCAGGACCTGTCCACTTTTTCTGGCCAACGTGGTCAATTCCTCTATCTTTCGGTCTAAAGGCTGACCACTATACATATTGGTTACAGTAAGAAGAGCTTCTGTACCTTGGTTGCCGGTTACCGGTACAAGCAGGTAAGGAGGCTCAAATTGTATCTCGCGGGAGTTTATTAATCGAACGAAGGGATCCTCTTCGCGACATATTTCCGGATGTTTTTCAATTACAACTGCGTGTACTTGTGGATGGCCATCGATTGGAACCCTCACAGATGCTACTCTTTCACTTAGTGTGGAGGAAGGGGGCGGTGATGCAAAATAATCCGTAACGTCGTTAGGGACAAACGCCCATTGAGAAGGCACTTCTGCATAATTGAGAGGTCCAACCCCTGCTGCACCACTCAATTGCCGTCTTTCGCGGGGAACAAACAACAAAGCCAGATTATAGCCAAGACCGCCAATTCTTTCGTCCGCAGTAACTTTAGTGAGAAATCTGTGATAAAATTGCTCGGATGTCAGAAAAGGAGGCATATGAAAATCTAGGGTTCGATGAGAAACTTCCCCAGAGGGAGGTGTTGGATTAATGATTACCTGCCCCCTTTAGGTGCATGAGAATAAGTAGATTGAACTTCCCTCTTCCTATTATTTGGCAGAAAGGACGTTTCTTTTGGAACAAGGTGCAATGCGCCTCAGGGCTTCATCAACCTATGTTCCGTATCTCAACGGCATTAACTATATTTAAGTGTTTTGCTTTTAGAATATGGAAACCGCATATAATTTCTGCAATGGATGCAGTAATAGACCAGCTTCCTGTTTCGGATGCGGACACGGCAGTTTTTTGAAGGCACCAGATAATGATGGCAATGCTTGCAGAATCTCTTTTTTAGCTCGGAAGGGATTTTGACTTTGTACTTCATCGCAATTCTCCGGGCCAGCTGGACGTAACGGTTTGATAGTTCGGGCCTGCTGCTGAAGCGCTTTTTGGCTTCGTCAAAGAGAATTTGGATCCGTCCTTTTGCAATGTCCTGAAAATAGGATTTCTTGATGCGAAGGCGTTTCATACCACCGATAAAGAAGGAAGTCTTTTAATAATTTATCTGCTTCTTTCCAGCGCTTCAATCGCGGGCAGCTTTTTTCTTAGAAAATCAATGGAAGCGCCGCCGCCGGTGGAGGTAGGAATCTCCAAGTTCCCTTCATGGATGACCTCGACGGTCTCGCCGCCGCCGGCAATCTTCGTCGCCGCTTTGTTGTCGGAGATGGCTTTGGCAATGGCCATGGTTCCCTTGCTGAAATCGCTTATCTCGAACACGCCCATGGCGCCGTTCCAGAATATGGTTTTGGCCTGCGCAATTATTTTTTTGTGATTTTCAATGGTTTTCCTGCCAATGTCAAGACCGGTGTAACCAGGGGGTATTTCATCAGAAGGCACTTCCTTAACGTCCTTGTAGTCGTTTTTCCCCAGCTCATTGACTTTCTTTTCCTTATTCAGAATTTTTGCCACCCTGATATCTGACGGAAGGATCAGTTTTTTCCCGAATTTTTTCATGATTTCAGCCGCTTCGCCTATTTTTTCTTCATCAAGAAGGGAGTCCCCTATCTCAAAACCTTCTGCTTTGAAAAAGGTGAACGTCATGCCGCCTCCGAGCAGGACGCTATCGTATTTTTCGGCCAGCGCCTTTACGGCATCCAGCTTGTCCTCGATCTTGGCACCGCCCAATACGGCTACTGAACTTTTTCCCGGATTCACAAACGGCTTCAAGGCATTGATTTCCTTCTCCACCAGGAAACCGGCTGCCGACGGGAGGAATTGGGTGATGTCATAGACTGAAGCGTGCTTCCGGTGGCAGGTGCCGAAGGCGTCGTTAACGTACACTCCCTCTTTTCCAACGGTGGCGGCTAATTCCCTAGCGAATGCTTTTCGTTCATCGTCATCCTTGCTTTTTTCGCCTTCGTTGAAGCGCGTATTTTCCAGCAGGACAAACTTTTCATCCGGAATGTTTTGCAAATCGGCTACAAAGGCCACTTTTTTCCCCAGGAGCTCCTGGAATTTTTCAGCGACCGGCTGTAGGGTGAATTTGGCCTCCACTTCTTCCCTGGATTTTCCTTTTTTCAGCTCTTTCTCCGGCTTGCCCAGGTGGCTCATGCAAACAATTTTGGAAGCGCCCTGCTTATCGAGATAGTGCAAAGTAGGCAGAGCCGCAATGATTTTGGTGGCATCGGCTACCTTCCCTTTTGAAAGGGGGACGTTGAAATCCACCCGGACCAGCACCTTTTTTCCTTTGACAGAAAGCTGTTTTACGGTTTTGAATGGCATCGGACACTCCCCTCACTAGCCTGGATATGGCAATATTTATATATAGTTATATTACTACCATATAGTAGGAATGATAAGAGACATGCGTAACCTAACGGATGAAAAGATTGCTGGTGTAGTTAACGGATCACAGAGAACCTATGGTGCAGAGTACTATTAGATCTAAACAGGAAACGGACGAAATCCTGGCCATGTATCTGAACAAGGAGGATTTTAGGGGCGATAGAACCCTATTAGAAAATCTAGGAAACATCCTAAAAGAGGTGGTTGACAAATCCGTCCAGCATTTAACGGATGTGTTGGAAACAGATCCTGGAGAACATGCCCGCGTACAGGAGTTAAGCAATCTCTTAATATCCGTAAAAGGGAACCGGGATTCCAGTGTCTCGATACCTGCCGATATGCTAAGGTATATTGGACGAAGGGTCCTGTTGCTTGACGAAAGAAAAATGCAGTTTGGAAAAAAATATGTGACGTATATTTTAACCGAGCCCATAGCCGTATCCTACGAGGGAAGGAGATATACCCTACGCGAGTTAAAAGCCGGAAGAAATGCCTCCCCTGAGCAATTATCCATCTTAGACTGGCCCTTTTTTGTGCATTACTTTGCGATGCAGGAAAGATATCCGTCTGCATTGCAGAATCTTGGGGACATAAGCGTCATGAAGATTGTACACCGTTCCAAGACAGAACTCTACGATGCACTCAGGGATGGAAAACCGGTGGAGATGACCGTCGGGGAACTATTTTTAGTGGGAAAACAGTTTGTTGATGACCATATCAACGAAAACCAAGACATGTATTTGAAAGTGATTGCTCCCGGACAAAAAGAAGTAAATGGAAGACCGGACGCCACCAAAACAGAGATAGATTATCAGATGGCCCTGAACAGTGTCACAAAAAGAGATGGTTTTGATTATAATAAAACCAAATTGATGGTAGAAGCCCGACCAAGATTAACCATCCAAGGGCAGCTTAACGTTTCAAGAGCTACTGGAGGCGGCTATAAATCCAGTCTAAGGGTTAGATAACTATTTACAAGAATAATGGCAAGAAAACCAACGCTACAATGGACATCAATTTGATCAGGATATTCAATGACGGTCCCGAGGTATCCTTGAACGGATCGCCCACGGTGTCTCCAACGACGGCTGCCTTGTGCGAGTCCGAGCCCTTGCCGCCGAAATGGCCTTCTTCAATGTATTTCTTGGCGTTGTCCCAGGCACCGCCGGAATTGGCCATGAAGACAGCCAGCAAGAATCCGGTAGCGGTGGCACCGGCCAGCAAGCCGCCCAAGGCTTCCAGATTCCATATGCCTACGAGGATAGGAACAATGATCGCAATCAACGTCGGCGCAATCATCTCTTTCAGTGCAGCATGGGTGCTGATGGAGACGCATTTCTTGTAATCGGGTTTTGCCTTGCCCTGCATGAGGCCTTTGATCTGCTTGAATTGCCTTCTCACTTCGTTGACCATCTGATACGCAGCTTTTCCCACGGCCTTGATGGCGAACATGGAAAATAGGAAAGGCAACACCGCGCCGATAAACAGGCCCACGATAACCGAAGGGGTCGTAAGGTCAATAACCAGGACATTGCCTGTGACTTGTTTCGCAAGCTGGGTAAAGCTCGCAAACAAAGCTAATGCCGTCAATGCCGCAGAGCCAATGGCGAATCCTTTTCCGATGGCAGCGGTGGTATTTCCGATGGCATCCAATGATTCAGCCCTTTTGCGCGTTTCTTTGCCCAAACCGGCCATTTCCGCAATGCCCGCTGCATTGTCCGCTACCGGACCATAGGTGTCAGTAGCTAACGTAATGCCCAAGGTGGAGAGCATGCCGACAGCAGCAATGGCGACGCCGTACAGGCCGGCAAAATGATACGCGATGAGGATAGCGGCGCAGACGGCCAAGACCGGAATGACCGTAGATTGCATACCTACAGCAAGGCCGTGGATAATGGTGGTAGCTGCGCCTGTCTGAGAGGCTTCTGCAATGGATCGGGTAGGTTTTCTGTCTGCGCTGGTGTAATATTCAGTAGAGAGGCCAATGATAATGCCCGATACCAAACCTGCCAAGGTAGCGTAAAAAACACCGATGGGTGCGCCCAGCATCCCAATGATGAAATAGGAGGCAATGGCCGTCAGGATAGAAGCTGCAAAAATGCCTTTGTTCAGCGCGGTTTCAAGTTTTTGTTTTTTTCCGACCCGCACGAAAAAAGTTCCAAGGATGGAAGCTATGATGCCCACCGCCGACAAGGCCAGGGGCAATAATACTGATTTTTCGGTGGAGACAAAGGTAACTGTCAAACCAATCACCATCGCAGCGATGATGGAATCCACGTAGCTTTCGAACAAGTCCGCGCCCATGCCGGCTACGTCGCCTACGTTGTCACCCACGTTGTCTGCGATGACTGCCGGATTTCTTGGGTCGTCTTCGGGAATGCCTTTTTCGACTTTGCCCACTAAATCTGCGCCCACATCCGCTGCTTTGGTGTAGATGCCGCCGCCGACCCTTGCGAATAAGGCAATGGAAGAAGCTCCGAAACCGAAGCCGAAGATAATGTTTGGATCGTTAAAAAGCCAGTAGAGGACCGTCACGCCCATCAATCCCAATCCTACTACGGTCAATCCCATCACTGCGCCGCTGGAGAACGCCACTTTCAAGCCATCGTTGATGCTTTTCTGGGCCGCTGTGGCAGTTCTCGAATTGGACTTGGTGGCAATGCGCATACCGATGTTGCCGGCCAATGCCGACAAGACGCCGCCGAAAATAAAGGAGACGGCAATTTTCCATCCAATGAGCGTGTAAAGAACGATGGTTACGACAACCATGAAGATGGCCAGGATGCGGTATTCCTTGTACAGGAACGCCATGGCACCCTCGCGGATGGCACCGGCAATTTCTTTTACTTTGTCAGAGCCTTCCGGCTTCTTCAGGATGTTTTTAGCTACTCCAAATGCAAACAGCAAAGAAACAATGCTGACCCCCAGTATCCATCCTAACATATTTTTATAAACCTCTTAATGTTTGAAACGGATGGAAAAAGAACCCCTATAAAAAGATATCGGAATTTGAAAAATTTTATTTTTCCTAAGGTTTGGAGAAAAGAAGAATCCATATTAGCCACAATTGAGAAAAATCCCATTGCTAGGAAAGGAAGGCGGATTAGGCTCTATCCTTTCACAACGCTGTAAAGTACCAGTGGCGTTTCTTTAAGTTCTGGAATGCGCCCCATATCAACAGTAAGATAAGCATCCCTAATGATCTGACCTGCAAAACCATGTGCCAGTTCGACTCTTTTCCCCCGCCAAGAGGTATCTTCTTGCTTACCCCTAAAATTGAGAGCTTCGCGGCTAAATGGACTCATTTTTATTCTTTCTCCATTTGGTTTAACGATATGAGCTGCTTGAGCAAAAGATTCCGCTTCTTTTGTGGTATACTTAACAATTTTTCCAATAGCATAGCCATTTTGCCTAAGCCTCCCCAAGAAACCAGCAGGAATTCTGGCAGTCATTATATTTGTGGTTTCATCCTCATAGCATTTAACACCTAAATCTCCAAGTACTGTTCTAACCCCCTCAACTCCATCCGCTTTAAAGTATATATCCACATGGCGCGGTATTTCGGCTCTGGCAAATTGTTCTCTCGTTCCCTGTTGCTCTAAATAAAACTGTCTTTGCTCATGCGCTGCTTTAACAAGCAGGTCTAATTGCTTGGGAGTTATTGATTGTCTTCCATCTGTCCTAGCCATAATGGGATCGTGGTGCACTTCCACTATGAGACCGTCTACTCCTGTTGCAACTGCCCCCATCGTAATCCCATAAACGTATTCACGTTTTCCACTGATATGGCTTGGATCAAAAATAATTTGGTAAGGTGTGTTATTAACCAGTTCTACGAGAGTGGTTATGTCTTGACCATTCCTTGCAATATCTATCTCATTATTTTTTCCTCTGGCACAAAGCATAACTCTATCTTCTTTCCCCACCTTACCAGCAGAACCCAACCATTCTTTTAAAGTAGTATTCATCCCATTTTTCAAAAGAACCTGGACTTCTGCTTTACCTAATTCAAAAAGTAAAGATTGATTCTGTGCATTTCGTGCACCAACTTGGTATAAGTCTACACCATGTTCCTGGAACATAGGTATATCCCGAGCATCCATGATTTCAGTTACTATTTTTAGCTCGTATTCATCTCCTATTTTTCGCATCCATCCTAAAGCTTTTTCACCATGCCCTACCCATTCTCCTGCTTTTGTTCTTGGTTTGAATGCTCCCCCTCGCAGGTAATCCGCACCAACTGATTTTACCACTTCAGTTGTCCTTCTTAATTGGTCTTCACTCTCAATAGAACAAGGACCTGCCATAACAATTAAATCAGATTTATCGCTCATTTTATGCTCGAGAATAGTTATCTTTATATAAATATTTGTATGTGTTACTACTATTTAGAAAAGAGTTCTGTTTTAAGAGAAAGTTTTGAAACTTAACGCAACATCCCAAACAATTTCACCAAGAAGATGATTGCTCCAGCAAGAACAACTATCTTTACCCCCAACACCCACCACCAGAATCTCTTCGCGATTATCTTACGGGCTTTGTGCTTCATTTCCTGAAGAAATAGGTAAGGATGCCCTAATAAATGTACCGCTACGCCTGCGCCAGCTTCTTCTTGATGTGCTTCAGGCCGAAGATGCTTTCTCGTTCCATCTCTTCCAGACGGAGGCGGATGAAGGAGCGCAGCTTCTCCATCTTAGGGATTAGGGAGAATTCCAGCGCGTTCACGCGCCTTTTTGTCTGCTCGATCTCAGCCAGCACCTTGCGCATGGACGTCTCGACTTCGGCCGCCAGAAGGATTTTCTCCACGACTTTCTCGTAGGCTTCGGCAGCCTCCTGCACCGCGATGGAGTTGAACAATCCAAACCCGCGCTCGGTATAGGCCTTCTGCAATGAAGGGGATTCGATTTTCGGAACCACAACGCCCATGATGTTCTTGGTCTTCAGTTCAACAACAGGAATCTTGCTGATCGCCAATGCCAGCGAAGAGATGGCCAGGTCGGATTCCCGCAGCCGTGCCATGTTCAGCTTCTGCTGCGCCAGTTTGAACTCAGCCACCAGTTCGGAGCGAAGCGTCTTGACTTTCTTCAGGATCTCGAAGAATTCCAGGATTAAGCCGTCACGCTTCTTCTTCAGCAGGCTGTGGCCGGATTTGGCCAACTTGATCTGCTTCTTCAGCTTCATCAGTTCCGATCTTGTTGGTTTGACGTTGAGGGCCATTTTTTATGCAGCTATCGTTTGTTTTTTTCTTGGGCTCTCCTTGGAGACCGTTAACTTAAAGGGGTTTTTACCTGCACGCCATTGACGGCCGCTGTCAGACATGCTCCGCATGTCCTCGCTCGCCACCCCGTAAGGGACATCCCCAGCCTCGCCAGCGCCGTCGTGGCGTGCGGCGAGCCGAGGGACGGCTCCTACGGAGTGGCGAGCAGGTTTTGCGGAACAAAACCGACGCACCGCCGTAGACGGCGCTTCATAACGCTGAAGTTTAGGGTTTCACTTCCTTGGTTTCAACGGATTGACCTTTGTATTTGTGGTATTTCTTCTTCATGTCCGGGCTGATGCGTCCCAGTTCGTTCTCAGGGATGTCGCCCAGAAGATCCCAGCCCAAATCCAGGGTTCCGACAATGCTCCGGTCGTCGCTCTTTCCCTGGGTCACAAAGCGGCTCTCGAAGGCGGCTGCGAAATCCAGAAATCGCTTGTCCCTTGCGGACAGCGCTTCTTCGCCGACAATAGCCACCAATCCGCGCAAATCACGGCCTTCGGCATAGTTGGCATACAATTGATCCGAGACCTGCTTGTGATCTTCTCTCGTACGTTTTCTGCCGATGCCCAGGTTCATCAATCTGGATAACGAGGGCAGCACGTCAATCGGCGGGTAGATGTTTTTTCCGTGCAGTTCACGGCTCAATACAATCTGCCCTTCGGTGATATAACCCGTCAAGTCTGGAATCGGGTGCGTGATGTCGTCGCCAATCATGGTCAGGATGGGCAATTGCGTAATTGAACCTTTCTTGCCTTTGATTATGCCGGCTCTTTCATAAATAGTAGCCAAATCCGTGTACATGTATCCCGGATATCCCCTACGGCCTGGAATCTCTTCCCGTGCCGCACCAATCTCCCGCAATGATTCGCAGTAGTTGGTCATGTCGGTCAAGATGACGAGCACGTGCATGTCTTTCTCGAACGCAAGATATTCAGCTGCGGTCAATGCCATTCTGGGAGTAATCAGCCGTTCAACCGCCGGGTCGTCTGCCAGATTGAGGAACACTATAGATCGTTCCAAGGCTCCTGTCCGTTCGAAATCACGCATGAAATACTGCGCCTCTTCGTTGGTGATGCCCATGCCCGCAAACACGATGGCGAAGCTCTCTTCCGCCCCAGTGACTTTTGCCTGCCGCGCAATCTGCAGCGCAATCTCGTTGTGCGGCAATCCCGAACCGGAGAATATAGGCAGTTTCTGCCCTCTGACCAGAGTGTTCATGGCGTCAATGGTAGAGACCCCGGTCTGGATAAAATCAGCAGGCGATCCTCTTGAGTAGGGATTGATGGCAGCTCCGCCGATGTCCACTTTCTTATCCGGAACAATCTCCGGGCCGTTGTCAATCGGTTTTCCGGCGCCGCTCAATACGCGGCCCAGCATGTCTTTGGAAACGCCGAGCTTGATGGTAGAGCCCAAAAAGGTGACCCTGGTTTCGCGGTCAATGCCCGAGGTGCCTTCGAACACCTGCACTACGACCATATCCTCGGAGGTGTCCAGCACCTGGCCGTTCTTGGTGCTTCCGTCCGGCAGCCGGATGCGCACCAGATCGCCATAGCCCACGGCGTCTGTCTTTTCTACGAAAACCAAGGGGCCGGCTACTCTTGTTATGGTTTTATACTCCTTCATAAAAACACCCCCTGTTTTTATGAAGCTCAGAAATCTCTGATTTCTGTTGTCCTGAAAAATCACCTCGTGATTTTTGGGACACAGAAAAATTCTTTGAATTTTTCACGTGTTTCATTTTGAACCACCCACCTGGGAAAATTCGCGTTCCATCTGCTTCTGCACGTCCGCCAGTAATTTCTGGTAATCTTTCTCGAATTTGGCCTCTCCAATGCGGTCTTTGGCCTTCAGTCCAAGAATCTGCTGGACACGCGCCCCTTTTCCGAGCGCTTCGTAGGCCAATTTGCGGTACAGCAAGAGGATCTTCATCAGGAGGTGCGTCTTCTTCAATTCACAGTAGGTATCCACGTCGTGGAAGGCGTTCTGCTGGAGGAACGATTCGCGGATCAGACGAGCCACTTCCAGCGTCAATTGCTGCTTCTCGGGCAATGCGTCCGAGCCTACCAGCTGCACGATTTCCTGCAACTTGTCTTCTTCCTGAAGGATGGCAGAAATTTCTGAAATCAACAGCCGCCAATCTGAGGCCACGTGCTGCTTAAACCACGGTTCCAGCGTATCCAGATATAAGGAATACGAGGTGAGCCAGTTGATCGATGGAAAATGGCGTCGCTGCGCCAGTTTTGCATCCAGTGCCCAGAAGGTCTTTACGACCCGCAATGTTCCCTGGGTAACAGGCTCTGAAAAGTCACCGCCGGGTGGAGAGACTGCTCCAATCAGCGTGACCGAGCCTTCCTGCTTTGTCCCCAACGGAATGACACGGCCGGCGCGCTCGTAATATTCAGCCAGTCTTGTAGACAGATAAGCCGGATATCCTTCTTCACCGGGCATCTCTTCCAGTCGTGACGAGATTTCCCGCATGGCTTCGGCCCACCGTGAGGTAGAGTCGGCCATGACCGCTACATTGTAACCCATATCCCGGTAATATTCGGCAATCGTAACGCCGGTATAGATAGAGGCTTCTCGTGCAGCAACCGGCATATTCGAGGTGTTGGCAATCAATACCGTACGATTCATCAGCGGCTTCCCGCTTTTCGGGTCTGTAAGTTCCGGGAACTCTTTCAGCACTTCGGTCATCTCGTTTCCGCGCTCGCCGCAACCGACATAGACGATGATTTCTGCGTCGCACCATTTCGCCAAGGTCTGCTGGGCTACCGTGTTGTGCAGAATCATTGGAGTGTTGCCACCCACAAAGTTATGCGTTTCCGGAACAGTGATGTCATAGACATCCATATCCTTGTCGATGATTTCAACATCCAGAATTTCATCGCAAAAGATATAATCCAAAGCAGATGCGAATTTCGTCAATTGAGCGTTTTGAAGTTTGGATGCAACTTTCTGCAGTGTTTGAGCCGTCATGTTCTGGTTGACATAGTAGGCAGCAGTGGATATGCCCTCCTTTTCAAGAGCAAATGGTTTTGTTTCCCCCAAGAGTTCCCTGAAGAGTGTGGATGTCATGGGAACTATATCATTTGAATTGTAATAGAAACTCTGGTCGTAGTAGGGGTGTATCTTGATTGCTTCCCTTTTGGGTATGAAAACTCGGTAGTATTGGACCCCATTCACCAGCTTGGTTCTGGTTCTGTTGAGAACACCCAAACGGAGCAACAAGTATGCCAGTGAATCTTTCATCTTTGCGCTTGCGGTTGCTATTTCTATTTCCTTTTTTCCGACATGTCCGTCACAGCTTATGTATGCCACAAGGAAACTCTTAATTACGGAAACCGGAGACACCAGAAGCTGCTTGGGAATATCGACATTCCTGGATTTTTTCATCAGGGGCATATTCAGGCTTTCAAGAAGTTTTGCCAGGATAATGGATCCTGTTTGCACGGCTTCCACTGTCCTTGCCCAATATTCTTTTCCTTCAAGGCCAAACAGCTCTTTCAAAAGGAATTTGAATCGCTGTCTCAGTTTATCCTTTTTATTGAAAAAGTGAACAGTTCTGAAGCCCTTTATCATTCCATCTGCCATAACATAGCCCACGAATTCAGAAAATTCTTCCGTAAGTACTCCAGGGATGGAAACTTTGTTGTGGAATCTCTTTGGCTTATAACTGAAAGAAATGGGCTGGTATTCGCCGCTGTAATCCGTCTTTCTGGGAGAAATGATGAAATCCCCTTCTGAAAGATTTTGCGCTTCTATTTCTCCGATAGTGAGCCCCTCATCCAGCCTAAACAGTTTATGCACCGGAGTGAGCCTTACCTCTTTCCCGGACCGTGTGTTGATTTTCACTATTCTGCTGGTTTTGCCTTTATAGATGTGGGTTGCCAGCGCTTCAACTATCCTCTCCCCATTAAATGTCTGTATTTTGAGAGGTTTGGCTAGTTGGATTATTGTTTCATTCCCATGGACAGCTGCTTCACCATCGGCGGTTTCAAATACATTTTCAATCGGCCTAAGTTCTCCGTTGACAAAAATCTTTGTTTCTCCGGTGATGCATTTTCCGGCTCCGAACGGGCCCGGAATGGCTGCCACGCCGCCTTTGGCCAACGGGAAGAGTGCATCAAAAATGCGCTGTCCTGAAACCAAGGGCACTTCGGGTGTCAGCTTTTTATTCACCGGCCTCGGCAGACGAACTGGCCAATAATGGGATAATTTGATTTCTATACCATTATCCAGTACAGCAACCGTCTCTTTTACGGTAAAGCTGCCGGACTTGATCTCTTTGAGGGTGCCGCCCACATTTGGCGGAACCATGATTTTTTGGACAAGGCCTTCTGTCTCCTCAACTTCGCCGATGATGGATCCACCGGACACCTTATCTCCTTTTTTTGCCGTTGCCTTAAAATCCCATTTCTTCTTCGCATCCAAGCCGTCGGCATAGACGCCGCGCTTGATGAAATCACCCATCTGCTTCTGCAATACAGGCAATGGCCGCTGGATGCCGTCATAGATGCTGGTCAACAGCCCGGGGCCGAGCTGCACGCTCAGCGGCTGGCCTGTGTTCGTCACTTTTTCGCCGGGCTTCAGGCCGGAGGTATCTTCATACACCTGGATGACGGTCATGTCACCCCTTATCTGGATGACCTCGCCCATCAGCCCTTCATTTCCCACACGCACCACGTCATACATCCGGGCCTGGATGCCCTTGGCCACGACGACGGGGCCTGCAATCCTGTACAATTTTCCTTCTTGTGTCATTTTGAAATCACCCAATCACTTTTGCTCCCATAAATCTACGCCTACGGATTTTCGGATCAGCCGCCGCAGGTTTTCCTGCGAGGCTTCCTCGGAAAGCGGGACAAACACCGGATTCACGGAATCTTCGATTTCGCTGCGGTCATGCAGGTCCAGCCTGTTCAGCACGTCCTCGTCCACGATGACCACGCTGATGTTTTTGTTGGCACGGATCTCCTGGAAGGTCCTGTAGGGATCATCGCCGGGCTGGAAGATGGTGCGGATGCCCGCCAGCTGAAACCCCACCACGAACTGTTCCCTGCCGACCACTGCCAATTCTGCCATCATGCCACCAGCTGCTGCTCGATAAATGCCTCGTCCATGCCCATCTGTTTCCCCTTTACCAGCACATTGAGATTCCTGGTCTCCATCTCTTTGGCAAACATGTATCCCAAAATCACGTCTACGGACAACGGATGCTGGTGCTGCAGCAGGAGGGATTTTTTCAGCAGGTGATTGTAAAGCGCGGTTTCTACCGGAATCAACGAATTCTGCTCGTGGTATTTTTTAACAGCTTCCTTTACAGCCGGATACTTCTTTTCCACCATGGCCAATGTCTCCTCTACGCTTTTGGCATCCGTAAGATGCCGGATGAACGTGCTGGAAACGCTGCAGGGCGCGCTCTGCTTCCTTGAACGGAAGGAGCTTGGATTCGCGGAGGATGGCTTCTTCTGAATTTTTATGGAACAATTCCTTCAGCTTTTGCCGATCCAATTCGCCAGCCGGAATCAGCAGTGCATCCAGGGCGTTCTCATCGGCTTTGGTGAACCGTGCACGGAAAAGGGTCTTGAGGTTATAGACATCGTAGCGCTTCAGATATATGCCGATCAGCTTTCCCAATTCCTCGGGCGAGATGCGCTTCAGCTTCGTGAGCATATGGGCCATATTGCGGTTCAACGCCTGTTCCACCAAGGCTGCTCCCCGATAGAGGGGGGCCAGCTTGTCAATCTCGCTGCGGTACTGCGAATCCTGCAAGTATCGGGCAATCTCGGAAAAGGACATCTTGAGCATCTTCTGGTAATCTTCTTTTTTGAAGAGCAGGGTGCGCATGACTACGGTGCGCACGTAGGTGTAGGGATACGTGCCTAATTGGATCTTCTTCGTTTCCTGCTTTTTCATCAAGAGTGCCTGCATGTTATCCAAAAAGTATCTTGTTCAGTTCGGCCAGCTTGTTTTCCTGGAGCTGCGCCAGCATGGTCTCGTAGCTATAATCCACCCGGACGGTCCGGTCACTGGTCTCTGCGATGAGGCCACCTAGCATCTCGTTTTCTTTTACAGTATAGCCGGTGATTGCCTTTTTGTCCATCGGTGCGCAGTAGACCGTGCCGACATCGATCTCGTTGGCTGCCCGCTTCAGCAGCTTTTGGAGGTGCTCCTTCCGCTGCTTGTCCGGCAAGTTCTTCAGTTTTTTTCGGACTTCCCCGAAGGCATTTTCGATCCATTTTCTGCGTGCGTCCATGAGATGCATCTTCATCTCGGTCTGCAGCTGCGCATCGTGCATACGCCGCAGCATCTCCAACGATTTTTGCTTCTCGGCTTCGCGCTGCTTTGTGTAGTCCTTAAACTGCTGCTGCGACTCTTTCCTTAGCCGGTCGGCTTCTGCAAATGCTTCGGCCAGCACCCTGCCGGCGTCGGTCTTGGCTTTGGCCAGTATCTCCTTTTGTACTTCTTCGAGTCCCATTTTTCGCTTTTCTTGAAATTACAAAATTACGCTGCGCCTGCCATCCCGATAATCATGATGGCGATGACGAGGCCGAAAATGACAATGGTTTCCGGGATAACGGTCAGGATAAGCCCTTTTCCGAACAGCTCCTCCTTTTCTGCCATTGCACCTACAGCGGCGGCACCGATGGTCTTCTCTGCCATGGCGGCGGCGATGGCGCTCACGCCAATGGCTGCGGCTGCACCCAGCGCAATCAGACCTGTATTGATATCTACTGCCATATTCTCATCCTCCTTGTGTTTTTACACCAAAAGCCTGAAAAGGCGTCCCTCCGCCTTTAAAAAATTTTGTAAAAAATTCGACGTAATGCAATCGCAGCGAATGCAGGAAACTTCCCAGCAAGCCTACGGCCAGATTGATGACGTGGCCGATGACCAGCAGCAGGACGCCCCATACGATAGAGATGCCGCCGGCATGGAAAAACTCCTTGGCAAATTCGTTGATGACAAGAGCTAATTGCACCGAAGCCAGACCGATGGCCATCAATCGTGCATAGGAAAGGATGTTGCTGAAGATGCCCGGCAATTCGACCAATCCGTTGATGCCTTCCCCAAGGTAGAGGAAAACAACGGCCAATGCGATGATCGCAGCACCGATGCTCCAGTGCAGGGCAAGCGTCTTTGTCAGCGATAAGGCAAGCAGCGCGACCCCGGCCTGCAGGACAATCCAGCTGAGCTTCTCAAAGAAGGCTTTCTTGAAGCCGTGCGCTTTTTTCGCATTGAAGAACCCCGCAATAAGACCTGCGTTGACATGCACAACACCCACGGCAATCGCCAATACCAACAATGCCATCATCTGATGGGTACGGCTCAGGATGTGGGGCAATTCATAGCCGAATAACACTTCTTCCCCAAAAAATTCACCAAATAATGCGCCGAAAAAAATTGTGGCTAAGGATGCAAATAGGAGTGTGTCAAAGAAAGCCCTTGCCTGAGGAAATTTTTTCTTCAATAACCAGAAAAGAATTAATGATGTCAGGCCATATCCCATGTCGCCCAGCATGAAGCCGAACAGCAGGGGAAAGCTCATGAAAAGGAAAAAGGTAGGGTCAAGCTCTTTGTACAGAGGAAGAGTGTACATCCTCATCAGGAATTCAAAGGGCCTTACTGC